>NZ_JBKQXO010000002.1:0-366324 GCF_046762885.1 Yoonia sp. SDW83-1
CCTGCCGAGCGTCGAATGGCTGCTTGGGGATCGCGGCTATGATACAGATTGGTTCAGAGAATACTTGCAAGACAGGGGTACTCGGATATGTGTCCCAAGTCGGAAGCCTCACTTCAAAACCGCTGATATGACAGACGCGAACGCAAGCGATACAATCGCATTGAGATCATGTTCGGCAGGCTGAAAGACTGGAGACACATCGCTGCACCCCATGATCGATGTCCAAAGGTCCTCCTGCCAGCAATCGTACTCACAGCAACCGTGATGTATGGTTATGGCTCCTGACCCTAGAACCGTTTCAGCTGCCCATCCTGCGCTGAGGCTGTCGCTGCATCGGCCAATATCTGTGCTTTCAGCCCATCCTCGCCCGACGGGGTCATGACGCCCCCTGACGCGATCATGTCCACGAAATGCGTCATCTCGGCCCGGTAGGCCGCCGCATAGCGTTCGAGGAAGAACGGCTCTGTCGCTGCTCGCTGGAACCCGGCCTCGTTGGCCAGCTCCACCGTATTCTGGAGCTGGTTTTCGGCGCGCAGCAGGCCCTTGGCCCCATGCACTTCGATCCGCTGATCGTAGCCATAACTGGCCCGACGCGAGTTAGAGATCTGGCAGATCTTGCCGCTGGCCGTCTTGAGCGTGACGGCGGCCGTGTCGAAATCCCCCGCCTCGCCAATCGCAGGATCAACCAGACATGACCCGGATGCGTGCAGCTCGACCGGGTCTTCGCCCAGCAGGAAACGGGCCATATCCAGATCGTGGATCATCATGTCCCGAAAGATACCGCCCGAGGTTTCGATGTAGGAAATCGGTGGTGGGGACGGATCGCGCGACAGGATCGTCACCAGTTCCACATCGCCAATCACCTGATCCGCAATCTGGCGCTGGAGATGCGCGAAATTCGGATCAAAACGCCGGTTGAAGGCCGTCATGAACGGCACCCCGGCCTTGTCCACCGCAGCAAGACATTCCCTGATCCGGTCGACCGACAGATCCACCGGCTTTTCGCAAAAGATCGCCTTGCCGCTGGCGGCCGCCTGATGGATCAGGTCGTAATGGGTGGTCGTTGGCGTCCCGATCACCACTGCATCAATGGCGGGGTCTGCCAGCAGGTCGTCGCTGCTCATCACCTTGGCGCCCAGACTGCCCGCCAGAGCCTGTGCGGCTGCTGGTACAGCATCGGACACCGCCACGGCGCGGGCTGTCTTCATCCCGCGCAACGTCGCGCCATGCACCTGCCCGATGCGCCCACAACCCAAAAGCCCGATATTCAGCATTTCGTCATCCTTTCAATGCCGCCAACACCCGCCGGGTTGCTGCAACCATCGGGTCATGAGTGTCCGTCAGGATCGCCACCCGATCAAAACGGTCCGGGTCGGCATTCACCGCTGCACGCAAGGCATCACCAAATGCCATGCGCAGTTCGGTCCCGATATTGAACTTGCAGATATTGCTGGTCCGGGCCAGGCGTCTGCGCTGATCAACCGGCACCCCCGATCCGCCATGGATCACCAGTGGCACGTCCGTTAGTGCCTGAACGGCCGCGATACGGCCTTCATCCAGCCCACCCTGCTTATCTTGCTGCAAATGCACATTCCCGACGGAGATCGCCATAGCATCTACATTGGTTTCGCGGGCGAACAGGGCTGCTTCTTCCGGGTCCGTCCCGGCAGAGCTTTCGCCGTCAGCGTAACCGACAAAACCAATCTCGCCCTCGCAGGAAATGCCCGCTCCATGCGCCATCTCGGCGATGGCCCTCGTCTCTGCGATATTGTCGGCTAGCGGTTTGCGCGAGCCGTCAAACATCAAAGATGTGAAACCGGCATCCAGTGCCTCCTTGCACTCGTCCACCGTATATCCGTGATCCAGATGCCCCACGACTGGGACGCGCGCACTTTCGGCCAGATGACGAAACATCTTGCCCAGAACAGGCAGCGGCGTATGAGCGCGGCAGCTTGGTCCGGCCTGCAGGATCACCGGGCATTCCTCGGCCTCTGCAGCAGCGACAAAGGCGCGCATATCCTCCCAGCCCAGCGTGACCAGACCGGCCACTGCGTAGCCCCCTGCCATGGCAGGTTGCAGCACCTCTGCCAATGTAGCGAGCGTCATTTGAACTTCGCGATCATGTCTTTGATGCCCGGGATCGTTTCGATCTGATAGGCGTGGCTGGGCTGAAAATACTGGATCAGGGATCGCTGGGACAACCCGCCCAGAATGGTGAAGTAATACATCTGATAGCCCGGCAGAACCGCGCAAGGATGATAGCCGCTATCAAGGCAGATCGTCGAGCCATCGACAATGTGGTAGGCATCGCCCGGTTTGCCATCCTCGCGTTGCAGCATCTGCACGCCGGACCCGTGATTGGGTTTGAAACGGAAGTTGTAGGTTTCGTCATGGCGCGTTTCATCGGGCAAACGGTCGGTGTCATGCTTGTGGCTGGGAAAACCTGACCAACCGCCCTCACCGACCGTGAAAAGTTCCGACACCAGCAGGCGACCCACTTTGCCATGATATTTGGTGCCAAGGATATGCTTGATCTTGCGATGGGTTTTGGTGTCGTCCGACCCGTATTGCACCAGATCCAGCTCATCTGACCGCACAGCGAATGCATCCAGCACTTTGTCATAACGGGCGCCGCAGACAAACACCTCGGCCTCGTCAGACTTGCACTCCATCACCGCCTTGGCCGCCGTGGGGACATAGACACCCTCAGGCTCACCATCCCAGACATCCTCGACCCGGTGGCCAAGTGCTGCGGCCTTGAACCCTTCGACATCGACATCAACCGTCCCGGTCGCGGGTACGATACAGGTCTCGTATCCCGGCACGGCGTATTCGAACGCTTCACCCTTTTTCAGCTTTACGATGTTGAAGTAGTTGAGGGGTACCGTGGGGTCATCGATATCGACAATCGGTTTGTTCTGGTTGTCATAGGGCGCGATATGCATGTGCTGGCTCCTTTATGCGTCGGTGGGACCGGGATGATCGGCCAGAAACTGTTCCAGAATGGCGTTGTCAGGCATGGCTGGGGCGCAGCCCGGCTTTGATACCGTAATGGCCGCGCAGGCCGACCCGCGCAAAATGCTCGTCTTCAGGTCATGCCCGGCAGCGAGCGAGGTCATCAGCCCCGCCATGAAACTGTCACCGGCACCGGTAGGTTTCAGCGCGTCGACCGGATAGATGCCGGTGCGGATTTCGCGCCCTTCGGTAAAGGTGATCGCGCCGCCCTGACCCATCTTGTAAACAACAAGACCGGCGTTGTCGGCTGACAAGGCGCGCGCCTTGTTCAGCCCTTTGTCGATATGCCCAGCCATGAACCCGAACTCTTCATCATTGCCCACGATCATGTCGCATTGTGCTGCAGCCCGGCTTAACACCTCTTCGGCGACCTTGGGCGATGGCCATGAATAGGGTCGATAATCCACGTCAAAGATGATCGGCAAACCGGCGTCTTTGGCCAGATCAAACGCCTTGAATGTGGCAGCACGGGACGGTTCGGCGGCAAACACGGTGCCCGCTGTGATCAGCGCGCCATACCGGCGGTAATCGACCGCTGCCACATCTGCCTCATTCATCTGAAAATCCGCCGCACCGTTGCGATAGATAACCGTCTGATGATCATCGATCCGGCTTTCGTAGACTGCCAGCGAGTTGCGGTATTCGCCACCCACCGGCGTTACATGGCGGGGATCGACGCCGTAATGCTTTAGCTGGTTCACACAGTAGCGTCCGATACTGTCATCGCTGACGCGGGTAACCAGCGCCGCCTTTCCGCCCAGCTTGCAGATACCGGCACCGATATTGGCCGACGACCCGCCAAGGGCGGCAGTGAATGTCACGCCATCTTCGGTCTTGGTTCCGGGTGGATCAGGAAAGAAGTCCATGCCTGCCCGCCCAATGATGACAAAATTGTTGGCCTTTATGCCGTCCATCAACCGCTTCATTTGCGGCCCACGGCGTTGCCTGATTTGGCCTGATCCAGCACCTCGGGGTAAGGGTAGTTGAGTCCCAGCAACTGACGCAGGTTAGCCGAGGCATTGGCTATAAAATCGTCAGGCAGCGCGGCTGGCATGTCTTCCAGCGGCTTGACCCATTTGGGGAGATAATTGATCAGGACGGCCGACCTGTCCTGATTGGATTTATTCGGCATCGCGCAATGCCAGGCAACGCCGTAAAACAGCGCGACATCACCGGGTTCACCCAGCATCCTTTCGCATCTGTCATAGAAATTGTCGGCCTCGGTTGGATAGCGCAATTCTTTCTGCGAACCGGGCACATAGGCAGTGGCGCCCGTTTCCTCGGTAAACGGGTCGAGCAGCACAGAAACCTGCGCATTCATCGGGAAAGAGCCGTTCAACCCGACAGGATGTGTCTCTGCCTTATGGAAATCCCAGTAGGGATAATCGACATGCGGTTCCTGCCCCGGACCGCCGGGAAGAATCCGGTTGGCCGCGATGGACCCCATGATGAACTCGGTCCCCAGAAACCTGCGCAGGATTGTCATGATCACCGGATGTGCGGCCATGTCGGAAAACACATCGCCCTTGGCGAGCAGGTTCCAGACCCGACGCTGCAGGTTCAGTTTGCCATCGGCTGCGGCCTGCCCCTGAAAGTGGGTAACGGTATCCGCCTCAGCCGAATGTTCGTGAATGATGCGCCGCGCCTCTGCGATCTGGTCGTCCGTGAATAGGCCCGAGATCAGAACCGCGCCCTTCCCGTTGAGCAATTCTTCAACGATGGTCACTGGATCAGCATTCGTGGCGTCAAAGCGCAGCATTCAGACCCCCTTGCGCTGACGGCTGCGGGTGCTTTCCCATTCTTTATGGGCGGCGGTCACCTTTTCATGGTCTGAAACATGCGGTGTCCCGACCTCCCACCAGGCATGGCCACCGGTCGTCCAGCCGTCATAGGGGTCAACCCTCATACAAATCACATAGGTCCGGTCGGCCGCCTTGGCCCGCGCAAAGGCATCGGCAAGACCTGCAGGGCTATCCACGGTTTCGGCCAAGGCACCCATTGTGCGGGCATGGGCCTCAAAATCAACCTCGACCTGATGCGTTGCCGTTGGTGTATCGGCGATCAGATTATTGAAACTTTCGTTGCCCGTGTTGTTCTGCAGCTTGTTGATGACAGCAAAGCCGCCATTGTCCAGCACCAGCACGATCATCTTCTTTTCAGTCAGGACGGATGAATAGATGTCCGAATTCATCAGCAGATAGGACCCGTCACCGGTAAACACGATGGTATCCCGTTCCGGCTCCATCTCGGCCTGCGCGATCCGGGCGCCCCAGCCGCCGGCGATCTCGTAACCCATACAGGAGAAACCAAACTCGACATCAACGGTCCCGATATCCAGCGTGCGCCAGTTCGCCGTCACCTCTGCCGGTAGTCCACCAGCTGCGGCAACCACGCGGTCACGTTTGTGACAATGGGCATTCACGACCCCAATCGCCTGCGCGTATGAGGCTGGGCCATTACCCACGCGGGTATTTTCGGCCACGTAATCGACCCACTTGGCGCGCTCAGCCTGCGCCTGCGCTTTCCACGCATCGGGGGCCTTGTACCCGTCCAAAGCCTGACCCAGCGCATCCAGCCCCAGCTTCGCATCACCGACAACGGTCAGCGACATATGCTTCGCCGCGTCATGGCGGGCAACGTTCAACCCGATGATCCGGGCATCCTGCGCAAAGGCCGTCCAGGATCCGGTTGTGAAATCCTGCAGGCGCGTACCAATGGCGAGGATCACATCCGCCTGCTCGGCAATTGCATTGGCGCTGTCTGATCCGGTCACGCCAATCGGGCCGATATTCAGCGGATGATCATCGAGAAGGTTGGCGCGACCGGCGATCGTCTCGACCACTGGAATGCCATGCGCCTCAGCAAATGCGGTCAGTTCTGCGACCGCGCCTGAATACTGCACACCGCCACCTGCAATGATCATCGGGCGTTTGGCCCCGGCCAATGCAGCGGCAGCATCGGCAACCTCTGCCACGTCCGGTGCCTGACGGCGAATGCGATGCACACGCTCTTCAAAGAAAGACAGCGGATAATCGTAGGTCCAGCCCTGCACATCCTGTGGCAATCCGATAAACGCAGGGCCACAATCGGCGGGGTCCAGCATGGTGTTCAACGCGGCAGGCAGTGACTGGATGATCTGCGCCGGATGCGTGATGCGGTCCCAATACCGGGTCACCGCCTTGAACGCATCGTTCAGGCCCAGCGCGGGGTTCCCGTAATGCTCCAATTGTTGCAGGACGGGATCGGGCAGGCGTGTCAGAAAGGCATCGCCGCATAGCATTAACATTGGCAGACGGTTGGCATGAGCGAGGGCCGAGGCGGTCAGCAGGTTGGCCGTACCCGGCCCGGCAGAGGCTGTGCAAAACATGAAACGACGGCGCAGGTACGCCTTGGCATAGGCGGCTGCGGCAAACCCCATCCCTTGCTCATTCTGACCGCGATACAGCGGCAGGGCATCCTGATGATCGTACAGCGCTTCACCTAGACACGTCACATTGCCATGGCCGAAAATGCCGAAGCCACCGCCGCAGACCCGGGTCCGCACGCCGTCGATTTCGATATACTGCGCGGCCAGATAGCGGACGATGGCCTGCGCCACCGTCAATGTGATGGTTGCCTGTCCCAAGCTGCCCTCCCCCAAGCGGTGAAACCGAAAACGGCCAACATTCCTGTTGACCCGCGCTGCAACCAAAGATAACCATTTTGCAACCGGTTGCAATTGGTTTTTCGGGAGGGCCGCCGCAATGACCGACATACGGATCGGAATCGTCGGTGGCGGCTATATGGGCAAGGCCCACGCAGTGGCGTTTGCCGCAGTTGGGGCTGTCTTCAACACCGCGTTGCGGCCTAGGCTGGAGATGGTCTGCGCGACCACGCCGGACTCTGCTGAACGTTGCAGGCAGGCCTATGGTTTTGCCCGGGCCACCAGCGACTGGCGCAAGCTGGTAGATGACCCGGATGTCGATGCGATCGTTATCGCGACCCCCCAGCATACCCACCGCGCCATTGCCGAGGCTGCGTTTGCGTTGGGCAAACCGGTCTTGTGTGAAAAGCCACTGGGCGCATCCCTTGCCGATAGCCGTGCCATGGTCGCTGCGGCACAGGCGGCGGATGCTATCAACATGGTTGGTTTCAACTACATCCGCACACCGGCATCACAGTTTGCACGCCAACTGATCACCGAGGGCCGGATCGGGCAGCTGACATGGTTCCGGGGCGAAATGACAGAAGATTTCTTTGCGGACCCCACCATTGGCGGCTGGCGTGGGCAGGGTGATGCCAATGGCTGCATGGGTGATCTTGCCCCACATATGATCAACGCCGCACGCGCACTGATCGGACCGATTACCAGCCTGTGTGCGAGCGTTGAAACCGTGCATCCTGAACGGGCGGGTGAGGCGGTAACCAATGATGATCAGGCGCAAATGATGTGCCGGTTCGAGAATGGAGTGCAGGGGCATATGTTTTTCAGCCGTGTCGCGACTGGGCGCAAAATGGGCTATGCCTATGAAATTCATGGGACCAAAGGGCATATCCGGTTCGATCAGGAAGACCAGAACGCGATCCATCTTTATACGACCGAAGGGCCGGAAGCCGAACGCGGCTTTCGCAAGATCCTGACCGGCCCGGCGCATCCCGATTACCTGCCGTTCTGTCAGGGGCCGGGCCATGGCACCGGCTATCAGGATCAGATCATCATCGAAGCGCGGGATTTCCTGACCGCCATTCATGAAAACCGCAATATCTGGCCGACCTTTGCGGAAGGCCTCGAAGTCAATCGCATCGTCGCAGCCGTCATGGACTCCAGCCGCAAACAGGCCTGGGTCAATGTCGCAGACTACTGATAAGGAACGATAGGAATGATCAAGATCGGCAATGCGCCTTGTTCGTGGGGCGTGGAATTCGCGGATGATCCGCGCAATCCGCATTGGCGCAAAGTACTGCAGGAAAACGCCGATGCAGGCTATACCGGGATAGAGCTGGGGCCGGTTGGTTTCATGCCGGAAGACCCCGCCATTCTGGGCGATGCTCTGGAAGAATTCGGGCAGGAACTGGTCGGCGGCGTTGTTTTCCGCCCATTCCACGATCCCAACAAATGGGACGATGTCATGGATGGGGCGGTGCGTACCTGCAAGGCGTTGCAGGCCCATGGCGCGCAGCATCTGGTGCTGATCGACAGCATATCGCCCCGCCGCGCGCCGACCGCTGGTCGTGCTTCTGAGGCCGAGCAGATGGATAGTGCCGAATGGACCGCGTTCCGCGACCGGATCGCAACCGTGGCCCAAATGGGCGCAGGAGATTACGGGCTGACGGTGGGCATTCACGCCCATGCGGCGGGCTTCATCGATTTTGAACCTGAGTTGGAGCGGTTGCTGGACGAGGTTGACGACAGCATCCTCAAGATCTGTTTCGACACCGGTCATCATTCCTATGCTGGGTTTGACCCGGTGGCCTTCATGAAGCGGCATATCGACCGGATCAGCTATATGCATTTCAAGGACATTGATCCTGCAGTCAAAGCCGATGCGGTGGCCAACCGCACAGATTTCTACAAAGCCTGCGGACAGGGGATTTTCTGCAATCTGGGCGAGGGCGATGTTGATTTCCCGGCTGTGCGGCAGGTGCTGCTTGACGCTGGCTTTGACGGCTGGTGCACCGTCGAACAGGATTGCGACCCGACAGGCGACACATCGCCCATCGACGATGCGAAACTGAACCGCGCCTATCTGCAATCCATCGGTTTCGAGGGGGCCTGAGCCATGGCAGTGCTGAATTGGGGTATGATCGGCGGCGGTGAAGGCAGCCAGATCGGACCGGCCCACAGACTGGGTGCGCGTCTGGACGGGCTGTTCACTTTTGCAGCCGGCGCACTGGACCATCGTGCCGAACAGGGCATCGATTATGGCCGTCGTCTTGGCCTTGATGACCGCGCCTATGGCAGTTGGCAGGACATGCTGGAAGCCGAAAAAAGGCGCGACGACAAGGTTGATCTGATCACGGTCGCGACCCCCAACGCGACCCATTTTGAGATCACCAAAGCCTTTCTGGAAAACGGGTTTCACGTGCTGTGCGAAAAACCCATGACAATGACCGTCGAGGAAGGCGAGGAGATTGTTGAAGTTGCCAAAAAGACCGGCAATATCTGTGCAGTCAATTATGGCTATACCGGCTATTCGCTGGTCCGGCACATGCGCGCGATGATTGCCCGTGGAGACATTGGCAAGGTCCGTCTGGTCAACGCCGAGTTTGCCCACGGCCACCACGCCGACGCCACCGATGCGGACAACCCACGCGTCCGCTGGCGCTATGATCCCGCACAGGCGGGCGTGTCGGCCCAGTTCGCCGATTGCGGCATTCACGCGCTGCACATGGCCAGCTTTGTCACCGGGCAAGAGGTGACGAAACTGTCAGCGGATACCGTTTCTTGCATTGATGTGCGTACGCTTGAAGACGACGCGATGGTCAATTTCCGCATGGATGCTGGCGCGGTTGGCAGGCTTTGGACCTCTTCCATCGCCATCGGCCGTCAACATGGGCTTGGCATTCAGATTTTCGGCGAAACTGGCGGGCTGCGCTGGAGCCAGGAACAGCCGAACCAGCTGTACTATATGCCACTTGGCGGCCGTCTGCAGGTGATCGAACGTGGAGAGGTGAACCTGTCACCCGAGGCGGACCGGACAACGCGCGTCACCATCGGCCATGCGGAAGGGATGCCGCTCGCATTCGCCAATATCTATACCGATCTGGCCGAAGCGATCAGCGCACGCAAAGAGGGGCGCGTGATGGACCCGGCTGCCAACCTTTACCCCCGCGCCGAAGATGGCCTGCGGTCCATGGCGGCTGTCTACGCCGTTGCTGAATCAGGGAAGAAGGACGGCGTTTGGCTGGATGCACGACCACCCATGTTTCGTTGAAACTGCCTATGAAAACGGGCGTAAAGTACCCCGTTCGACAACATGACACGCAAATAATCGTGCTTCCGGATAGCGTGTGTCGTCTTTCAATGATGCCTCAATCAACTCGATCGAAGAGGCGATAATCTGTTTGATCGGGTTGTGGATGGTGGTCAGGTTGATGTTCTCCCACCCCGCCATTTCCATGTCGTTGAGACCAAGAATGCCGATGTCATCTGGCACCTGCAGGCCAGCCGACTGGATCGCCGATAATGCGCCAATCGACAGCACGTCGTCACCGCAAAAATAGGCCTCTGCCGGGGTTTCCCGCAGCAGGCGCAACATTTCCGCGCGGCCCGCATCGAAGGAATAAGAGTCGGCAAACGTGACTGTCATCTTGACATCGGGGTTTGCGTTGTTGACCTCTGCGAAACCTTTCAGCCGGTCCTGGGTCGATGTGGCCGTTTCGGGGCCGCCCAGAAACGCCAGTCGCCGATAGCCGCGCGCAATCAGCGTATTGGCGGCCATGCGCCCGGCTTCGATATTGTCAATGCCAAGCACATTCACCTTGGGGCTGGCCGAATGGCGCCCAAAGGAGTGGACTACAGGCACACCGGCATCACGGAACCCTTCAGCGAAGGCGACAGGCAATGTCGATGACGCCACAATGACGCCATCCACTGAATAGGCGCGCAGCATACGGATTGAGTTTTCCGGATCTACTTCGTCAGTAAGATTGACCAGAAGTGGGCGCAAACCGCGCTCTTGCAGGCCCTTTGTAAAACGGTCGAATACTTCAAGAAAAATCGGGTTGTGGAAGTTGTTGGAAACCAGCCCAATCAGTTTGGTTCGTCCGGTCGTCAGCGACGATGCCAGTGCGTTTGGGCTATAGCCCAAGGCCTCCGCTGCTTTTTGCACCTTGGCACGGGTCTTTTCAGAGACGGACGCACCCTCCGTATAGGTACGCGAGACCGCAGAGCGCGACACCCCCGCGCGGGCTGCAACGTCTTTGAGTGTCACGGCCAAGCTGCGTTCTCCTGTGTCAGTTCAAGGGTCTTTATCCAATTTCGAAGCACCAGGCCAGCCTGTGATAATGACACTTCTGCTACGCTGCGCCTTCGTATTCAGCACCTGTTTTGGCGCCCGTGATATAGGCCACGACATCTTGCCCGTCAGTCTCGTCCTTATTGAGATTTGCGACAATCCTGCCGCGTCGGAACACGATGATGCGGTCCACGAGGTCAAAGACCTGCCGCATATTATGGCTGATTAAGATCAGGGGTTCGCCCTGTTCCTTGAGCGTACGGACAATGTTTTCAACTTGGGCAGTTTCCTGCACGCCAAGTGCCGCTGTCGGTTCGTCCATGATTGTCAGCTTGGACCGGAAGCTGGCTGTCCGGGCAATGGCCACACATTGCCGCTGTCCGCCCGACATCCGTTCGATTGTATTGTTGATGTTGGGGATCTTCACGCCAGTCTTTTGCAGCGCGTCGATCGTGTCCTGCCGCATGGCCTTGTAATCAAGAAACCGAAACGGGCCTAACCAGTTGAATTTGGTCTTTTCTCGGCCCAGGAAAAGATTGTCGGGTACATCCAAGTGGTCAGCTAAGGCAAGTGTTTGAAACACTGCCTCGATACCCGCCTCGCGGGCGTCAAGAGGACCCGCGAAGTTGACGGGTTTGCCGTCAAAGATCACCTCACCTCGTGTGCGCTGTTCCACCCCGGTGATCTGACGGACGAATGTCGATTTGCCAGCGCCATTGTCACCCATGATGGCGACATGTTCACCTTGTTTCAGGATGAAATCCGCGCCTTCCAGCGCATGCACACCACCGTAGTGTTTGGTCAGGTCGCGGGTTTCCAGAATGATATCCGACATGGTTTTCCCCTCAGGCCGCTGACGCTGCGCGTTGTTGTCGCCACTGGTCAAGGACCACCGCACTGATGATGATCGTGCCCATCGCCATCAACTGATAGAAGGCGTCAAGTTTGATGTATGTGAACCCTGACTGGATCGCCCCGAACACCATCGCACCCAGTACCGTACCAATGATAGAGCCACGCCCACCGGTCAGGCTGACGCCGCCGATGACGGCCATCGCAATGGCGAAAAGTTCATAGAACTGGCCCATGCCTGTCTGTGCGGTAAGGTTCTTGGAGCTCAGAATAATGGCTGCAAACGCCGCCAGCATCGATGCGATCATATAGACCAGCACCTTGTGCCGTTTGACATTGATACCAGACATGCGGGCCGCATCCTCATTCGATCCGATGGCGTAGGTGTGTTTGCCGTAGACCGTGTATCGCAAGGCGATGTGACACAGGACGGCCAGCATGATAAACCAGACGACCGGCATCATGCCTGACCCCAGCCAGGCAAAGCTTTCCGTGGGAAAAGACACCGGCTGGCCCTTGGTCCACCATTGGGCGATACCCCGGCAGATCAGGAACATACCCAATGTCGCGATGAAGGGCGGGATGCGCGTGAATGCGATGAGCGAGCCGTTAATTGCGCCAATAAATGCACCGAAACAAAGACCGACAATTACCGGTACGATCACCGGAAGGTCAAACGCCCAGTCACCAAACACGGCCTTTGGGTTTGGATTACCGTTGACCAGTTCGGTCTGGGCAAAGGACATCACGATCATCGCCGCCGCCCCGACCAACGGACCAGAAGACAGGTCAATCCCACCAGAAATGATTACCTGCGTCACACCCAGTGAAATGATGCCAATAATGGCCACCTGCAGGATGATGATCCTCAGACGCGCTTCGTTGAAGATTGAATTGAACCGGTCCTGCGTATCGAAGAGGAAGCTCTGCCCGTTCATATAGGGGAGCACTTGCCCCAGAATCTCGAAAATGGCGATGATAATGATCAGCGCAATAAAGATGTTCAGTTCATTCGGCCAGGACCGCTTGGACTTGTCGTAAGTCAGCCCCCCGACACCATGCGATGCTTCTGCCAATGACCCGCTCCTCTGTCGTCGATGTCAGTCGTGCGCTCTGGGCGCGTCAGAGCGCCCAGAGCCGTGTTCATCAGTTCTTGCTGAGGAAGTCGTCGATGTTGTCTGGCGTGACCAGTTGGAAGGGGATGTAGACCTTTTGGTCAACGTCTTCCCCGCGGGCCAGTGCCAATGCGGCATCGACCGATCCTTCACCCTGACCGAACGCATCCTGAAACACCGTCGCGTCCAGATCACCGGCCTGCATGGCCACCAGCGCGTCCTGTGTGGCATCAACGCCCACAACTACGACATCATCCATTGAGACCCCATTGGCTTTCATCGCCTGGATCGCGCCAATCGCCATTTCATCGTTATTGGCAAAGACCACGTCGAAGGACTCGCCCGATGACAGCCAGTTTGTCATCAGATCCTGCGCCTTGTCCCGCGACCATTCGGCGGTCTGGCGGTCGATGATGTTGACAAAGTTGCACATATCCATACCGAGGACGTCATCAACGTCCTTGGTCCGCTGCACGGCGGCCTGGTTGGATAACTGACCCATCAACAGGTAGCCATTGGCGCCCCCTGCTTTGCCGGCAGCACGTAGCATCTTGCACGCCTCGAACGCGGCCAGTGTGCCGGATTCAATCTCGTTCGATGCGACGAACGCCTGATTGTCTGGCAACGTATCGACGTTGATCGGCTCGCGATTCACATAGACAAGCGGAACACCAGCTGCCGCGGCCGCTTGCGACATCGCCTCGGTCGCTGACGTATCGACAGCATTCACAATGATCGCATCAACGCCGGATGCGATGAAGTTGTTGATCTGGTCCAACTGCTTGGCAACATCGTCTGTCGCATCCTCGACTTGTAGATCAACGCCATCGATGCCAGCAGCATAATCAACCATACCGTTTCGCATCACGGTCAGAAAGTTGTCATCAAAGCGCGCGATCGAAGCGCCGATAGTTTCCGCCATCGCCGTGGTGCCGATCAATGCTGTCAAACCAGCGGTCAGTAGTAGTTTTTTCATGGTTTCCTCCCAGAAAACGTGCCCGGCACACGCAACAAAAAGACCGGGACCCCTTTTGGGGGCGATGATTTCACCTCAATTCATGATGCGATCCATGTCAGACACGCGATCTCGACGAGGTTTTGGGCCGCCGTGGGGCGATTAGTATTTGAATGCAGGTCATGTGCACGAATTGGTACTGCCATTGATGCATCTGCACTGTTGTAATCTTCAGAGATTTGACAACCGATTTCACTGGCCAATTCAGTCATTTGACCGCGCCTTTCGGCAGATACTCCAGTGTAGTTTCGCGCATTTTGCAGCATACCGGCTGCATCCCCCCGGACATATTTCGACCGTTATCGGAATCACCTTAGAGCCGATGGAGTGTTTTTGCAACCGGTTGCATTTTTGGGTGTGATGAGTGGAACGTAACCTGCTCTGGCGGTCATTTTCGCTTATCGTGCCAGTTCGAACTTTCTTGAGACGTCGGTCAATTGGCCGCCTTCGACCAAAACTTCTGTCGGCGCCGGGTGGCTGATAAAGTAGATCGGGCTGGCGGTGATGCCGTAGGCACCACTGGCATGAACAGCAACGATATCACCTTCACTTAGATGCGGCAGCATGACACCACTGGCCAGCCTGTCGATTGATGTACAAAGCGGACCGACAAGATTGATCTTTTCGTCAGCCTCACCACCGCCGACGCGATGCATCTGATAGTTACGATGGATGACCATGCCAAAATGTCCGGACGCGGGCAGATGATTATTCATGCCACCATCGCAGATACCAATCTTGGTGCCGCGAGAGTCCTTGATCGTGACCACGCTCGTCAAAAAGTAGCCCGCTTCGCCAACAAGGTAGCGACCCAGCTCAAGGATCAGTTGTGTTTTGGCAAACCGTTCCTCGGATCGGAAGTGATCCAGTTCGGGACCGATAACGCTGGCCACATCGGTTAGGTCCAGCGGTGTATCGCCAGCGTGATAAGGGATGCCCAAGCCAGACCCAAATACCAGCTTTTGCGGAGTGATGTCATAAGCTTCGCACAGCTCGCGAAAAACGGACATGAAGATTCGATAGTTTTCGCAGATCGCATCTGGCTTCAGACATTGCGTTCCCGAGTAGATATGCAGCCCGACCACCGACAAGTTCGGAAGCGCCAGTATCTGCGGCAATTGTTCTGCCGCGTCTTCAATATCAATCCCGAACGGGCTTGGGCGACCTGCCATGTGATCGCCAAATCCTTTGGGAACTGAGGACGGCGCGATGCGGATCAGGATGTTCTGAATCTTACCCGCCTCGCCCGCAACACGGTTTGCGGAGATGGCCTCGTGCACGCTTTCCACGACCAGTTCGCCTACATCGCCGTCGACGGCCTCTGCGATTTCGGCGTCACGCTTTCCCGGTCCGGTAAAGCTGGCCTGTGCTGGCCCCCAGCCAGCCTGTCGGGCCAAACGAAACTCGCCAATCGAAGACACGTCAACATACTCAACACGCTTCGCCAGCCATTCGAGCAATCCGGGGTTTGGATTGCATTTCATCGCGTAACTCAGGCTGAACCACCTGCCCAATGTGCTTTCGATCTCGGCGATGCGCGTCTCGATTGCATCGGTCAAATAGACATAGGATGGCGTGCCGAACCGTTCGGCAGCCTCGGCGAGACACGCGTCAAGTCTGTTCATTTCAGGACTGGTTTTCGACAAGCTGAACAATCCGCGATGGCGTGTCGAAGTTATCCAGGGTGACGTCGGCCGGATGTACTTCGATCCTGGCGGTTTCCTCAACAAATCCGATGACGTTCATCATGGCGACGGAATCGAGTATCCCTGACGAAAACAGCTCGGTTTCGGCATCAATACCGTCATCAAGGTTCAGCGTTTCTTTGAGATAGTCAATCAGCTGTTGGGTAGTCAGCGCCATGGGCAATAAGTCCTTGAATGGAAAGCGGTCGTGTTATGAAGCCGTATTGTGACTTTGGGTCTTCGATTCTGCAATGATGGCGGGGCGGTCCAGCTTTCCGCTGGCGGTACGGGGCATGGCACCCTGCCAGTGATGGATATGGCGCGGAACCATGTAAGGCGGCATGACCTTGCGGCAATGGCCGGTCAGGGCAGTCTGATCAAAATCATCAATCGTCGTCACCGCGATATGCACCACCTGACCCAGATCATGATCCTCGACACCATAGGCCACAACATCTGCAACAAGCCCGCTGCGCGATACCAGGTCCTCCACCTCGGTTGGGCTAAGCCTGAAGCCGCTGGTCTTAATCATGTCGTCCACGCGGCCCACGAACCACAAATCACCATCTTCATCCACGCGCACCAGATCGCCACTATAGACGACATCGGCGTCGCCAATCAGATCATGCAATTCCGGGCACGGACGGATTTTTTCGCGACTGAGTTCCGGCTGTTGCCAATACCCCAGACTGACAAGCGGACCCGCATGCACCAGTTCGCCGTGCTCGCCCGGCGCGGCGCGGCCTTTGCCATGCTGGACGACAAACACTTGCGAATTAGGGACCGCTTGGCCGATTGATCCCATCTTTTCGGCAAACTTGGTGGGCGGCAGGTATGTGGATCGGAACGCCTCGGTCAGCCCATACATCAGAAAGATATCGACACCCGGAAAGACCATAGGCATCTTTTCGAGGATATCAGGTGGGATTTTTCCACCAGTATTGGTGATCAACCGCAGTGATGGCAGGTCAGATGGCGCCTTGTCGAGCAGTCTGACGACCTGGTTCCAAAGAGGCGGCACCCCCGCAAATCCGGTGACATCGTGGGTCTGGATCGCCTTCACAACCTCGGTCGGCATCACGACTGGCTGATGCACCACGCTGCCTCCGATCAACAACATGGTTGTCAACTGGTTCAGCCCCGCATCAAAGCTGTAAGGCAAAACCGACAACAACCGGTCCGTGTCACACAACCCCAGGTATTCAACAACGGTTTCCGCACCGATCCGGATATTACGATGGCTAAGCATCACACCCTTCGGCATCCCGGTGGAGCCTGACGTATAGATGATCATCGCCAGCTCGGTATCGGCCTGTTCCACCTCCGCAGATGCACCGGTCTTAGCCTGATTGGTCCACAGATCATACGCACCTTCGGCGCCCGATTTGCCCTCTACAAGAATACCGAGGAGCCCATCTGGCATCTTGCCGTCAGACAATCCTTTCAGCGCGGTGGTATTTGTGATCAAGGCGCGCGCGCCAGAGTCCTTAGCAACATAACCAAGCTGCTCAGCTGTCCATTGCGTGTTCACGTTGACGACGACGGCCCCGATTTTGGCCGCGCCAAACATAGCCACAGCCTCTTCGATGCTCTTGCGAAGATGGACGATGACCCGGTCCCCGGACTGCACCCCGATCCGCGTCAAATAGTCAGCCACCACATCTGCCTCGGACACGAAATCTGCGTAACTCACCGCACGTTTTGCATCGAAAAGCGCTGTCTTTTCAGCGTTCGCTGGCAGATTATCGGCAAGCAGTCTGTAAACCGTCCCGGTCATCTTCACGGCTCTTCTTTCTTGTCGTCGGGTTTTTCAGCCGGTTTGGCGAACATAGCCAAACGCGGATAGACTTTGGCCGGAGAGCCAATGACGGTGGAATCCGATGGGATGTTGGTGCTGACAGCCGTGTTTGCACCAATGCGCACACGATCACCGATCTTGATGTTGCCCAGCACGGTGGAATTCACGCCGATGAAGACGTCATCACCGATGACCGGCGCACCATCGCCCATATTGGTCCCAATGGTCACGTTATGCATCACCCCACACCGATCCCCGATCACCACATCGGGGTGCAGCGACAGACTGCCCTCTGCGTGGATGATGTGGAAATCCTCGCCAAGCTGGACTTGCGGCGGAATCCACACTTTCGTCACGTTGAGAATGAAGATTTTGAAGATGGCGTATATTTTGTTTGCGATCCAGCGGGCCACCGGATTCTTGAGGTGAATTGCCCAATGACCAAACCGGTAAATCGCCAACGACACAAATGCGGGCTCAAACAGAGACCGCCCATGACGTTCATAATCACCCTTCAACACTCGGAACACGCGGTTGCCTCCAACCTTGGTCGCCACGACAGCGGGACACATTTCACAGGCGCCTTCATTCGACAAGTATTTTGGGCCGCCACAGTTCGGTTTGACAGCAGCTCGTTGCGCGTTTCAGACAAGCGATGGGTGATCATCGGGGGGCCTGTATCATTGCGGCAGCAGATCCAGCGTGCGCTGAACCTCCTCCCAATCCACGCGAAACCTTGTATCGGTGCCTTCGGCGACGACAAATGCAAAGCCCTGACCTTGTCGGTCGGTCACCATCTTCAACGTGGCAACAACGCGTTCAGGCGGCTGGATCACAAATAGCGTTGCATCCGGTGGCATCGTTGCAAGACCGTGCGCGAGATGGCTGCCCTCAATCCCGGCGATGACTTTGGCCTCTCCGCAGACGTCTGCAATTTCATCGACGGTCGCCGCCGTCGGGTCAAGGACATGAAACCCGTAGGTTTCTGCCAGCTGGTCCGCAATCTCGCGTTCGTTTTCGAGAACCCGTTCGTCACCTGTGCTGCCGCGCAGGATGAACACACCGGGCAAAGGCGCAACCTCGCGACCCGCCAATATGCGTTTGCGTAAATCCCGGGCCCGCTCTGCTTTTCCTTCGTTATTGGGCAAATCTTCGAACAGCACCAACTCATCGAAATGCACATGCTGTCGGCGTAACGGCCTCATACCCAACAATTCTTCATAGCGCGGAACATGACCTTTGGGCGGTGGCGCGGTTGTGACGGTTTGACCTTCCGGTTCCACCAGTAGGTGTGTCAGACAGTCCTGACGCAGCCATGTGCCGAACCAGCGGTTGCCGATCCAGCTTTCATACATCACACCACGCAACACATCGGTCGGAACCGCGTAAGTCAAAGATTTCGACGTGCGCGCACGCAAATGCCGCTGCCGCCCGTCCGCGTAAAGTACCCCATCTACCAGGTCGACATTTTTAAGGTGATAACCAAAGGTCGGCTCCTGCTGCACATCAAATTCACCGCGAAAAGACCTGATCACGGCGTCCGGTGGTGAAAACTCAGTGCCCCTGATGCGCTCGATCTGATCCGGCAAAAAAATAGCTGGCGGAACATGACTGGGACTGCCAGGCGCAACTTCCCATTTGTCAGCATCTTTCGACAGGATATCGGGAATGGGCCGGCGCAACAGGCTGCGCATCTTCCCGTGCAAAGGTCTGAACGAAATCATATTGTGGCTTCAGTCATAATAAACTTGTTTTAATGCGATGTAGACTAGGCAACATGGTGATTGGTGTCCAGTTGCAGCCGTCTACGGTGCAGAACTTGTGCTGCGCTGACTGCCCGCCTCGTGGAGATCCTGAACCAGCCAAGCTTCAGGTGCCTTCCACCATCTTCCGAAACGTCTCATTGCCACTAACCAGTTCATCGTAAGTTCCGCTCGACACAACCCGACCATGTTCCATCAGGTATATTTGATCGCAATCCTTGACCGTTGTCAGCCGGTGCGCGATCAGGATCACAGTCTTGTCGGCGCGAATATTGTGAACAGCCTCCATCACAACACGCTCAGTGATATTGTCGAGTGCTGAGGTTGCTTCATCCATGATCAGTAGGCTTGGGTTTGTATAAAGGGCACGCGCGATCCCGATGCGCTGGCGCTGACCACCCGAAAGACGCACACCCCTTTCACCCACCATTGTGTCATACCCTTGGGGCAGTTCATCAATGACAAAATCATGGAGCGCGGCAACCTTAGCCGCCTTCTCGACCGCTTGCATGTTGATCTGATCTTGTGGGACACCAAAGGCAATGTTGCGAGCAATATTGTCATCGACAAGATAGATTTCTTGCGGAACGTATCCGATGGTGTTTTGCCAGGCACGCCGGTTGTCGTCCGTAATCTCAACCCCATCGACGCAGATTTGTCCGTCCTGTACGGGAAGCAAGCCTAGGATCAGGTCGATCAGCGTCGTCTTTCCGGCACCCGTACCACCGACGATGCCAATAGTTGTGCGCGACTTGATCTGCATGTTCAGCTGATGAAGGGCCTGCCGCTGCGCTTCGTCGTAGCCAAACCCGATATCGCGCAGTTCCAGCATCTCGTTCAATTGCAGAGCTGGTCGACCAGCCGCCTGATCAGCCTCGATATCAGCCACTTCGATGGGGAAATCTGCGTTGTATTCATCAACGATGTGGTTGAGTAATACTTCGCCACCGCGCACAGACACCAGACTGTGGTAGATTTGTTGGATCGCCGGCAAAATGCGGATCACCGCAAACGCAAAGATACCAAGCGTCGGGATGATGGCGACCAAATCACCACTACTCCGCAGAAGCAAAACGAGAATGAGGGTCAGCATGATGCCAAACGTCAGCGCCTCAAGCGCATAGCGCGGCAACTCGCCAAGCGTCTGGTTGCGGGCTGCATACTTTGCATGATCAAGCGCGGGTGCTTTGAATTGGCGGGTGTAATTCTCCTCCAAGCCCATCAACTTGACCTCTTTGAAGCCGCCGGTCGCCTCACCCACGATCCTGTACTTCTGGTCGCTCGCCAACAGCCTGCGCCGTCCTGCATTGTGAATGATCGGGCGCAAAGCCAGATACAGCGCGGCATAAGACCCGCCCAGCAACCCGGCTGACAACAACGATACCAAGGGATCGACAACGATCAGGAAACACACAATCGCAAGCGCCGATATAGTCCCTGCGATGATCCGCAGCAGCGGAACGATCACGGTAAAGACCAGATAATCCATCTCGCTCAACACATTCCGCGCAATCTCGGCGCTGTTTTTGGTCAGGAACCACGCGTAGGGCTGGTAGAGGTAGATACGAAGCAGGCGACGCGCCAGCGCATAGCCACGCATGTTGGCGAACCGGATCAATGTAAATGCGCTCAGCGCCTTCACACCCAGACTGGCCAACACAATGCAGAATACGGCCACCGACATGGCAATCAGAAAAGCGTAGGTCGATTGAAACGCGAAGTATTCATAGATCCAGCCCAACATCGCGTTTTCGGTCACGCGATCTGGATCAGCCAGAAGGTTCAGAAACATCAAAACAGATGAGATGCCGATGATTTCTGCAAAGGCCACAAAAACCATCATCAGCATCAAAAGGTAAAAGCCGCGGCGTTCTTTTGCGTCAAATAGCGAAAGAACCTTGGCGTATGTCTTAATCATGAGACCATTCTACTTTGCGACACCAGGTGTCAAATATACTAAAAAATGTCCGATATATGCCGGTCGTCATAGAGCGTTTTGAGCCGAAAGTATAGAAGTTCGACGGGTTTCCCAAAACCATCTGCCGCACCGCCCGGTCAGACCAGTGCTCGGCCAAAATGGAGCATCTACTGCTCTGCTCCTTTTCGACAGATTCGGCCAAGTTTTGCCTCTGCCTCAAATAATAAGGGTAGGGACCGCCATGCGGGCGGTCCTTCCCAAAAGCAAACAGTCTGGCCTTAGACGTCGGCGAAAAGATCAGTCGCGCCACGTTTGGCCAGGTATTCCGCCTGACTCATCGGTCCGGCATTGCCGACCAATGCGCGGTAGGCATCATAGCTTTCAACGATCTTACGGCCCATCTCGTCGTCATCCGCAACGCTGGCTGTCACCTCAAAGGATACGCGAGCCAATTCATTCCATACATCGTCGGGAAGACGTGTTGGCTTGACCCCTGCTTCGGCAAGCAACTGGACCAGTGCAATACCATTGTTCCCATAGTAGTCGGCGGTGTGATAGGTCAGTTCGGCGTCTGCTACCGCCTCGATCAGGGCGCGATCAACATCGGACAGATTGTTCCAGAAATCGATATTGAATCCGACAGCTGCCGTTGTTCCGGGTTCATGAAAACCTGGATAGATATAGGTAGACAGCAGCTTCTGAAAACCGAACTGCAGATCGTTATAGGGCCCAACCCATTCGGTCGCGTCGATCGTACCTTCAAACAAGGCTTCGACAATGCCGCCACCTGGGAGGACGACAGCGTTGGCACCAAGACGTGTGATCACCTGGCCACCCAGACCGGGCATACGCATTGTCAAGCCCTCGAAATCGGCCATGCTGGTGATTTCCTTGTTGAACCAGCCGCCCATCTGAACGCCCGTTCCACCGACGGCCAAGGATTTAACGCCAAAGCCAGCATTCAGCTCGTCCCAGAGTTCCTGACCACCACCATTCTTCAACCACGCAGCATGCTCAACCGATGTCAGCCCCAACGGAACCGTTGTGAAGAAGTTCATGCCGCGATGTTTGCCCTGAAAGTAATACTCGGCTGAGTGGTACATCTCGATCTCGCCAGCGCTCGCCGCGTCATGTACGCCGAGCGGCGGAACAAGCTGTCCTGCCGGGTAGAGCTCCACACTCAAACGTCCTTCGCTGCCAACAGTGATGCCTTCGGCAACACGTGCGGCGCTATCGGCAAGACCGCCAAGACCGGAAGGCCAGGATGTTGCCATACGGATGATCTGCGGCGCACCTTGCGAAATCGCCGGGGTGGCAAGTGCAGCGGCACCAGTCACTGCGGCACCAGCCCCCAAAAGAGCGCGGCGTCGTGACAATTTGGAGGTATCAGCTTCAGCCGCCATCGTTGTCTTTTTGTCAAATTGGTAAGTCATAGGGTCAATGCCTGCTTGCGGCCCAGGAAATAGGCGGTTTCGCCAATCTCGCTCCATCCGGCAACATCACCGATGAAAAAGAGGTAGGCATCTGCTGAATCTGCTGCGATATCGCCGGCATCAAACATCTGCGCCAGAACGGTGTTGGCGCTCGCAATCTGTGCATCCCAGACATCTTGGGGCATCTCGTGTGACGTCACAGCCGATCCGGCCTCTGACAGGGCAACGACATTGTTATGGAGCGCAAGGCTACGCTGCACGCCATGTTCCGCCATAATGCAGCGTTCGATCAAAAGCTGATCCGCCTCGGAAAGCGAAGACCATCTGGACAGGTTCACCCCTGCGCCCAAAGTTGCAGATGGCCGCCCGGCATTTGGTGTTATCATGTGTGGGAAGGCACCAAGAAGACCCGACCGGGTCATTTGGGCGACGCTGAGCCCTTCGATTGCCACGACTGAGGAGAGATCGCCGCCAGACAGGATATCGACGACATTCTGAACACCCATGTCAGACAGGACCCGCAGGCCAAGTCCGGAGGAAGCTACGCCGCCGGACTGAAGATCGGAAAGACCTGCGATTGGACGACGCGCCCACATCGGCATGGCCCCATCATCGCCGGCCATGAAGGCCTTGATACCAAACTCTTCTCCCAGCAAATCAAGCATGAAGCGTCCGTCACCCACGGTGACCCAGCTTTCCAGTTCACTCGGTGACATGCCGCCGGGCATCGCGGCAAACAAACCAAAAGCTGGGTTTCGCGACACGAATGCATCATGTGACGTCAGATACATATCCGCTCCGCCACCTGATACCTGGTCAAGGAAACCGGCTGTGTCTGATGCGGTTGCTGTGGACACGTCGACACTGATGCGGCCACCGGAAACAGCGCCGATCCGATCAGACAGTGATGACGCCGCATCACCGCGGTCAGTCAGTAGCGACAAGCTCACCCTGTCTTGGGAAATTGCGGGCGTCGCCACAACCGTGGCAGCTGCTACGCCTCCGCCCAAAAGTGTTCTGCGTTTCATTTCAACTTTTTCCTAACTCTTGGCGGGGTTTCTCCGCCGACTTTCGCGAACGCATTGTTCTGTTCATCAATTGGCTGCATCTCTGCGGATTTCGACCTATTAACGCAGCCAAATCTCAACACGGCGGTTACTTTCGCGACCGTCTGCCGTGTCGTTGCAGCCGACAGGTGCCAGCGGGCCATACGTCGATACAGACATGCGACCGGCAAGGGCATCACCACCCAAGGCGCCGACCAGAGCGTCGCGAACACTGGTCGCCCGCAGCAAGGCCAAACGCTCGTTCAAGTCAAAGCGACCAACATCATCGGTGAACCCGATGACAAGGATATCCCGGTTTCTCGCTTCGTCGCTATTGAGGAACTGCACCATACGCTCCACATCGCCCTGCGACTTGTTGTCAAGGCGCGCAGATCCGGATGTGAAACGGAAAGTTGTCGACAAACGATCCGCCGTTGCCAAATCCTGTGCAAAGCTTTGCACCAGACCAAGCGTGCCGCCCGTCCCCGCAGACAAGATCGCGGATGTCATACGGGTACCCTGCAAACTGATTGGCTGCGGTTCGATGGACAGGTCGACATAACCGGCCTCATTGACCAATGATTTAGCGTCGTCAGATGCCGCAAAATCAAGGAAGCTGGCTTGCGACGATGGCAGGTTTGCATCGGTGTAAGCGTAGACACGCTGACCCAACGGGTATTCTTCAGCCTTGATGGCGAAGTCACTTGCATATGCCAAAGGACCACATGACAGCCGGATCGGCAGGATTTCAGCGTCGCCATTGCCAGAAAGGCTGGTGATGGTGATCGCATTGACATCCGAAGCCACTGCGGCTGCTGCCTGACTTTCACTTTCGGCCCGTTCGGCACTGCGGCGCAGTCGAACGCGGTTGGGGTCAAGTACCAGTTCTGAGAATGCCGCATCCAACGAAGAGTCGACCGCCGGCAGAAGCATCCGGATCGGGGCGTTCTCGCCGCCAATTTCCGACCAGTTCGTGATACGGCCTGCCGCGATCTGGGCAAGTTCCTCAAGCGACACAGATCGCACCGGGTTGCTTGGATGAACAACGGGAACAAGCGCATCAAGGGCCAGAACCCGCTCGCGGCTGGGATCACGCGGATCAACCTGTCCGGACGCGATGGCCTGCTCCGCAACATTCGCAGGCACGGCATTGGTTGTGATGTCCATATCGACATTGCCGGCGATCAATTGCTGAAATGCAGAAACGCCCGGCTGAATCGAGACGTTGACAGTCCCTTCGATTGTCGACCGTGCATTGTCTCGAATTTCGACACGCGCGATGTTGCCTTGCGCGTCAGGGAAGGCCAGACCAACAAGATTCTGCTCTTGCGCAAAACCGTCAACCAGGCGACGCAGCAGCATCGCAGTGTCGGGTTCGTTGACCAGAACCTGCATATCAAGGTTGACCGACGACTGCGGGCAGGCCGCACCTTCACAGATGGTGGCCTGTCGTGCCAGGCGAAGTTCACCCAATTCTGTATTCAGGACCAGGACGTTGTCATCGAACGAAAGCAATTCGCCCGAGATGGTGATTGATCCATCCGGGCTGGACACCGTTACCTGATCGGCCAAAAGAGTAGATGGTAGCACCGCAAGGCATAGTGAAAGCGCAATTTTATTCTGTAATAGTGACATATGTGGCTATCCAAGTGTTTCTCTCTAGCTCGATCATCAAGACTCATCGAACTCCGCGGCAATCTGAAATCGTATATTGGCGAGAATATGTTCTTATTTGGTTGAATCAGAGGTTTGGTCAGGCCGATTGACCCCTTTCACGAGTATGAACGAGAGGGGTTTCTGTATTAAAGACAAAGACTTACAAAAACTCGAAATGCACTGCCCATCTGATCATTGTGCCGCGGAACTCTCCGTTGCACCTCGACCACGACGAGATACCGAAAACGCCACCAAGAACGCTCAATACTATGATCGTCAAGAACACTTGGCCTTATGGCCAAAGTGGACCTGCGTTTGCATGATACCCAAGACACTGGGTATCATGCAGTCTTTCATTTACCACACGTCGATGGTGACAGTTGCAGGTGTAAAGTTGCCATCGTCATCGGTTGCCCAGTAACGGAAACTGTCCGTCCCGGTGAAACCAACGTCTGACCGGTACAACAGACGGCCGTCCTCTTGCATGTAGACCTCGCCGTATTCCGCATCGAGGAAACCATCGACACGCAATGCGTCACCGTCCTGATCAAAGTCATTGGCGATCGCGTCTATATACACACTTTCACCGCTGCGTCCGGACGCAGTGTCATCCACAGCAGTCGGTGCGACCCCATCCAGCGAAATCGTACCGGCAAACTTGGCACCGGTATAGTAGTTGTTCAGCATCCAGTTGTTCTGCAACTGCGCTTCGGTCATTTCGATTGTGACGATGTGAGCGAATTTCGTGATCTCACCTGTGGCGCGATCCGCAATGAAATCCTCGACAACTACTACGTTTCGGCCATCTTCTGTTCGATAGTACCCTTCGGTCGTGATGATCTGTGCAATCTGCGCATAGAACTCCAACGCCAGCGGATCACCATCATACTCCCGATTGCGCGTGCCGATCGAGTCAGTCTTGATGCCGCCCAGATCAAAGGCTTCGCCATCGGACAGGCTGGTATCACCGTTATGGGTAAAGCCAATCCGACCCGGCTCCAAATCAGAAGATGTCAGGATGTGATGCCTGTTGGCGTTGAACCCAACAAACTCCTGATTGATGTTGTCCATCTCAAGATCGATGAAGATATGATCAACGTCAGCATCCGCCACCGGACGGAAGAATTCCTGATCGAGATAGGCGCCATAGTCGAAGCCTTCCATCTTGATCCCGTTAAAGACCATGTCAAAGGCCATCGCACCGAAGTTCACACCGATGCTCCCGACGCCCGGCTGGTCGACACGCGGCGCCAGCAGGTCAAAGTCGAGCATCGTGTAGTGTGCTGTGTAGCTGATGTTCACACCTTCGGCAGTTTCCCATGCCAGGAAACCATCAAACACTGAGCGTAGTTCATGCTGCTGCTGTGCAGCGTTGTCCTTGATCACCATCAAGCCAGTGTGGGCACCAAATACTTCGTTGTCGCGGAAACCCTGGATGGGCGTCAGGTTAGTGGGCATGGTATCAAAACCGTAGCCGATTTCTGGCTGATCCAGACCCGCCGTTGGCGCATCCAGTGCATTGCGGTGCATCCAGACAAACCCATTCGTTGTGTTGACGGCAACGTTCTCTGCCGCTTCGACAAGCCGACCAGCAAAGAAGAAGCCATCGCCGGTCCGGCCTGTATCAAGCCGATCCACATCTGTCTGGTTTTTCGCCGTCCAATCACCAAAACCGATACCTTCGGATTTGATCGCCATGTTGCGAACCCAAACACCGGTTTCGTCGCCGCTCTCTGCCGCAAAACCCGCACCAAAGACGTCAAACGCAACGTTGTCGGTGAAGTTGGCATTGCTGGAGTGGTGTACAAAACCCCAGCCAGGGCCGCCGCTGACAGCGTTACCAACAGCCATCGCCGGATCGTCCTGATCGTCGGTCCCGGTCTTGTGGAAGTGGAAGGAATACCGACCTTTCACATTGCTGTCCGCATCAAGCGATCCCGCAGAGCTGCCATCAAACGCGGCGATGGATTTGTCGGTCCGACCAAGATCGTCGAACGCGGCATAACGGACATCGACGTCATCGCTGTGCATGAACATGACATGACCGCGATGATGTACGGCCGATGCATCGCCATCTTCACTCGACACTGTGATATTACGGCTCATGTTTGACACATAGGCCGACAAGTCATCGCGCGGGGTGTCGTGGTTGTACTGAAGCGCACGATCAAAGCTGATTTCGGTGCCGTTGATCGCCGTAATAGTTACCTCTTCATCCTGGCTTTCGATGTGACCGGCAGCCGTATTGGTCCAACCTGTCTTATGCGTACCGGTAATCACAATCGTGTCGCCCACCTGCCAGCCGTCAGGAATCTCGGCAAGGCTCAGCGATGTGTCGCCTGCCATTGGTGCATCATCGACTTTGAGGAATGAGTCCTTCTGCGCACCGTGGATTTCGACTTCGCCATGCGAAATGACACCACGCGACAACAATGACGGATCCCAGCTGACGTCGATGTCACCGTTATTGGCAATCACAATCTCTGCATTGACGTTTGCATCAATCGGATTGTCAGCTGTGCCGATTTCAAGCCGGCCAGATGTTGAGACAACAAAGGTGTCCACAACCATCTTGGTGTCGGTATCGGTCGCAAAGGCAAGCTCACCGTCGACGCGGACAGTAAAGAGCGATTCCTCGCTCTCGCCATCATAAGTGACCGAAACTCCCTTCGGGATCAGAACCTGGGCACCGGCATCAGGTATATTGCCTTGGTACCATGTGCTTGCATCAAACCAATCACCATTCGAAATAGCGATATGTGTGGCCTCCGAACGCGGGACGAGGTCGAGAAGCTGAGAGTGCTCCATCGCCATGCCAGCATCATCACCATGGGCGTGACCATCCGGCTCGGCCCGAACAGCCGCAACAAAAGCTTCAATCTCTGCAGGTGTCGTAGGCAGATCAACATCGCCTCCGTGACCACCGCCATGGTCGCCACCGTGATCCATGCCACCGCCGGTATCGCCACCTGTGTCACCACCGGTGTCACCGCCTGTATCACCACCAGTGTCACCTCCGGTATCACCGCCGGTGTCTCCACCATGATCGCCGCCGTGGTCCATGCCACCGCCAGTATCGCCACCGGTGTGACCGCCAGTATCACCACCAGCGTCGCCACCGGTATCACCGCCAGTGTCGCCGCCGGTATCTCCGCCGTGGTCGCCGCCGTGGTCCATGCCACCGCCTGTATCACCACCGGTATCACCGCCAGTGTCTCCACCGGTATCGCCGCCAGTGTCGCCGCCGGTGTCTCCACCATGGTCGCCGCCGTGGTCCATGCCACCGCCGGTATCGCCGCCAGTATCGCCACCTGTGTCACCTCCGGTATCACCGCCAGTATCTCCACCGTGGTCGCCGCCGTGGTCCATGCCACCGCCGGTATCACCACCTGTGTCACCGCCGGTATCACCGCCAGTGTCTCCACCGGTATCGCCGCCAGTGTCCATACCGCCGCCGTCAACAACCTCGCCGTGGCTCAGGTTGTCGCCATCAATAACAGACCGAACGCCATTGCTGTCCGGCCCGCGCCATTCAAGCACCAGGTTTTGCGATCCGCGCTTTTCGACGTAGCGCAGCTCAATGTCATGCACACCCGCATCCAGATTGACCGTAATCGCCTCAGAGGTCTTCGTGTGCAGCCACTCCATACCGATGATCGGCTGGCCATCAATGTACAACGTCGCGTTATCATCCGCGGTCAGATAAAACGTGTAACTTCCCGCATTGTCGACATGCAGATTACCGGTCATTCGGGCGGCAAACGATTTTGCCCAACCATCATCCCACAGCAGGCCATTACCGTCGCCAAACTGAACCGCATCAATCGTCTCGGTTTTGGTCGGCGTGCCGTCAAAATCTACCCGCGACAGATCCTTGGCGCGCTTGTTGACAACAAAGAAATCCACCAGCAGCCCGGGGTTATCCAAAGGCATGACGTCAGGCTGATCGGTATCGCCCGAAGGTGTGTCAGGGCTATCGCCAGCATCGTTCGCAACTTCGTTGCGATAGGTCAGCACATTGGAATCGACTGGAACGGGGTCCCAAGGATTGTTGGGCGTCTGCCAATAGAGCTGCAGCGTCTGAGCGCCAAACGCCTCGAAATAGCGCACCTCAATATCATGGACACCTGTTGTCAGATCAACAGTAACCTGCTGCAGCTCGGCCGCATGCAATCCATCGTTATCAATGACCAGTTCACCGTCGATATAGAGCGCCGAACCATCATCGGAGTTCAGGTAAAACGTGTGCGATCCGCCGGTTTCAACATTCAGCTCGCTTGTGTAGCGCGCGGCGAACAGATCTTCGGGCCCACCATCCCAAAAGCTGCTTTCCAACGCGTAGTTGTCCAGGGAGCTGACAGTGCCCACCATCACCGGGGGGGCGTCGAAATCGATCGCGCTCAGGTTTGTGACGGTGTTCGGCAAAGCGTAATACTCTGCGTAGAAGCCGGTTCCGAAAATCGGAACATCAAACCTGGGGTCGTAAACTCTGCTCATTCTTTCTTCCTTTGGGTGGGGTCACTAGGAAAAGAGGCAACTCGGTGTGGTGTGAGTGTTTAGGTACCACGCAATACTCAGCATGCGCGGCGGCTTGCGAAAGGCCCTGTTGTGGTAAAACTGTGTCCAAACAATCGGGCAGATTGTTTCCGACGGCATATCCTACTGTTTCTGAAAAAATGACTAACGGTTCTTGGAAAAAACGCTGCCATTGACGACCCGGCGGCACTCGGACCCAGACTCCACCGGCGCCAACTACCTTGCGCCGATTTATGCACAAAGCATTGAAAATTATATGTTTTCCGGGTCATTTTGGTCTTCTTCAGGGTCGTTATATTCAGGCCGAATCCTTGTCGGCCTAGGGGTGATATGGGTCGACCCATTTACGTTCAACAACGGTGTATGGCGGGCAGTCTTTCGGGCGACATTTTGCCGACCGGTCAAACCGGAGTAAGCGACAATCACCCGTGACCTCGGGGCAAGGGACAATTTTTGTTTCCATTTTTAGTACAATGGAACTAAAGCGCGCGCGGCCATTTGTGGCGAAAATATGGCAAAGCGCCCCGTGCCGATTACTTTACCCTAAGGTCAATGACACAAAGCATATTTCCGCATTTGCTAGGCTGCGATAGCGATTCGGGGTCTCAAATTGCAGCGGTTTGTTGTCTGAGATGAGGTCAAATCTCTTGCCTGAGGGGAGTCAATGGAGACAGATGGTCGATATTGTTTCTGCTGTAAATCGTCTAAATCCAGCGTCGGGCAGACAGTGTCGCCGCAACCGCAACAAATGTCCTATGACACCCAAGCTAAGGCGCCCCTTTGAGGTATCTCTCGGCGAAACAATGACGATGCCTTTCAGCAACCGCACACTATATGATGTTGGCGAGTGAGTTTATCTGCATTTCAAGGGAAGGAGCGACGCATTGCGCTTACAACGTGGACGAATTCTCGTCATTTTTCTTTTGGCCGCCGCAGCTCTGGCGGCAGCATTCCGTTTCGGTTTCTCACGCCCCATGGATCAGGCCAGCTTTGATGCACTCTATGCATCGCCGCAGCCTGTTCCCGATGGCCCACAACGTGTATTTCATTTGGGGCATAGCCTGGTGGGGCGGGACATGCCTGCCATGCTGGCGCAGCTGGCTGGCGACGGGCATCAATACGAAAGCCAGCTTGGCTGGGGTACGCCGCTTAAGGCGCATTGGGAACCGGACGAACAGATCAACGGCTTTGATACTGAAAATGATCATCCCAGATATCGCGACGCAAAACAGGCTGTCGCGTCAGGCGACTATGATGCGATCATCTTGACCGAAATGGTCGAGGTCAGAGACGCGATCAAATACCACGACGCGCCGACATATCTGCATCTTTGGGCAAAGGCCGGTTGGGACGCCGACCCATCGGTCCGCGTCTATCTGTACGAAAGCTGGCACCCGCTTGACGATCCGGATGGCTGGCTTGAACGGCTGGACCAGGATCTGACCCGTTATTGGGAGGATGGCGTGCTGCGCCCAGCGGTGTCACGCATGGATGATCCGCGACCGATCACGGTGATACCCGCCGGGCAGGTCATGGCAAAATTCGTGCGCGAGGTCGAGGCCTTGGGTGGCGTGGACGGAATTGGCGGACGATCTGACCTGTTCAGCGATCAGATTCACTTCAACGATCTTGGGGCCTATCTTGTGGCGCTCACCCACTACGCAGTGTTGTACCAAACGTCACCTGTCGGGCTCCCCTATGCCCTCAAGCGCGCGGACGGCAGCGATGCGACAGCCCCATCAGCAGAGGCCGCCGAATTAATGCAAAACGTCGTTTGGGATATCGTGCAAAACTATCCCAAGGCCGGACGACCCCAGACCTGATCAGATACCCAGTCGGCGCAACCGTGGCGCCAAGCGGCGGTAGAGGAAAGGTGGCAGCAGGTTACGCATCGTCGCGTGCCGCGCTTCCAGCTTATCGCGCTGGTCGGCTGTCCCCGGACGAGGCTTGAACAAAGTGCTGTGTGACTTGCGGGTCTCGTCCCAAGACGCTGTATAGTAATAAAGCGCAATCGACATACGCGGCTCGCCTTCTGGATGGTTCACCGTCTCGGGGTTTCCATGCCACGAGTCAGAAGAGGTGTTGAAACACACCATGCGGTTGAACAACGGAACAAAGCTTTTGACTTTGCCGTTCATATTCTTGTCCCACACCTCAAACGAACCGCCCCATTCTTCCTTCCAGCCCTTGTTGAGGTAGATGAGGACGTTCAAACGGCGTTCCAGGTTCATCTTGCCGTGGTGGTTAAAGTCGGCGTGGATATCCAGATGGCCACCGTTTGCGACCACATGAATGCCCGCGCCGATGAAATAGGGATCAGGGATCAGGCCATCGATGCCTGTCAGTTCCTCAAGAAACGCGATGAACGGTCTGGAGTTTAGCGCATAGAACAGGCTGCGGGTGTAGGGCGGCAGACGCTCGGGGATATAGCTTGTCTTCAGCTTTTCCTGCGCACGGTTAAAGCTGCTTTCGGCTTCGGGAAGCTCTTTCAATTCTTCCTTGACCCGCTCCAGAATCTCGGGAGGCAGAAAGTTGTCGAACGACCCATGCGCATAGGGTTCTTGTGACTGATAGGCCTCGGCAGCCGGCGCAGCCGCTTCGCGCGCTGCTGCGGATGAAATCAGCAGGGTTTCAGGATCAATGGCATAAACAGGTTTGGTCATAGTAACTTCCACTCAAAGGGTTTTTGGCTCGGATTCGGAGCCGTCAGGCCCGCTTCTGGCTTTCAATACCTAATTTTACACGTCAGGTATGAACCTTGGCAATTGGCTAAGTAGATTTTGGCTTGCTTCGTTTAGCCGTGCCTCGGCCGCTGGCATGCCGCTTGGGCCGTCAATGGGCGTGATCAGCCGCACAATCGCACTGTCGTTGCGACCATTGGTGATTTTGCCCTGCAAAAGTTGCATCTTGGCGGTCAAGGTCGAGGCCGTCCGCTGGCCTTGCTGTTCGAACCAGTAGTAGACCAGCATCCGGCTCGCATCCTTTTGGATGATCGCCCGGTTCAAGGTGAAAGGGGTATCGCTGGCGAAGGGCGCATCGACCTGACCAAGTGCCGCAATCTCCCAGCCCGCGCCGGGCAGGCAAACCTCTGGCGAATGAACGCCACCTTTGTTCTGGTTCGCATACCACGCGATGAAAAGCTCGACCTGATCTGCCCGCTCAGGATGGGTCAATGTGGCCGAGTAGTAATCATCGGCCGCGAGGATCTGCTCGATAGTTGGGGCCAACGCACGCTGTGATCCGGCTTGCCACGGCCCGATCTCGGTTGGAAATAGTGCAAATGGCGTTCGGGACACATTTACGATGTCCCGCTTGGGCAAGGCCTGCCAGGTGACGGCCATCAAAACAACAAGAATTGTACTGCCGACAAATGCCCGCGATGGCTGTAGATACTGCAGGCGCATGAACTGCTCACCCAAGCCGCGTGTATCCAGATCAAGCGCATCGGTCAGCCGCATCTTGTCCCGACGCAAAAACAACATGCCCCAAGCCAAAAGAAACAGAAGCAGAATGCAGGCCACGAAGATCACCCAACCTTCGAAGAAATGCGAAAACCCCTCCAGATGCGCGACGCCGTAGCTGTTGACGATGACGCCGGCAATCGCGATGCGTACCGCATTCATGAAGATTGTGATGGGCGCCGCCGATATCAGCAGAACAGCCTTGTGCCATGTGGGACCCCTGTAAAGGACCGCAAAGATATAGGAAAAACTCAGGATCGGAAAAAGGTAGCGTAACCCAGAGCAGGCTTCGGCAACATGAAGCTTATAAACCCCAAGGTCGATGATGTTGCCTTCAAGGAAGACAGGCACTTGCAGCAGCTTAAGGAAATACACGCCAAGCTCTGATGAAACGCCCTGCAGATACGTCGAAACGCCGTAGTAGAGCGCGCCAGGCAAAGGCAGCATATACACCAGATGCAGAACGGGTGGCCAGAAATGCTTGCCCTGTTTCCAGCCAAAACTGATCAGCAAAAGCGCGCCAACCCAAAGGATAAGACCGTATGTGACAAAATCACCAATCCCGATCAACTTGCCCGCGAGCGCCAAGAGCAGCGCGAATACCAAAAGAACAATGCCCGGTCGACGATCCAGTTGCACAGACATATCGACAGGTACGGACTTTAGCTGGCGCAGGAACAATAGCGCCGACAAGATCGGGATCAGCGGGCCATGACTGTATTCCGGTAACTGCCACGCGGTCAGCAGCTCTTGGATACCTTCGTCAAAAAAAATGACGGCGCCGATCGTCATGACGAAAAGCCAGAACATACCCCAAGTGAACAGGGGGGCGACCCGTCCAAATGGTTGCGAGATTGTAGGTGTCTGCGACATGAAACTTGGTAAGGACTACTGAAATTGCATAAATGAGATAACGAGGCCTGTCATACCGCAGTGGCACAAAAAACGCTACCATTTGCAACAAAGAATGTCGTGACTTGCTGATCTGGCCCCGGTTTCTTGAGGCACTGGCAGGCTATCCTCATCGCCAACCACAGTTTGCGCAATGGTCTCAGCTCGATAAGCTGCGAGGATCCATTTATCCGAGGGAATGAAGGTGCTGACGACAATCTGGAACTGCGCGCATCGCACATGGCAGGTCGGTATTGGTGACCCCGGCATCATGGGTTGGGTCATTGTCGCAGTTTATTTGCTGACAGGACTGGCGGCATTTCGAACGGCGAGCAGTGGTCGCTTCCCCTATTCGTCGGCGGGTCGCGAGCGGTTCTTTTGGCGCGCGCTTGGCTTGGTCATGATTTTGTTGGCAATCAACAAGCAGCTGGACCTGCAGTCATTACTGACCGCGAGCGCCCGTTGTATGGCCCAGTTGCAAGGTTGGTACGGCTCGCGACGGGTTGTTCAGGTGGGCTTTATCATCGTTTTGTTGGCTTTGATGTCGCTGCTGGCAATCATAACCTTGGCGATCCTTCGCGGTACAATGCGACGGACCGGACTGGCGCTGATTGGATTATCGGTTGTGTTGGCATTTGTGGCTGTAAGAGCGGTGGGCTTTCACCACATGGATCAGCTTATCAACATGCGGTTCCAGAACATACGGGTGAACTGGATCATGGAAATGGCCGGGCCATTGATGATCCTCACTGCCTGCATACTGAATTTGCGGGCCGACCGGAATCAGTAGGTGCCATAGCTTTCCGCTGTATCAACATAGCGGCACTTGTTCAGCACAACACCCAGCAGATTGGTCCGCGCTTCCAGATCCTGTTTGCATCGGTGGATTTCATCCATCGTCGTCGTCTCTGCCGCGCCGACAAGCAGCATGCAGTCAATCTGATCGGTAAAGGCAATCGTATCGTCGGCAACCAGCATCGGCGGCATATCAAAGATCATGATATCAGGCTGATAGCGTTGTTCGATCGCATCAATCACGTGGGCCGCATGAACGCTCTGCAGCAACTCCGCCGGGCTTTGGTTCGAGCTTTGCGGCACCGCAAAGGCCAGATTGTCACCGACCCGTTGAATGCTGTCATCAACCTTGGTTTGCACCGCAAGAACCGAAGCAAAATTGGTGTTATGACGCATGCCCAATATCCTGGCGATAGCCGGACGACGCATGTCCAATTCGATCACCATCACACGAATGTCACGCTGACGGGCGAGGCTAAAAGCGAGATTCAGGCTTATGGTCGTCTTTCCGCATTTGCTGCCAGGCGATGTGATGGCGACCCGCCGCCATTTGTTGCTGCGCATCTCATGCAGCAGGTTGGTGCGCATCACGTCAAAAGGTGTCGCCGCCGCATTAGCCGCATATGTCATGACACGATTGCGGGTCAGCCGCTTGGGATTGATGTCGTGGTCCGGCAACTTCTGCCACAACTGCTCCAGCGCGAGCTTCGCCTCATCAGGTGACAACTGTAGCGGGGCGGTAAACGGATTGTCGCGTTTCTGCTTGTTAAGTTCGCGCTCCTTACGGGCCTGTTCGATCGCGGTACGAATATGATCCATCACTAAATTCCCACTACGCCGCGCACTTTATCGACAATGATATCGATCGGCATGACATTCGTATGCACAAAGAACAGGCCAGCGGGCACACCCAGACCGACAACCAGCAAGATCAACACGATGATCAGTGTGCGTGTTGCTTTCTGTCCGCCGGTCATCATGTAGGGCAACGTCGCAAACGGCTTGATACCCAGCGAATTTGTCAATTCGACGGGGCGGCGGATTGCGCGGTTCAGAAGCTCTAGCAAAAAGATCAGACCAACGCCCGCAGCCATACCACCGGCGGCACCACCAGCCAGAATCAGTTTTCTATTGGGCTTAAAGGGTCCGCTTGGGACTGTAGCCTGTTCAATCACCACAATGCGTTGCCCTTTTGACATCGCCTCAATCCGGTCACCGGTGCGTGCTTCGCTCAACGCCTCAGTGGCCTGATTGAACTGCATCTGGATGTTTTCATAGTTGCGTTCCAAAGTACCCAATGTGATGGCGTTCTCTGGCGTTGCGTTGATGGTGGCAATCAACACTTCCATCTCGGCCTCAACCAATGTCTTTTGTTCGGCCAGAAAGCTGATCTGCCCATCAATGTCGGAAATCTGCAGATCATAGGCTGTCAACAACTCAGTCTGGCGACCTGTCGTGCCGGCAATTTGCTCTTTCACAATCTCTTCGAGCGCGGCGACACGGGCCTGCAGCGACCGCACACGCGGATTTGTCGGCGAATAGATAACCAGCGCCGATGCCAGCTCATCCTGCAGCGCCCGCAACTGGCGCTGTTCAGGCGGCAGGCTGGCTTCGTTGAGGTCAAGCCGTCCTGTCTGTTCGAATAGCTCTGCCAGCCGGGTCCGTCTATCCGAGAGGGCCGCAAACTCGCGATCAATCTGCAAGACCCGTTCCTGCAAGGCCGATAGACGGGTGCGGCGATAATCCAGACTTTCCGGTAACGCATCGCGGTGCTCCAGCTTGAACTGAAGAATACGCGCATCCTGCTGCGCCAGCTCAGCATCCAGACGGCTGACTTCCTGTTGGAAGAAATCCAGCGTCTGACCCGACACAGTGGTCCGCAATTCAACATTTTGCTGCAGAATCTGGGTCAGCAGATCATTTGTAACCTCTGACGATGTTTCTGCCGATGGTGCTTCGAATGACACGAAAACCAATCCCGTGGTTTGCCCGTCACGCGGCAGGCTGAAGCCGATACGGGACCGCATATCGTTGACAATTTCATCAGCGCTCATGGTGGATGCATCAGGATAGACATCAAAGCGACGCGCGATATCCAAAAGGTTGGCGCGGGTCAGCAGGCGCTGCTCAATGACACGCAGCAGTTCAGCGGCACCGGCGCGTACAGTCGACGGTGCCAGGTCATCGGGGATTTGCGGGGATTCGACCAACAGCCGTGCCTGCGCACGATAAACAGGCGGCAAAGTATAGGCCAGCACCGCACCGGTTGTCGCGAAGATGATGAAAACTAACAAAAAATAATGAAAGCGCCTTAGGAAAAGCGAAATGTAAAACTTGATATCCGCAATCATAATTCTGCGTCACCCCTTTCATCGCCTGACCCCGGCGCAAAGAACGCACCATCAGCCAGAACGGCCTTTACATGTTCAGGGCCAACGATCTCGCGCTGTGCGATACATGCATATAACATCGACAGATCGCAAAGCTGATTTACCAGGCGCGGAATTCCATTGGTCGCCTCGTGGACAAGCTTGGCCGCATCCTTGTTGAACATGTGCTGTTTACCACCCACACGTTCAATACGATGGACAATATAAGAATAAACGGTCTTTTGATCCATATGCTTCAAATGAAAACTGGCCGCGACCCGCTGCGCGAACTGCTTCATGTCCGGGCGGCGAATAATGTCGCGTAGTTCCGGCTGGCCGATCAGGATCAATTGCAGCAACTCATCCTTGTTCGCGTTGATGTTCGTGAACATGCGCAACTCTTCAAGCGACTCGCGGCTCATGTTTTGCGCTTCGTCAAAGATCAACATGACCCGTCGACCGGCTGCATATTCAGCGATCAGATACTTCTGGAATTGGGTAAACAGATCGACATAGTTGGCTTCCGGATCAGCCGGTTGCGCCAGCGCCATCAGCACCCAGCGCAAAAGCTCGCCACGATCACCATGAGCATTGGATACCAGACCGATTGTCAGATCATCGTCGAGGTTATTCAGCAAGTGCTGCATCAGCGTTGTCTTGCCCGCGCCAACTTCACCTGTGATCAGGGTGATCGGGGCATGGGTCATGACACCATATTCAAGCATGGTGTAAGCCCGCTTGTGATCATCCGTCCAGTATATGAAGTCTGGATCCGGCAAGAGCGAGAATGGTCGCTCAGACAGGCCAAAGAACTCCGTATATGGTGCAAAGGCGTTGTTCATGATGTCTGTTGCAGTCTAAAGGCTCAGGTTTCTTTGATCCGATGTGCTGTTAACGGATGTCGCAATGCATGGCAAAGTAATTGGTATCTGGCCACTTACATCGACTACTGCAGATTGGCAGGTCTTTCGCCGTCCCACATGTCGAAAAGTACAGGATATGAATGAAGCAGAGGATTGTGGCGCTGATTTGGCATCGCGAAGCACCTGCAATGCAAGGCGAATCGGGCCAACAAGTTCGAATTGTGGCTAAAATATAGCCAATGTATGGAAACCAACAGCATTTGCCGCCCCACTGAACCAATGATGGGCAGATGACTCACGCCTCAGTTGAAATTCTGTCGATTGTGACAAATTTCCTTGCTGAGGCCATTCCAACTCTGTTAATTTTTCATTAATGAAGCATTGAGCCGATTACAGGCTCCCAGGCTGAGTAGGGAAAGCCTGAGTTGAAGTGTTGAGTAGCTGATGTAACCTGTGAGTAATGGCCATTTTGCCATGACGTTCTGTTTTTTTATGAGAGATTTTTAGATGTTTAATGAATCAACTGCCCGTAGAAGCGGGAGCGACAACCTAGCATTTGTTGCGAAATATGGCATTTTTCGGACAAAGCCGTCGCCAATCTACAAAGACGTCGTGAAGCGTGCGTTGGACACGGTGTTTATCGTGCTATCGCTTCCATTCCTGCTGCCTATCCTGTTGGTCATCGCTCTGATCGTGGCCCGCGATGGTCATTCGCCTCTTTATAGTCAGGAACGCATTGGCCGCGGCGGTCGTGCATTCAAGATGTGGAAGTTCCGCACCATGGTGCCGAACGCCGAGCGAAAGTTGAAAGATCTGCTCGCCACCGATCCTCAAGCGGCAAAAGAATGGCACGCCCATCAAAAGCTGAAGAACGATCCGCGGATTACAGCGATCGGTCAGTTGCTGCGCAAGACATCAATCGACGAATTGCCGCAGCTTTGGAACGTGCTGGCCGGCGACATGAGCCTGGTGGGCCCGCGCCCGATGATGACGGATCAAAAGGATCTATATCCTGGCAAGGCTTACTTCGCCATGCGTCCGGGAATGACCGGTCTGTGGCAGATTTCAGATCGTAACAGCTGCACCTTTGCTGCACGGGCGTCCTTCGACACCGCCTATTACCAGAAGATGTCGTTGGCGACGGATTGCAAAATCATCGCTGCGACCGCTGGCGTTGTCGTTCGCGGCACTGGTTATTGATCGGCTTCTGAATTGACACGTCGGCGCCATCAACGGACATTGTCCAATGATGGCGTCTTGTGCATTGGTTTTCTGACCATCCTTGATTTTGGGCCCTTGACGCGTGAGTGAACAAAGGATGGGCCCTGATCCATGACCCGCATATTGCCCAAGCTGATTATGTTGCTGTTTTTCGCGCTCGCCGCCTGCGAAAGCGCTGAGGAAAGGGCGGAGCGCTATTACCAGTCAGGTCTGGCGCTGCTCGAAGCAGGTGATGTTGATCGCGCGCTCGTCGAGTTTCGGAACGTGTTTGCTGCAAATCCGCGACACGCCAAAGCGCGGCTGGCCTATGCCGACGCGCAGCGCGAACGCGGCCTGATCGCTGACGCATATGGCCAATATGTCCGTCTTATCGAAACAGACCCGGACAATGTTGAGGCGCTTGTTGCGCTCTCAGAGATCGCAATCCTTAGCAGCGGATGGGAGGATGCCGAAACCTACGGGCGCGCCGTGGGCCCCCTCGCCCCCGAGGATGATCGCGTCATCACCGTAAACGCTATGCTTGACTATCGTGACGCTGTCATGACCGAAGAACCCGCCGCAGTCCCAGCCAAGGTGGCAGGCGACGTATTGGCGCGCGATCCGAACAATACCATTGCCCGAAAGATCGTCATCGACCATGCGATCATGCAGGGAGAAATCGACAGCGCATTGGAAACTGTTGAGGCCGGATTGGACATCGACCCCAACCAACCGGAATTGCACGTCATCCGTGTCGGTTTGCTCAGCGAAGCAGGCGACCCCGCCAAAACGCAAGCCGCGCTGGAGCAGATGGCGGCACAATTCCCAGAAAACGAACAAGTCCAGCAAGAACTGATCGCGTGGTACATTTCCCGGAACGATCTGTCCGCCGCAGAAACCTATCTGCGCGCACTTGCCGCTGCCGACGATGCAAGCGAAACCGAAAAGCTGACAGTGGTCGATTTTCTGCGCCAGACACAAGGCATGGAAGACGCACGCGCGGAACTGGATCGGTTGATTGCAACCGAAGATGACAACAGTTCGTACCGCGCCCTACATGCCACGCTGGCGTTTGCCCAAGGTGATCAGGACGCCGCCATCGCTGAAATGGAAGGCATTATTGCAGAGAATGAGGCATCAGACAGTGTTCGCGATTTCAAGATCCTCCTCGCTCAGATGCTGGAAAGCCAAGGGAATACGGCGCAGGCGCAAACCTATGTAACCGAAGTGCTGGCAGAGGATGCCGGGCATATCGATGCGTTAAAGATGCAGGCTGGATGGGCCATTGCGGATGATGATCCCAATGCGGCGATCATTGTTCTAAGGCAGGCGCTCGCAGAGGCACCGCGTGACATCAGCCTGATTACCTTGCTTGGTACCGCGCACGAACGAGCAGGCGATCATGACCTCGCAGGCGAACGCTATGCGCTGGCGGTCGAAATCTCGAATCAGGGCGTCGAACCATCCCTGAGACATGCCAATTTCTTACTTGGCCGAAACAGGTTGGAAGCAGCCGAAGCCGTCATATCGGGCGCCATCTCTGTCGCACCGCAAGACATCGAACTCTTGGCAAAGATGGGAGAGTTGCAGCTTCGGCAGGGCGAATGGAACAAGGTGACGCGGATTATCTGGCAATTGCGCGCTATGGATAACAGCCTTGCCAAAGACGTGGCAGATCGGACAGAACTGGCCCTTCTCAACAGACAGCGGCGGTTCGATGAAACCCGCGTTTTCCTCGAAGAGATGATTGCCGACGGCGGCACCAGCATGGCCGCAAAAGCACAACTTATCGAAGCGCAAATCAGGGCGGGTCGTGTGGATGATGCTCGCGCTTTTTTGAGTGAAGAGCTGGAAAAAGCACCTGAAGATCCGACGTTGCGCTTCCTACAAGCGGATGTGCATGTTCTCCTGGACGATCCGGAGGCTGGCGAAGCGGGATATCGCGAATTATTGGCGAGTTTTCCTGAAAATGAACTGGTGTTGGGGCGGCTCTTTGGGCTGCTGGTCGCACAAGACCGCCAGGAAGATGCAGATGCGGTTCTGGATGACGTATTGGCGGACGCACCCGACGCTATGATGGCCAATCTGGTCAAAGCATCGCGGCTGGAAGCAATAGGTGACTTTGACGGTGCCATCGCGATTCTTGAAAATCTGTATGCCAATGACAGCAGTAATCTGGTCGTTGCAAACAACCTTGCCAGCATGATCACGACACGACGTGACGATGACGAAAGCGTCGAACGGGCCTATGCGATTGCCGCTCGGATGCGGGGAACGGATGTGCCACAGTTTCAGGATACGCTCGGTTGGATTGCATATCGGCAGGGCAATTTCGACGAAGCGCTGACATATCTCGAACCCGCCGCGCGTGGCCTGCCAAATGATGCGCTCACACACTATCACCTCGGGTTGACCTACCTTGCGCTGGAGCGGCCAGGCGACGCGCGGAACGCATTGGAAAAAGCGATCACACTTGGTGAAGGTCAGGACCTGCCGCAAATGAAACGGGCGGGTGAATTGCTCGCAGAACTACCCTGAAACAAGTGGCATGACGATTGGAGCAATGTCAGTGTCTTGCGGTGCTAACCGCCCTGGGCATCGCCTTGGGTGACACCTTTCGCTCAATCGGTTCGGACCTACTGGCAAACAGCACCAATACAAGACCCATCCCCAAGGCACCAAAGACACTGTGGCAAAGCAGTGCAATCCAAATTGAATAACCCAGATAAAACGTAATCACATTTGCAACCGTTCCGGTAACCACGCCAGCAAACACGGACTGCAGCAAAATCGACCCGCCTGTCGAGGGTGCGTCAATCTGCTGTTCTTGCGTGTCGTCCAATCGTGTCATGCGACAGTGTTCTCTCTTCGTAGGTGTCAAGCGCCGGTCCAAAGTGCCAGCTGTTCCGCAATCCTTTCATCGGCGCTGTTTGGATCGATGATAATATTGGTTTGTAATAATCAACCATGAATAGAGTGTTAATTTCCATCATCTTGCGCCCAATGACCTGCTTGATGGCAAATTGTTGCCGAAACGGAATTAATTAGATGTAGACGAGACAACCGAATTATTGTTGATCACACCGGTTCGAGGATAACGCCGGCAAGCATAAAACCAGCGGCAGCACCAAATTGGCCACGCACCATTTGATCCGCGCGGAACGGACCGACATTGCGTGAGAAAATGGCCTGAAACTCATCCATCGACGCGGAAAATCTGATATTTAACGTATGAAAATCAAACATTTCCTTGCTGATCGGGTATTGCGCCTTGTAGACAGCCTCCTTGGCGCAAAACAGCTTGCGCGCCAATAAACCTCTTTCAGAAATTGGTCGGGCTTGCAGTCGTTCCCGTTCATCCACAGTCGTTATCACCTCGATCAGATCAGCCTCCAACGGCAGATCAGGCTCGATATCAACACCGACAGTTTCGTCACCCAAAGTCACAACCGCAACACAGGCAGAATCGCAATGTGCAATGCTGCCGCGCAGTCCTTCTGGCCAAATGGGGGCCCGATCTGCGCCCATAAGAATCGGTCGCACAGACTGACCTATTGCCTTCATCGCCAGCCGTGCCGCATACCGCCCAGCGCTGAACTCGCGCAATCGCTTTGGCACCATACCTTCTGTTGCAGCCATCTCAGCGGGCATCAATTCCGGCTGTTCAGCGGCGGGATCTGTCACGCCGACACCCATCGACGCGGGGAACAGACCCCGCATCACCACCTGCAGATCGGACAACGCGGGGTCAGACCCTAACCCGGCATTCATCTGGTTCGGTTGGCCCGCATGTTGCGGCGGCGGGCCATGGCATCAGCGCGTGACTGCGCGCGGTCCGCAACCACTGATGCTTGGACCGCTGGTTTGCTTTCCGACGTCACGCCCAAATGCTTGCCCAGCCCCGACAGGGTCGGAAACCGGAAGATGTCCGTGATAGAAAGGCTCGTCAGGCCCAATTGGTCACGCATTTCGCGATGTGCCTGTACCGCGAGCAGGGAATGACCCCCCAGCGCAAAGAAGTTGTCGTCAGGCCCAATCTGCGGCACCCCAAGGATCCGTGACCAGATTTCCGAGATCCCGCCGGTCACATCAGACGAAACAACGGTCTTGGCGGTGACCGGCGATGGCCTTGGCGCGGCCGCAGGTTTTGCCGGCGCCGGCAACGCTTTTCGATCCACCTTCTTATTTGGTGTCAGAGGAAACCTGGCGAGCGTAACAAAATGAGCAGGGATCATGTAAGTCGGCAAATCCACGGCCAGCCTTTCACGCAGATCTGCATCGGCAACACTGCCTGATGTGGTCATATACGCCACCAGTCTGACGTCTCCGGGGGTGTCTTCGCGGGTCATTACGACCGCTTGAGTCACGTATGGTGCCGCCTCTAGCTTTGCTTCAATCTCGCCCAACTCAATCCGATAACCACGAAGTTTGACCTGATGATCGGTCCGACCAATGTAATCCAGCCGACCATCGGCCCTCCAACGCACCAGATCTCCGGTGCGGTACATCCGTGGGTTCACCTGATCGGTATTTACAAACGGGTCGGGCAAAAACCGCTCGGCGGTCAACTCGGGCCGCTGCCAATATCCGCGCGTCACACCAGCGCCGCCGACATAAAGTTCACCCGGCACGCCGACCGGCACCGGCTGACCCCCGTCATCAAGGACATAGACCTGAGTGTTCGCAATAGGACGGCCGATATTCACGATCCCTTCATCAGGACCGGCGGTTTGTGTCGTCGACCAAATGGTCGTTTCGGTTGGCCCATACATGTTCTCAATGCTGGCATCCGTGAACGTCGCCAAATCCGCGACCAAAGAACCTGACAGGGCCTCACCCCCGATCATCAGATGCTTGACGGTACCCAACGCCTGACTGGCATCTTCATTCATGCAGATCATCCGGGCCATGCTGGGTGTGCACTGCAGATGGGTCACGCCATGGCGTCTGATCTGCGCCGCGATTGAAAAGTCCTGTGGATCAACCTCAGCAACTGGGCCATTCACACGGCGCAGCACCTCGGCCAATGGCCGCAGACCGTCAAGAACGGTTTGCGTTTCGATCCCATACTCGATCAGGCAGGCCACCTCATCAACGCCGATTTTCTTGAGGGCCTCAACACGCTCAACGCCATCCTCAACGGTGCCAAACAGGCCGGAATCCTCGAAATACCGCAAGAAGGCGAAATCGAGTATCGCTTCCAATTCATCCGGTTCCAACGACCCCAGGTCGATGTCCATGGGGTTGGCTGCACCTTCTGGTTTCTTGAACGCGGGGAAGGCCCAGGCATATTGCTTGATCAAACCCGCCGCCGCGCGCAGATAGTCTTTCATCGGTTCGCGCGCGATCTCACGCGCCTTTTCACGGTCATCAGCCAGGAAAGTATGCAGCATCAGCGTGACCTTGTGGTCTTTCGGATCATGGCCCGCCTTACGCAGCGCATCATGATAAACCGTGATCTTCTCAGCTACCTCGTCAATGCTTTGACCCAAAAGATGCGTCAGTACATTGGCGCCCACTTCACCGGCCTGCGCCCATGTGGCAGGGTTACCTGCCGTCGTCACCCACATCGGGATTTTCTTGGACAGCGGGCGCGGCTGCGTCACGACGCTGTGCATTTTCCCGTCTTTGCGCGGAAACGCGACCTCTTCACCGGCCCAGAGCCTGCGGACCTTGTCGATAGAGTCCGCCAATGCCGGCTTGTTGTCCGGCGGCGTATTTTCAGGACGCAGGACAAAGTCATCAGGCTGCCAGCCTGATGCCATTGCTAGACCAACACGACCACCCGTCAGGTTGTCAATCACCGCCCATTCTTCGGCAATTCGCGCCGGATGGTGCAGCGGTGCGACGATGCTACCGGCCCGGACTGCCAGATTCTCTGTGACAGAGGCGACCGCCGCACCGGTCACCGCTGGATTGGGGTAAGAACCACCAAAGGCGTGAAAATGACGCTCCGGCGTCCAGACGGCGCAAAACCCATTTACATCAGCAAATTTTGCGCCTTCCAGCAACAGCTCATACCGGTCGGCGCTGACCGCATCATTGTTGCCCCAGTAATACAGGCTGAAATCCATATTCTGCGCGCTGACCGCGACTGGCCCGGCGCCGCCAGACACCAACGCGCGGCTTTCATCGCCGCTGATGACCAGCTTGAAACCACGTGCCAACGTATAAAACAGCTCCAACACCGAGATATCGAAGGACAGGCTGGTCACCGCCAGCCAGACACCGCCCGCTTCGTGGTTGATCCGATCATCCATGCCGGTAAAGAAATTGGCCACATTGCGATGCTCCACCATGACGCCCTTCGGCTTGCCGGTAGAGCCCGAGGTGTAGATCACATAGGCCAGATCAGTCGAATCCATAGGCGTATCGGGATTGGCATCGGAGCTGCCAGATAAGCGCGGATCGGTATCCAGCGCTAAAACCTGTGCGTTATGCGCGGGAAGCGCAGCAGCCAATTCCGATTGCGTCACGATGACCGATGCACCGCTGTCTTCGATGTAATAGGCAATCCGATCAGCCGGAAAGGCGGGATCCATCGGAACATAAGCACCACCCGCCTTGAGAATTCCAAGCGCACCAATCAACATATCGGCAGAGCGATTGGTATAAAGCCCGACAAGCGTGCCGGGGCTCACGCCGCTCTCGCGCAGAACATGGGCGACACGGTTCGCAGCCGCATTCAAAGCAGCATAAGTGTAAGTCTCATCTTCAAAAACAAGCGCGACCGCATCTGGCGTGCGCGCGACCTGTTGCTCAAACATACCATGCAGGGTCGCGTCCTGATCATAATCCGTTTCCGTCCGGTTCCAGCCATACAAAACCAGATCGCGTTCAGTGTCTGGCATGATCGTCAGCTCGGCGATAACCGCGTCATCGGAACATGCCGACGCGATGCAAGACAGCCTGTCAACAAGACGATCCATCGCCTCATCTGCCAGGCGCGCACTGTCATAAACCAACACAGGTGCCTGATCATCTTGGGCAAAGGCCAGCGTCATGGCAGTGCCATCAACCAGATCGGCTGATCCCAGTGACACGCCGACCTGTGGCTGCGGGAGGTCAGAAAGGTCCGGATCACGTGCAATAAGGTCCAGCGCGAAAGACGGATGCTCTTTTGCAAACGAGACTTCCGCCACAACCTTCGAAACAGTATCAGAGAATGTCGCACCAGTCGGCGCGTCCACAGACAGCGGAACCCAGCGGCTGAACAATCCGGTATCCAACGCCAGATCTGCCGCATGTAGCGCTAGAAAAACTCTGTCCTCGGGATTAAGCCGCACGAAAAGACCATAGAACGCAGCGATCAGCTGCTCTTGTGACAGTGAGACATCCAACGCACGGTGTTTCACTTCACTCGAGGCACAGTCGGTGACCTCCGCCAGCGGCACAGGCACAGACGATTTCAGAGTACGGCGCCACCGTAACTCGCCTGGGGCGATCTGTGCCATTACGGCGGTCAGCCGCTCTGCCCTATCCGCATCAAGAGGCGACAAACTATCGCCTTTGCCGGGCAGATCCGCCGATGCAACATCTTGACCGTAAATATCCCTTAGCACCAAGAGGCGAATTGGCTCAGAGCCGGTCGCAACCACCACGCCGTCTTCTGTGACATCCAGAACCGTTCCGGGTGCAGCAGCAGGCAAATCGGTAATCTCTGCCCTGCCAACCAGCATGACCCGATCATCAAACAGTATCTTCGGGGCCGTCAGCGGATTCCAATAGTGACCATGATCCAGCCCGCGGATCAGCCGCAACAGAACGTCCGCATCCTTGGCAAAATCAAGCACCCCAGCCGCTGCCGGACGATCAGCACGCGCGAACAGCTGACGCGCTGCCAGGTCTTGCTCCCGCCCTTCGGGACGACCCGTTTCAAGCTGGGCAATGACTGCACCAAATCCATCAATTGCAGCGGCAAAGCATTTTGCGTTCAGGGTCAGTGCGGTCTCGTCGGGGGCAAGGTCAAACATACGTTGATCAATAATCGCGCCTTCATCAACGCCGCCATCAATCATGTGCCAGGTGATACCGTGCTGTGTTTCACCATTCAAAATCGCCCAGACCGGCGTGTTCAAGCCAGCGTAGCGGGGCAAGGGCCCATCGTGAAAATTAACAGCCCCTTTCCCAGCCAACGCAAGAACATCATCAGGGACCAGCGATAGGTTCGCGATGCTCAAAACCCAGTCGCACGGGGCCAACCGTCCGGCCAACCCAGCGCCGGGATGGGCCGTGTTGATCCCCTTTTCGACAGCCCAGCTACGCACGTCGTCATCCCGCGTCACAACCGTGTCAATCCGGTGATCGTTGTCCAGCAACATCTGGCCGCAATGGGTCAAAAGGGATTCATTGCCGATCAGAATACAGGAAAAGCTACTCATGGGTGGCTCCAATGCATTTGGTCCCTTGCCGGGACATACTCTTAAGACTCATGACTGCCCCGAATGGACAAGGGGGGTATTTTGGATCGCAGCGTCAGTTGCGTTCAGTTTCGCGCTCCGCACCACCGCGCGGATATCATGCACCATCAGGTCGCGAAGAAACCGCGCCTCTCCACCAAACTGCTTGCGCTGGATCAGGCATCGCAGACGCCAGACCAGCCCGCCGGCAACATGCGCGACAGTTGCCGCTGCCGCATAAACGCGACCATGGTTCTTGACGAAGTAATGCAGGCGCGAGTCAAACCAGTAGCCAGGCTTGCGCGCCCAAGTCTTCATACCTGTTGAGACCGACCCGATATGGGTCACCTTGCTGTCGGGCAGATAGACCATTGGCCAACCCGCCAGCTTGGCGCGACGGCACAAATCGGTCTCCTCGAAATAGAGAAAGAATGTCTCATCAAACAAACCGATCTCGGCCAGCGTCTCGTACCGCATCATCATGCTGGCCCCAGCTGCCCAATCCACAACCGTCGGGCCATCCGGCAAAGGTTGCGGGATGACATGGCGGCGCAGGAGTTTAGTGATCGGGCCGGTTTTGGCAGCACCCTCCAACTCGCTCCAGATCGACGGAAAGCGGAAGATCGTGCAATGCCAGTCGCCATCGGGGCCGTGGATATTACTACCTGCAAACCCGGTCTTTGGATTGGCCTGAAGATAGTCCAACAGGATCCTGATCGCCCCGTCATCCGGGAAGGCATCTGAATTCAGGATATAAACATAGTCAGGCGGCGGACCATCACGCAGCCCCGCCTGAATGCCATAATTGTTGCCAGCACCAAAACCACCATTGTGGCCGGACTGCACAACGCGGACCCGGTCCCAACCACGTTCCTTCACGCCAGCCTCTAGCGCTTCAAACGATCCATCCTGTGAATCGTTGTCCACGATGATGATCTGCCCGTCGATTCCCTCCATTTCGCGCAGCGCGGCCTCCGCCGACTGCAGGGTCATATCGGGCGTCTTGTAATTCAGGATAATGGTCCAGAGTGTCGGGTCAGCCATCGTCATTCCGCCGCGATCTGATCAGCGGTATCGGTGATCGGGTCGGCGTCTTCGGCCGCTACGATGGCCGCCTTCATCTTGGTCGCCAGCACGCGCACATTCGGCTCTAACACCATGCTGTCATGGTCGCCCGGCACCTCAATCACCTCGAGCCCTGACAGCCAACGACCCCAACCATTATCAGGGTAAACATATTCCTTGGCTGCCGAGATCCATTGACCGCCAGACACCTTGTAATACCGATCCAGCGGTGGCCGGAACAAGGTGACATTGCCATCCCAAGGGCGCAGGTCGAACTTGGGCAGCGCTGCATAGAACGCAGCCTCAATCGCAGCATCATGGAACTGATTGTCATCAGCCTGCGCAATCTGCGCACGGTCTTTCTTGCCCAGTTCCCAAGCAATACGGTTACGCGCCCATTCGACCAGATATTTTGGTCCCTTGCGCCTGATCTCATGCAGTTTGATCAATGCCTTATCGGTTTTGCTCGGAACAGGCCGCAGCGGCAGCGGTGTATCCAACATAACCAGCAGGCTGACTGTTTCACCCTCTGCCTCCAACTGATGCGCCATTTCATAAGCAGTCAGGCCACCGCCAGAGAAACCACCCAGCATATAGGGCCCCTGCGGTTGCACCTGACGTAGCTCGGCAATCATATCCGTGGCCGCCTCGGCCAATGTTTCATGCGGCGGCTGATCCCCCAAAAGGCCGCGCGCCTGAAGACCGTAAAACGGACGGTCCTGCCCGATCAGATGGGCGAGATGGCGCAGGTTCAAGACATTGCCAAACATACCAGCGACAAGAAAGAACGGTGTTTTCGGCCCGCCTTCACCCTTATGCATCGCGACCAGATGGGTAAAGCGGCGTTTCGGGGCCTCCGCAACCCCACCATCCACCGCTGTATCACTGTCACCACCAGTGCGCTCAGCAATAAGGGCCGCACATTGCGCAATCGTTGGCGCTTCAAAAAGAACCGAGATTGGAAACTCGGTCCGATAGGCCTTCTTGATCATGGCAAAAAGGCGCACCGCGATCAGCGAATGCCCCCCAAGATCAAAGAAGCTGTCGGCCACACCAACCTGATCGACACCCAGAAGATCCTCCCAGAAGCCGACAAGAGTCCGTTCAATATCCGTCGAGGGGGCAACATATTCGCTGTCCAACTCTGGGCGCTGGAATTTCTGCCCATCACCGGCCTCAGCACTATCCACAACATTGGCCTGTGCAACCAGCGTCGGCAGATCAAGCGAGGATATCACTACTTGGCCCAGACCGCTGGCCAGCGCCCGTTCAAACGCGTCCGCCCCTTCAACGGGCTGGATGCCCTGGCTGATGTTATGCTGTAGACGCTCCTCTGCAGGCGATAGCGGCTTGTCGTTAGTCGCATCAGCATCCGTGAACTCAATCTCACTCGCACTCGGGGCCTTTGTGGCAGCGAAACCGCCTTCAAGCCTGTGAATAGTGAATCCTTTGATCTCCATGCAGATATTGCCATCCGCATCCGCCAGCGAGATATCAAAACTGGCAAACGGATTGGCCGTCGTGTTCGCCCCGGCATTGCGCACATGGCTGTAGATGTCGGCCGGGAGCGGGGCAAAAACCTGCACACTGCCATAGGACACGGGCACCCACAGGTTCTTCGCTTCATAACCTTCGATCAACTGCATTGCCCAGCCGGTCGCTAGATCCAGCAATGCGGGGTGAAGCAGATAGCCCTCTGCTAGATCGCCGTGAAACGCATCTGGCAACGCCAGTCTGGCCAACCCTTCACCGTCGCCATAAGCCATGGTCCGCAGAACGCGCCAGCGTGGACCAAAATTCAGATGCTCTTCTTGCGGTGATCGGTGCCCATTGGGATCATCGCCGTGCTTGTTGGAACAACGCGCATCAATCGCCGCTATCTCCAATGGCGCGGGAACCGGCCGTTTACCAAGCGCCACATTCGCCTGCGCATTCAATGCAAAGCCTTCTCGGCTGCCAACCCGCACATCGCTTTGAATAGTCACCGTATAGCCTGCATCGGTCCGGGTCAGGCGCAAGCGCATCTGTCGGTCTCCGGTATCTGCCACATCAAGCGGGCGGAAGAAATACAGATCGCTGATCTCAAACAGACCCGTCTCGCCCTGCGCTCTCAGCGCTTCGGCAATCAGTTCCAGATACCCTGTACCAGGCAGCAGCGCCTGCCCGTCGCGGGTGCGGTGCTGGTCCATGATCCAGCGGCTGATGTCATAAGTCGCCGTGAAAATCCGATTGCCGTCACGATCAAAACTCGTCTCATCCAGCAACGGTGCATCAACTGGCAGGGCGGGCGCGAGGGCCTGATTGCCCAACCGTTCGGCCATAGCGTCAGCCGCCATCCCGACCTCTGACCAGATCCCCCAATTGATCGCGATCACCTTGGTCTTGCCACCCTGACGGCTATTGGCAAAAGCATTCAGAAAGGCGTTTGCGGCCACATAATCGACCTGCCCGGCGGGGGCAGTAACGGTACTGGATGATGCAAAGACGACCATCAAATCCAGTGATCCATCCGGAAACAGAGTATTGAGCACCTGCGTGCCATGGATTTTCGGGGCAAATACGGCCTCAACCTCGAACTGGTCCTTGGTCAAAAGCGGCGCATCTGCAATGACACCCGCCCCGTGAATGACAACGTCCAGACTGCCAAAACGTGCTTTGACCTGATCAACAACATCGCGCATGTCTTCCAGATTGCAGACATCTGCGGCGGCAATCATGACCTCTGCACCCAGCGCCTCCAGCCGTTGAACGGCGGCGATGCGACGCGAGATACTGTCAAAAGGCCCGTTATCGCGCATATAAGCGTCACGATCCGCAGGGTCCGGCAATGGATTGCGCGATAACAGAACGATCTTAGCCTTGTGTTTGGCAATCAGGTCTTCGGCCAGCGTCAGACCAATGCCACCGAAACCGCCTGTGATCAGGCACACCGCCCCATCGCGGATTGCGGGTTCCTCAGGTTCCTCAAGCGTCGCGGCCTCATGCGACAGCTCCAGCCGCTTACTATCGCGATACGCCGCTACGCCATTCGCTGGCTTGGCCAATACATCCTGCAAAAGACTATCCGCCAAACCGTCAAGGTTCGCTCTACGGCCCTTCGGCAGAACCACGTCAAGAACCGCACAGGTCACCCCCGGCAATTCACGCGGCATCACACGGGCCGGTCCAAGGATGGTCGATTTCTCGGGATAAGGCAGCGGTTCGCCATTCACGCTGGTCGCACCGCTGGTCACCGCGGTGATATGCAGCGGCTTGGGCAGGCTTTCATCGGACAATGCCTGCGCCAGAAACATCAGGCTATAGAACCCCTGCTCCTGATTGCGGTGGAAAAAACTGCCGCCGGGCCGGAACGTTTCAGCCGCAGTCACAAGCCACAAATGCACGATCCGCGATGGTGCCTGACCACGCGCCAGCAAATCCGCGATCAGCTGATCGTATCCTTCACGGCCGCGTTCAGGTGCCAGTACATAGTGCCCATCCGCATCGCGCCCGAAACTGTCGCCGGCCCGCACCTCTGTCACTGCATGTCCTGCATCACGCAGCCGGGCGGACAGCTTGGCACCCAAACCGGCATCATCCATGAAGATCAGCCAGCTTTGCGGGGTGATCGCCGCGCCATCAACGCTCAGGCCGCCATCGATTGCGACATCGATATGGGGCAGACGATGATGCCAGACCGGGCGATACCCCCAGTTTTCAACATCCTCGATCCGCATCGGCAACGTGGCGGGCGCAGCGGTTTCAGCCTTGCCCGGCTCAATGAAATAGGGGCTGCGCTGGAAAGCGTAAGTCGGCAGCGGCACGCGATGCCGCTTGGACTCACCCCAGATCTGCGACCAGTCCAGATCGTATCCCAGTGCCCAGAACCGCCCGCAGACACTGATGAAATAAGCATCATCCGCGACATCCTGCTGCGGATGGCGCAAGCTGCTGATCACTTGCTGGCCCGGCACCGCGTCATGGGCCTGGGTCAGCGAACTCAGCGCCTTTCCAGGGCCGACCTCGATATAAATCCGGTCGGCCTTTTCACTCAGCGTAGTGATGCAATCGGCAAAATTCACGGTATTGCGCAGATGGGCGACCCAATAGGCGGGGTCGGTGGCCTCTGCATCGGTCAGCGTCACACCGCTGCGGTTCGAGATGATCGGAATCTGCGGCGGGTTCAGCGGGATCGACGCCAGATAGTCATGGAAGCGGCCAAGGATCGGTTCCAGCATCCGCGAATGGGCGGCGATGTCGATCTGGATACGCTGACTTTCAATCTCGGCCCGGGTCAGCCGTTCGGCCATCGCGTCCAGCGCTGCCTGAGGGCCAGAGACAACGGTCAGCCCCGGCGCGTTGACGCTGGCGATATCCAGATCATCAGCCATGTGAGGTTGCAGATCATCCAGCGACAGCGGCACGCTCAGCATCCCACCTGCAGGCACGGTGTCGAACAGCTGCCCGCGCAGCAACACCAGCCCGATACAATCCTCGAACGACATAACACCAGCCAGACAGGCCGCCGTGTTTTCCCCCATGGAATGACCGACAAGGGCGGCAGGCTCCACCCCCCAAGACATCCACAACTGCGCCAGCGCATATTCGGTGATCATGATCAGGGGCAGTTGGACGGACGGCTTTTGCAGCGCCTGTGCGGCGGCGTCTTCATCGCCCGGTTCCGGCAGCCAAAGCGCACGAATGTCGTAATCCAGCTTAGGTTGCAGGATATCCAGACCACGATCCATCCAGTCCTGAAAAACAGGCTCCGTCTCGTACAGATCGCGGGCCATGTTCACATATTGCGCGCCGCCCCCGGGGAACATGAAAATAACATCAGGGTTGGTCAGTTCCGAATGGGTAAAGACACGACGCGGATCGGCCTCTTCCAACAGCGCGGCGGCCTCTGTGGGCGTTTCAGCGACGACAACACGCCGCTTCTCAAATGCCCGGCGACCTTCCTTCAGCGTAAATGCCACATCGGCCAGAGGTAGATCAGGATTTTCGCGCAGATAGGCGGCAAGCGCACTGGTATTGGCATCCAACGCAGATTTTGACCGGCCAGAAATCGTCAGAATATGAAAAGGCCAGTCGGATTCCTCCGACGCCACGCGTTCGGGTGCTTCCTCAATGATCACATGGGCATTTGTCCCGCCCACACCCAGCGAATTGACCCCGGCCCGGCGTGGACCCTTGTGCGACGTCCAATCGGCCAGTGTCGCATTTACGCTGAACGGGCTGTTTTCGAAATCAATCGACGGGTTCGGCGCCTCATACCCCAGGCTTGGCGGGATCTGCTTGTGATGCAACGACATCGCCGTTTTGACGAGGCTCGCCACACCGGCAGCCGTATCCAGATGGCCGATATTGGTCTTGACCGACCCGATCTTGCAGAACTGCACGTCGTCGGTGGTCTTGCGGAACGCGCTTGTCAGGGCCGCCACCTCAATCGGATCACCGAGATAGGTACCAGTGCCGTGGCATTCGACATAATCGATAGTGTCAGCAGTCACCCCCGCCATCGCGTGCGCCTCCGCAATCGCGGCGGCCTGTCCTTCGACACTGGGGGCCAGATAACCAGCCTTGGCCGACCCATCATTATTGACAGCCGACCCCTTGATCACCGCCCAGATATGATCGCCATCGGCAATCGCATCCTCCAGTCGGCGCAGCACCACTACACCCGTACCCGACCCGAAAACCGTACCCTCGGCGCGATGATCGAACGCATGACACTCACCATCTGGTGACAGGATCTCGCCATCCTCGAAAATATACCCCCGCCCGTGCGGCAGCTCGATGGTAACGCCACCGGCCAGCGCCATGTCGCATTCACCGTTCAGCAGGGACTGACAGGCGTAATGGGTTGCAACCAACGATGTCGAACAAGCAGTCTGCATGTTGATCGACGGACCATGCAGGTCGAAAACATGGCTGACCCGGGTCGACATGAAATCCTTGTCATTGCCTGTATGGCGCAACAGGAACATACCGGTGCTTTGCACCAGATCCGGGTTCGAACAAATGTTGAAATAGAAATAGCTGCCCATACCGCAGCCTGCAAAAACACCAATCGGACCACTGAATTTCTCGGGCGGATGCCCCGCATCCTCAAACGCTTCCCAGGACACTTCCAGAAACTGACGATGCTGGGGGTCCATGATCGCCGCTTCCTTGGGGCTGAAGCCAAAGAAATCGGCATCGAACATCTCAAACCCGTCAAGGGTCGCGGCAGCAGGGACATAGTTGCGGTGACGCATCCGATCAGGACTTTCGCCCGCCTCAAGCAACGCAGCCTCATCCAGCTTGCGGATCGACGATTTGCCAGCCTTGAGGTTCTGCCAATAGGTCGCCACAGCCTCAGCACCGGGCAAATGCGCAGCCATCCCGACAATCGCAATGTCGTTTTCGCGTCCGTCCATACTCATTACGTCTATACTTCCCTTCGGGACCAACAATCCCGGCATAAATCAGTCTTTTGGCAAATTTGAGACACAGAAGGTCTACTTCGCGACTCTCGCCAGTTTCTTCAAATTCCTTGCCCGTAACGGGACAAAACTACCCAATCCACAGCTGCTATTGAAGTGTTAAACGCAGCAACCCTGCCAAAACAGTCATGTTTTCCCGACCAACCTATGTCAGACAAATCCGCCAGTCTGTGCGAAAATCACGTCCGGCGCTGGCGAAGCGATGAGACAACAAGACCGGGCAGAATCGCAAAACACAGGGCATAGCGTTTCGCCAGACGTCGCGGGTTTGTCAGAATACGCCACAGCCACTCCATCGCGATCCGACGCACCCACACCGGCGCGCGGGTCTGATGACCAGCGATAAAATCCAAACCGGCGCCGATAGACACAAAACCGCACCCCGGCGCCAGACTTGCACCACGCTCCGCCAAAATCTCTTGCTTCGGCGCGCCCAGCGCCAGAAAGCACAGTCCGGCCCCGGACTGGTCAATCTCGCGCAACGCGGCAGCAGCCGCATCCCCCAAAGGATCGAAACCAAACGCGGGCGCAATCCGTGCCACCACCCGCAATCCCGGATGGTCTTCCTTCAGGCGGTCCGCAGCAAGGTCCAGCGTCGCCTGAGTCGCCCCCAACATCGCAATCGGAACATCCTGTTTGGCCGCAATTGCCACCAGCGGCGCAATCAGTTCCGACCCCGGCATCAGATCGACCTTGCGGCCTCCCAGACGCGACAACCAGACAATCGGGTTGCCGTCTGCCACCACATGACTGTGACGGGCATAGGCCTGACCAAATCGGGCGTCCTGCCGCATCTTCACGATATGATCAAGGTTCAGGGTCGCAACCGTAAATCCCTGTTTTTGCTGCAACCGGGCAGCGACATCATCGAAAAACACTTGCCTGTCAGCGAAATTCACCAGCGCCAACTGGCCTGTGCCATTGATTACCGGTTCAGATGACGCAACACTCTCACGCACAACAAATCCTGACGTTCATTATGACTTTTTCAAACAGCATCTTTCATCGCACAGCGCGACCAGTCTGTCCAATACATCCGATACCGTCCATAACAGGCCGGGCATACGGTTTGAAAGCTTGGCATGACTGACACCATCATCACCGTGATCATCGCCGCCCGGAACGAGGAAAAGCTGATCACAAGCTGCCTGAACGCACTACTGGCACAAGATGAAACAGGCCCGGTTGAGGTGATCGTCGCCGCGAATGCTTGTACGGATCAGACCGTTGACAGGGCGCAGGCGCAGGCCGGGGCGTTCGCGGATCGCGGATGGGATCTTGTGGTTCTCGAGCTTGCCGATGGCGGCAAGCTCGGCGCATTAAATACCGCTGACGCTCAGTCCAAGGGCACAAACCGCGTCTATTTGGACGCCGATGTCATCTGCGATCCTGCGTTGATCGGTCAGCTTCGCACGGCACTCGCTGAACCCGACGCGCGATACGCGACAGGCACGCTAGTCGTCGCTCCGGCAAAAAGCTGGGTCACCCGCGCCTATGCAAAGATTTGGACGCAACTGCCTTTCATCAAATCGGGCGCCGTTGGTGCGGGTCTCTTTGCCGTCAATGCCGCCGGACGGGCGCGCTGGGGCAAATTCCCCGATATCATTTCCGATGACACCTATGTGCGGTTGCAATTCGCACCCCACGAACGGATCGAGGTTCCAGCACAGTATCATTGGCCCATGGTCGAAGGCCTGCAAAACCTGATCAAGGTACGGCGGCGTCAGGATATCGGCGTGGCAGAGGTCAACAGACTCTACCCCGAACTGATGGCAAACGAAGGTAAGGCGCGGCTACAACCGCAGGACATAATCCGCCCTTTTGCGCGCGCGCCCATTGGGTTTCTGGTCTACCTGACCGTCCACATCATGGTGCGCATGGGCAGCAAATCGACCGACTGGACTCGCGGCCGATGAATTTCTTTGACATGAAAGGCGCGCTGCCCGATTTAGCAAGTATTATGAAAAACGAGTATTTTTAGCATGCCCAACGCCAATAAATCCGGCAAAATCGCCTATCTGACAGGGGAATACCCCAAGGTTTCGCACACATTCATTCAGCGCGAGGTTGCGGCACTTCGGGCCCACGGCGCAGATATCCTCACCTGTACGGTACGGCGCGCCAAACCCGCAGATGTTGTTGACGACCAGTTGGAAGAACAGGCGTCCACCTTCTGCATTCTGGAAACGGCCAAGGCCCCGCACAGGCTGATCGGCGCGCATCTGGCGGCGCTCAAACGCGCACCAGGACGTTGGTTTTCCGCACTGCGGCTGGCATTCCGCACCCGCCAACCCGGCGTGAAGGCACTTCTTTATCAGCTTTTCTACTTCGCAGAGGCAGGCGTCCTCGCCCAACACCTGCGGCGCGAAGGTGTGGTACATCTCCACAACCATTTCGGCAATTCAAGCTGCTCGGTCGCCATGCTGACCAGCGAAATCTCGGGCATTCCCTTCAGCTTCACCGAACACGGGCCAGCGATATTTTTCGAACCGATGCACTGGCGGATCGATGAAAAAATCGCGCGCGCCAAACACGTCATCAGCATCAGCCACTTCTGCCGGTCACAGCTCATGCTGTTTTCGGATCAAAGCCACTGGCACAAGGTCAGGATCGTGCATTGCGGTGTGCAACCCGACAATTACGGTCGTAAAGCCCGCACGGATTTCGGCAAACGCATCCTGTTCGTCGGACGGCTCGATGCCGTCAAGGGCGGGCCGTTTCTGTTGGAAGCCTTCGCCAATATCAAGACCAAACACCCCGACGCCACGCTCACCATCATCGGTGACGGCGCCGCACGAAAATCGCTCGAAGCGCAGGCAAGCACTCTCGGCATAACCGACAATACCACCTTTGCCGGCTACAAAACCCAGGCCGAGGTCGCCGCTATGCTAGAAGACTCGGATATGCTGGTCCTGCCCAGCTTCGCCGAAGGTGTGCCCGTTGTACTCATGGAAGCGATGGCCAGCCAAATTCCCGTCATCGGGTCCCGCGTCGCCGGGATTTCCGAGCTTGTCGAAGACGGCGTATCGGGTTTCCTGACCCCACCCGGGGACGTCGCAACACTCACAGATCGGCTCGACCAACTCCTGTCAGATCCCGCGCGCTGCAAACAGATGGGGCAGGCAGGACGCCAAAAGGTCACCGACGATTTCGATATCGACAAAGAAGCCGCTTGGTTGTTGCAAATCCTGCGCGACCAAAGCGAACAGGGCGCATTGCGCCCCTAAAACCCGAACAGATCCGCCTCAACAATCGCGCGGCGCACGAATTCATCCTTGTCCTGCACCGGATGCCAGCCCAGATCGGCCTTGGCTTTCGCATTGTCAAACGGCGAAAGGTGGCCACGCGATTTCCAGTCGGCCAATGAAATTTTTGACAGGTTCCGCTTACGCAAAACCTTGTCTTTCAACGTATATTTCAGTTTTTCGGTCAGATGCAGCATCATGAACGACGACGATTTCACCCGCAGCCGCGCGTTCATCGACTGATGAATGGCATCGAAATAGCCGCGCCCAGTCAGCATCGGCTCACCGATCAGGTTATATGACTGGCCCAGCGCCTTATCGTTATCGATCATCCGGATCAGGCCATCAGACACATCGTCGATCAGAACAAAAGGCAGGATATTCCGGCCATTGCCCCATAACTGAACGGCCCCGGCACCATTCCACTTGCCGATGCCCCAATGCTGCAACGGGCCACCCTTGCCGATCACAATGCCCGGTCGCGCAATGACAAGTGGCAGACCGCGCGTCTTGTGCATTTCCAACAAGCGCTCTTCGCTCAGGGCCTTGGCGCGGGCGTAAAGATTGCGTTCGCCAATATCGTCGCCAAAGCCTGACGCCTCAGTGATCGTCTTCGACTGATCGGACATATCATACGATGCAATCGTCCCAGTATAGATGAAGCGATCCACGCCAGCGGCCAGCGCGGCCTCGGCCAGCCGTTCCGTGACAGCCACATCATTTTCCAGATAACCGTCCCAGGTGGCATTGTCCGACTTGGCCAGATGATAAACAACTTTGATGCCCTCCATCGCGCGGGCAAGGCTATCGGCGTCCTTCAATGACGCGGAAAACAACTCCACCCGGTCAGGAACATCCGAAAACGGACCGCCAGAACCGCGCGATAAAACACGCACATCATAACCCGCAGCGACAAGCGATCGGGTCAAATGGCGGCCGATAAACCCGGTCCCGCCAACGACAAGAACCGTGGGGTTTGGTTGACCAGCGACCGGTGCCACTTGCGGCGCAACCACCGCATCACCCGCGCTATGAGTTACAGCTTCGATGTTCTTGACGACCAGCGCAGCGGTCGCTCCAGAATATCGTGAATCCATCGCTTTGCCCGCCGCGAACGCATCATAAACGTTCTGAACGGTATTCATGAAACTCAGGTCATAGGGGTTCTTGCGGTTCAACGACACCAACTGCTTGGCAGCATTCACAGCACCATTCCATGTATGTTGACCAGCCTGCGCCAATTGCTGCGACAATGGACTGATGACAAGCTCTGCCGCATTCTCATACCGCAAATTCAGCGTATCCTGGGCGTAGTCCAGCCGTGCAATCGCATTGGTGCCGCGGACGTAGACAGACCTGTCATCAACGCCTTCAACCAGAGAGATATTTATCGCTACATCAACCGACCCTGCCTTTGCCAAAACACGCCATGTCTGGTGGCGGACGCCAAGGTTTCCGGGTAACCGGATTGGCTTGCCTGTCGCCACTTGAACATCCGTCAACTCGCCCGCAAGATCAGTGGCAAATGCAAACAGATGCGGCCCGATCTCGAACAACAGGTTCTGCGGTTCGCGCAGCATCCACAGATTATAGGGACCAGACCGCAACGGCGTCAGCGGAAACCGCCAATTCACCTCCAGCGCATCGATTCGGCCAATAGCCCCATCGTCGATCAGTCGCTTCAGCTTGGCGTAGGACGGCAAACCCAGAAAGTTATGACAGACAGCAACCTGCCCGGTTGACGCCTGCTCGGCCTTCAAAACCGCATCCGTCTGATCACTAGACAATGCAAACGGCTTTTCCACAAAGACGTTCAAACCCGCCTCAAGGCACTTGATCGCCAAATCTGCATGGGTCTGGGGCGGTGTCAGAATGTGAACCACGTCGCAGACCTGCGCCGCAATCATCTCGTCAACCGACGTAAAAGGCGCAGCACCTATCGAATCCGCAAACTCCCGGGCCGCGGTATCGGACACATCACAAACAGCCGTCACGCGGCCTTGCTTGCTCAGCTCAACAGCGGTGGCATGACGGGACGCAATGTACCCGGCCCCGATAAGGCCTACGCGTAATTCTTTGGCTGTCATCAATCATCCTCAAAAAGCTACTTGTACTCAATAATCCGCATCTCTGAACCGCGGCGTTTGCGCTGGTAATACTTTATGAACCCGATCAGGTTCGGAAATTTTGACAAGACCATGAACAAAGCATGGTGCATCGCCGGACCGACGGTCTTTCCTGCTCTGATAAGGCTCATCGTTGTTTTTGCAAATGACGCCAAATAGATCAAAGCGGCAACCGTTACCAACGGCCACCAGACCAATAGACCCACTATCGAGAATAAAGGAAGGACCACGGCATAAAACAGGACACGCCGCCGCGGGGCGGCAAAATAGCTGTTATGCATGTCGCCAACCTGCGCAAACCCGTGTCCGGCTCTGACCGCGCGCTTCCACCATTGGCCAAAGCGATAGATCGCTGCATCATGCTTGGTCATCTCCCGTGGCAGGCGAAGCAACTTCCATCCCGCGGCGCCGATACGAATGCAAAACTCATCATCCTCTGCGGCAATCACGGTATCATTGAACCCGCCAATCTGATCGCAGGCGGCACGACGCACCATCATATCACCGCCACATGCTTCGATGGGCCCTGCCGGGGCGCGCCATTCATCGTGACAGATTGCGTTATAGACAGTTTCATCCGGCTTGATCTCGGATCGCCAGCCGGTGACAACACCAAGTTTTTCGTCATCTTGCAATGTCGCCGCCGCCTCGGCCAGCCATCCCTCGACAACCTCGCAATCACCGTCAACAAATTGAACAAAATCCAATTTCGGGTGCAGGCTGACAAGCTTCGCATAGCCAGCATTTCGCGCACGAGCCGCGGTAAAGGGAATAGATATATCCAGATCGACAACCGGAACACCTATCTTGTCTGCAAACGCAACGCTGTCGTCACTGGACCCTGAATCGACATATACGGCTGGGACATCTTCACCAACGACAGATCTCAGACATCGCTTTAGGCGTTCGCCTTCGTTGCGCCCGATGGCCACAACGCCAGTAATCGGAGAGGTCTTTGTCATCGCGGGGTCCATAGCGATGATTCATGATCAAGCCAACAGATTTGTGCCGGTTTCGTTTTCAGGCTGACACCGGTATGCGTGGCAAACATAGTGTTGAAGTCTTTTCACTGGCCACGTCTATCACAAAGATGGTTTAAACCCTCATGCCCAACATTATTGCGCATATTGTCTTTTATTCCTGGCCGTTGGTTGTTTTTGTCATCTTCCGCAAGCAACCACTGGTGCCGGCGTTGATGTGGTCAATGGTGCTGGGTTATCTCTTTCTGCCCGCACGTATGGGGTTTGACCTTCCCGCCATTCCGACCATCACCAAATTCGAACTGACCTCGCTATCAGTCGCCATCATGTGCTGGCTGAAACTGCGGCAGGAAAAACAGGCCAACCGGTGGAACGACACCGCCACAACTTCAACAAGCGAAGCCAAACCGGTCAGGAAATCACGAGGCAGAATCATCCTGATGCTGGTCTACGCAATGATTTTGATGGCCCCTGTTTTGACAGTGCTGACAAACAGCGATCCGATCTTTGCCGGTCCCTTGGTTCTGCCCGGCCTGCGCCCCTACGACACCCTTTCGATGCTGGGGTTCACTCTCTTTTTCCTGCTCCCGTTCTGGTTGGGGCGACGATATCTCAGCAGCCCGGAAAGCCACGTGATTATTCTGAAGGTGCTCTGCATCGCTCTTCTCGGATACTCCCTTCTGGCGTTGTGGGAAGTCCGGATGAGTCCCCAACTCAACCGCACGCTTTATGGCTTCACCGCAAGTTCGTTTCTGCAGCACATGCGGGCCGGGGGTTTTCGTCCACTGGTCTTTCTCGACCACGGGCTGTCGCTCGGCATTTTGCTGTCGATGTGTGTTCTGGCTGCCGGAGCGCTTTGGCGGCATTCCCGCAAAACGGCTGCCAACGCGTCTGTTTGGTTGCTCTCACTTGGTTGGTTATTGTTTACTCTGGTTCTCGCCAAAAGCGTTGGCGCATTGCTGATCAGCCTAGCCCTTCTGCCCTTTGTAATCCTCACAAAAACACGGGGGCAACTGTTGGTCGCAGCGATCCTGGCAGGTGTCGTAATCCTATATCCCATGCTACGCGGCGCCGGTTACGTCCCGACCGAGGAAATTCATGAAATCGCCCTCAGTTACAGCGAAGATCGCGCACAATCTTTGAAGTTCCGGCTCGATAACGAAGATCGGTTGCTCGAAAAAGCCAACGAAAAACCGCTCTTCGGCTGGGGAAGCTGGGGACGTAATATGGTCTACGATATCTATACCGGCCGGAACCTCAGCGTAACGGATGGCGCCTGGATCATTTTCATCGGCACATTCGGTTGGTTTGGCTACATCGCCCGGTTTGGTCTGATCACGATTCCAATCATCTTGTTGGCACTGAACCGGCGACGGTTGGATATCTCGATTGCGACCGCAGGCCTTTCTATTGTGCTTGCCGCCAACCTTGTTGACCTGCTGCCGAACTCATCACTGCGACCCATCACGCTCCTGATCGCCGGGGCCCTGATGGGACGCTACATTGAGGCAAGCGAAGCGTCTCGGCGCACCGATCAGCCCGCCGTCAGCATCGTACCCAACGTCGATCCGGTACCGGCCGCTGCGCCGGCGCTGAAGGTCAGAAAGCGACGCAAACACCCTATGGACGAGGTGACAGCAACCACCGGGGACATCAGCCCGCTTCCAGCCAATCAGCCTGCCAAAGCCAAGCGTCGGGTGCGGCGATAGTGACCGTCTCGCTCACTCAACCACAACGAAAAACTGCAAAAAATAGCCGCTCTGCCCTTGACCATTTCGATCCGGCAAGCGTTCCATACAGCAAAGAATGAATACCTAGGGGAGTGAACAATAATGATTAAGAAACTAGTAGCGGCGGTGGCGCTGTCCGCCATCGGGACAATCAGTCTTGCCGATGGGCATGGCGGCGTCAAAGTCGGGATGATCACCACACTGTCCGGCGGCGGCGCTGGCCTCGGCATCGATGTGCGTGACGGCTTCATGCTGGCCATTGCCCAGTCAGGAAATGAAAATATCGAAGTCATCATCGAAGACGACCAGCGCAAACCCGATGTCGCGGTGCAATTGGCAGACAAGCTGATCCAGTCCGAAAAAGTCGATGTTTTGACCGGGATCATCTGGTCAAACCTCGCCATGGCAGTTGTGCCGAGCGCTGTCGCACAAGATAAATTCTACCTGTCGCCCAATGCAGGTCCATCCGCTCTTGCCGGACGTGGATGCCATCCAAACTACTTCAACGTTGCCTGGCAGAACGACAACCTGCACGAGGCTGCAGGCGCTTATGCCAATACCGCCGGCTACAGCAATTCTTTTATTCTCGCCCCCAACTATCCTGCGGGTCAGGACGCGTTAACCGGTTACAAGCGCCTCTATGAAGGTGAATTGGCAGGTGAGCTTTTCACCGAACTTGGCCAAACCGATTACGCTTCTGAAATTGCACAAATCCGGGCGTCCGGTGCAGACAGCGTGTTCTTCTTCCTGCCTGGCGGCATGGGGATCTCGTTCCTTAAGCAATACGCGGATAGCGGTGTCGATATCCCCGTTGTCGGCCCGGCGTTCAGCTTTGACCAGGGTATTCTGCAGGCTGTTGGCGATGCCGCTGTGGGCGTCGTGAACACATCGCAATGGAACAAAGACCTCGACAACCCCGCGAATGTCGCATTCGTGGAAAGCTTCCAGGCCGAATATGGACGTCTGCCATCGCTTTACGCCAGCCAAGGCTTCGACACCGCCAACCTGTTGCTCAGCGCGATGGAGACTGCGGATATCAACGATCAAGATGCGTTCCGGGCTGCTCTACAATCGGCCAATTTCGAAAGCACACGCGGTGGCTTTGCATTCGGGCCAAACAATCACCCAATCCAGAACATCTATGTGCGCGAGGTGATCAAGGAAGGCGACATCTACACCAACAAGATCATCGGCACGGCGCTGGAAAGCCACGGTGACGCATACGCCGCTGAGTGTTCGTTCTAGCAAAACGATCAGGCTGGGCGGACGACCGACGTTTCGCCCAGTGCACCGTCACGAGAGATATTCATGTCGCTAATCCTCTTGGCCGAGCAGGTTTTGAACGGCCTGCAACTAGGCGTGATGCTGTTTCTCATGGCAGCCGGGCTTACGCTTGTCTTCGGGGTCATGGGGCTGATCAATCTGGCGCACGGATCGCTTTTTATGGTCGGGGCTTTCGCGGCTGCAGCCGTGGCCGGGGCCACAGGGTCATTCCTTCTGGCGCTTGCCGCTGCCCTGGCCGCCGCTGCCGCTGCCGGGGCTTTGGTTGAACTTTTGATTATCAGGCGGCTCTATGACCGCGATCACCTTGATCAGGTGCTCGCAACTTTCGCTCTCATCCTCATCTTCTCCGAAGGGACCCGCTGGGTTTTCGGCTCCTTCCCGCTTTATCTCAGCATACCCGAATACCTGTCAGGTCCGATCACGCTGCCCGGTGGCATCCAATATCCGCTCTATCGGTTGACACTTATTGTGGTGGGCCTCGTCATCGCCGTTGGTCTGTTTCTTTTGATCAGCCGAACCCGGCTCGGCATTCAGATCCGCGCCGGTGAAAATGATCGTGAAATGATCGCAGCACTCGGTGTGGACATCTCAAAGCTTTATACAATCGTGTTCGCGCTGGGCGCAGCGCTCGCCGGACTGGCCGGGGCACTGGTGGGTGCGATCCAGTCGGTGCAGGTCGGGATGGGCGAACCCGTACTGATCCTCGCCTTTGTCGTCATCGTCATCGGCGGAATTGGATCAATCAAAGGGGCCTTGATCGGGTCCATTCTGGTGGGGCTGACCGACACGCTTGCAGGCGTTCTACTACCACTGCTTTTTAGTCAATTCATGTCGACATCCGCCGCGGCATCGACAGGATCGGCGCTCGCATCCATGCTGATCTACATCCTCATGGCCGTCGTGCTGATCATGAAACCAACCGGCCTGTTCGGGGCCCGCGCATGAGCCGCGAAACCCAGATCAACAGCCTGATCATGGTTGGTTTCATCCTTGTCCCGCTTTGGGCATGGATGACCGATGCCCCCTTCATCATCACGCTAACTACGAAAGCTGCCATTCTGGCTCTGGCCGGTATTGGCCTGAACATCGCCCTTGGGCTGGGTGGGCTTGTCAGCCTTGGGCATGCCGCATTTTTCGGGATCGGCGGCTATGCTATGGGCATCCTGGCCAGCCACGCGCAAAGCTATGATCCTATCCTTGAGACTCCATTTCTGATCGAGGGTACCAAATCCATGATCGTCATCTGGCTGGTCGCCATGATCACCTCAGGTCTCGCGGCACTGGCCATCGGGGCGCTCAGCCTGCGGACATCCGGCGTCTATTTCATCATGATCACCCTCGCATTCGGCCAGATGTTCTTTTTCTTCTCCATCAGCTGGCCTGCCTACGGGGGCGAGGACGGGCTGTCGATCTACGTTCGCAACAACTTTCCCGGCCTGAACACGCTCGACCCGATTCAGTTTTACATCATCGTCTTCGTGATCATGGCGCTCGCGCTGTTCCTGACGGCGCGCCTCGCAAAATCGCCCTTCGGCCTTGCGCTCAACGCCGCGCGCCAATCGGCGACACGGGTCGAAACCATCGGATTATCACCCTACCGGCTGCGTCTGCTGGCGTTCACCCTGTCAGGGATGATCACCGGGTTGGCGGGTGCGCTTTTTGCCGATCTGAACCGTTTCGTAAGCCCAACAATGTTCAGTTGGCAGACAAGTGGCGAAATCATCGTGTTCATCATCTTGGGTGGCACGGCCCGGTTGTTCGGGCCTGTGGTCGGCGCGGCACTCTTTATCCTGCTCGAACATATCCTCGGCGGGCTGTCCGATTTCTGGCACATCTACCTTGGCCTTCTGCTTTTGCTGATCGTCCTGTTCGCCCGCGGCGGCATTATCGGCATCCTCGCGGGTCGCGAGGTCGCGCATGACTGACCCTGTTCTACAGACAATCGGCATCAGCAAAGCATTTGGGGCATTACAGGCCAGCAAGAATGTGACGCTAGATCTGCAGCCCGGCGAAATCCACGCACTCATCGGGCCGAACGGAGCCGGCAAATCCACCCTGATCCAGCAGATCGCGGGCAATCTGCGACCTGATGATGGTCAGGTCATTCTGGCTGGTGAAAACGTAACCGGGCTGACAACCGCCCAGCGCGCCCGGCGCGGTTTGGCGCGTACATTCCAGATTTCGGCCCTGGCGATGGAAGACACGGTACTTCAAAACGCTATCCTCGGCGCTTTGGGTGCCAGTGGCAAACCATGGGCCTTCTTTGGTGCAGCGCTGAAACGGCAAGACCTGCGGCAGGAGGCAGAAACCGCGCTGGCTCGTGTCGGCTTGTCCGACCATGTCGCCACCCGCACGGCAGAACTGTCACATGGTCAACGCAGGCAACTGGAAGTCGCTGTCGCCCTCACGCTGAAACCCAAGGCTTTCATCATGGATGAACCCATGGCCGGGCTGGGGACGGAAGGGTCGCAACAGATGACCCAACTACTGCATGAACTTCGGCAAGAGGCACCAATCCTGCTTGTAGAACACGACATGGACGCGGTTTTTGCTCTCGCCGACCGCATCAGCGTACTGGTCTACGGCGAAATCATCGCAACCGGCAGCGTGGATGATATCCGACGCAACCCGAAAGTCCGCGAAGCGTATCTGGGGGAAGAAGTCTGATGCTTCTCTCCGTCGAAAACGTCGCCGCCAGCTATGGCGCCTCACAGGCGCTCTTCGATGTCTCATTCCAGATCGACGAAGGGCAGGTTCTTGCCCTGATGGGCCGCAACGGTATGGGCAAAACGACCACGGTCAAAACCATCTGCCGCCTTCTTCCTGTCACATCGGGAAAAATCCAGTTCGCCGGACAGGATCTGGCACGGCTCCCGGCTCATAAGGCAGCACAGCTTGGGCTTGGTCTGGTGCCCGAAGGACGCAGATGTTTCACCAATCTTACCGTCACCGAAAACCTCACCGCCGCCGCACGCCCAGGCCATTGGGATCAGGGTAAGGTCAATGCCCTTTTCCCACGACTGGCCGAGCGCTGTGACCAGTCCGCCGGTTCTCTTTCAGGTGGGGAACAGCAGATGTTGGCCATCGGCAGGGCGCTGATGACAAACCCACGCCTTCTGATCCTTGATGAGGCGACAGAGGGTCTCGCGCCGTTGGTGAGACAAGAAATCTGGGCAGCTATCGCCAGCTTGAAGCAGGAAACGGGCATGGCCATCTTGGTCATCGACAAATCACTGAAGGAACTGCGACAGATCGCTGACAACGCCGCAATCATTCAGCGGGGCGAAACCGTCTGGTCAGGCTCGATCAATGATCTCAACACCGACATCACCCACCGCTATATCGGGGTCTAACGCGGGCTGCGCTTGGCCAGAATGCGCTGCAATGTACGGCGATGCATCGACAGACGGCGCGCCGTCTCAGATACATTACGGTCACACAGCTCATAAACACGCTGAATATGTTCCCAACGCACACGATCAGCGCTCATCGGGTTCTCAGGTGGCGGCGGCAACTCATCGGTGCGCGCCAACAGCGCGTTCGTGACATCGGTCGCGTCCGCCGGTTTGGCCAGATAATCGGTGGCCCCGATCTTGACCGCCGCAACTGCGGTGGCGATGGCACCATAGCCGGTCAAAACGACAACACGGCTTTCAGGGCGGCGTGCGCGCAACGTCTCAACCACATCCAACCCATTCCCATCTTCCAGACGCAGATCAACCACGGCGTAAGCGGGCGGGCGGGCCGTCGCAATCGCCTGACCGGCCGCAACGGATCCGGCCATCTCAACCTCAAAACCGCGTTTTTCCATCGCCTTCGCCAAACGACGCAGAAACGCCTCATCATCATCGACAAGCAACAGGCTCTTGTCTTCGCCCAGATCCAATGCCTCGGTATTCATGTTCAGCCCTACAGAATTTCTCTTTAGGAACTAGGACTGACCGCTCATGCGTCAACCAATCATGAGGTCTGGACGATACAGGCGGTTCTCTGCGCCACTTCATCTGCGGATGCGGGTCGTTTGAAAATCCCGACAACACCGTTTTGGGGCATGACAAGATAGGTCAGGGTGGAATGGTGCATCAGATAGTATTCCGGATCGTCATCGGCACGTTCATAATAGGCCTGGTAGGCGCCAGCCGCCGCCGCGACCTGCGCGCTCGATCCGGTCAGCCCAATCATCCTTGGGTGAAAACTATCGGTATAGTCTTTCACAACATCAACAGTATCGCGGGCAGGATCGATCGTGATGAAAACAGGCGTCACGCTCACCCCCTGTTCGGCCAGAATATCCACGGCAGCCGCGTTGCGGGCTAAATCCAGTGGGCAGACATCGGGGCAGAAAGTGTAGCCAAAGTAGATCAGCGCAGGCTCGGTAATCACATCGGCATCGGTAACGGTTCCGCCAGTCTCACTGACCAACTCAAACGGTCCACCGATTGCGGCATCAACCCTGGCCACCCCGCAGGGCCCATCGCCACCATGCCACTGGATCGCGGCAATGGTTCCGCCAACCATGGCAACCATCGCAGCACCGGCCACTATCGCTATCGTCTTGGACAAAGGGCTATACCCTCGCTGATCGGTCGCATTGATCCTATATGCCTGCGGGCCTATCAATGGTCTATCTTGCCGCCCGGTCCCGGAGATCACATGTCCGTATCTGAATTCGAGATGTTCCAGGACCAGCAGCGCAGTAACTGGGTGCGGCTGCGCACGCTTGTTACGCTAAGATGGTTCGCGGCGGCAGGCCAGGCGGTTGCGATCTTCGTCGCCGTGCGCATCTACGGGCTCCAGCTCGAGGTCGGATATGCTGCGATGACCATCGGGGCATCCGTCGTTGCCAACCTTATCTCGATCTTCATCTACCCCGAAAACAAGAGGCTCTCAGAACGCGAGGCCTCGCTCTGGCTGGTTTTTGATATTGTCCAGCTCAGCCTTCTGCTCTTTCTGACAGGGGGGCTGAACAACCCTTTTGCTTTGCTGGTCCTAGCCCCCGTCACAATCGCTGCAACGGTTCTACACCTCAAAAGCACCATATTGCTTGGCCTGACAGCAATCGCGCTGATCACACTGATCAGCCGTTTCAGCCTGCCGATTGAAACCGCAGAAGGGCTCGTATTGTCGCTGCCGGTTCTGTTTCAGTTCGGTTTCTGGGTCGCACTTGTGATCGGCGTCATCTTTCTGGCCATCTACGCCAGACAGGTCACCACTGAAATGCATGCAATGGGCGAAGCACTGGTTGCCACTCAACTTGCGCTCGCCCGGGAACAGAAACTGACAGACCTTGGCGGCGTCATCGCAGCGGCGGCACACGAACTCGGCACACCTCTGGCGACCATCAAACTGGTGGGCAGCGAATTGATGGAAGAACTGGAAAACCACCCCGAGCTGCTCGAAGACGCGGCGTTGATCAGGGATCAGGCTGACCGGTGCCGCGATATTCTGCATTCAATGGGTCGGGCGGGCAAAGACGATCTCCACCTGCGGCACGCTCCACTTGAAACGGTCGTTCGGGAAGCCGCCGAACCACACCTGAACCGTGGAAAAACCGTCGACTTTGACATCGCCCCCGAAGACGGGGCCGAATTGACCCAACCCACAATCGCACGCAGGCCAGAAATCATCCACGGCTTGCGGAACCTGATCCAGAATGCAGTGGATTTCTCGCAAAGCCGGGTGCAGGTCGATGTGCGGTGGTCGGACAGCGAAATCAGCGTCAGGATCTCGGATGACGGGGCCGGGTTCCCGCCCTCTGTGATTGGCCGGATCGGCGACCCCTATGTCCGGCGGCGGCGGGTGAGCGAGGATCGGTCGCACAGGCCCGGTTACGAAGGGATGGGGTTGGGGTTATTCATCGCCAAGACCCTTCTTGAAAGGTCAGGGGCAAAGCTGACATTCAGCAATAGCAGACGTCATGGTCATGCTAGCTGGTCAGGGCAAGCCACCGGTGGGGCGGTCGTCAATGTGCGCTGGGCGCAGTCTGCGCTGCCGCAAATCGACTTTCTAGGTTCGGGGGCACTTGGGGAGAACATACCCAACGATCCCTGGCAAGAGAGTTAATGCCCATTTAACGCGACATTAACCTTCCTCCGAGATTGTGCCGCGAGGTGTAAAAAGGATGGATTGTCATGTTGATGAGTTGGGTAGACTTCCTGTTGGTTGCCATCGCCTCGACAATAGGGGCTGGCGTGCTGTTCTTCGGGCTTTGGCGATATGACCGCGCAATGCAGCCAGCCGATGGACTGGAAAACGACCCCGGCAAAGGCCCTGTTTTTCTGTTTGAAGGCAAGACACTGGTCGATGCCACGCCCGACGCGCTCGGCATGATATCACCCCATATCACCCATATGAGCGAATATGACGCCACGGTGCACGTCCTTGCTCAGCATTTCCCGAAGCTTGGTAAGGTACTTGCCAGTGAACAATGCGGCAGACATCGCGTCGATGATGAAAGCGATGATAACCTTTGGGTCGAAATTGATCGGACCGAAACGCGGCTGCGGCTCAAGGTCAACGGACGTCAACGCAGCGATCTAAACGGACCCTCCGACGTTATAGAACGTGACGTACGCATGTCAGAACTCATGATGCTGCGTGACCTGACACAACACACACCTCAGCTTATCTGGCAAGAGGACCTGTCTGGCAGATTGCTTTGGGCTAATCATGCCTATCTGGCGTTTTGCGATAAACTGCGTCCGGATGATCAAAAGCATACCGATACATGGCCAAACCGGCCACTAATGCCCGATCTTCTCGAAACGTCAGTCGGCAGATCACCGTCCTTGCGGCGGATGTCGGTGACCCTACCCAAACAAAAGGCCGAACAATGGTTCGATGTAACAACCGTCCGGCGCGAAGACAGCCAGCTTCACTTCGCCAATGACGCCAATGCCATCGTGCGGGCCGATCAGGATCGACGCAATTTTGTACAAACTCTGACCAAAACCTTTGCACAACTCTCAATCGGGCTCGCCATTTTCGACAAACGGCGGCAGCTTGCCATGTTCAACCCGGCCTTACTGGATATGACGAACCTGCCAATACAGTTTCTCAGCTCGCGGCCGACGGTAGATGCGGTACTGGACCGGCTACGCGAATCTCGGATGCTGCCCGAGCCAAAGGATTACGCCTCGTGGCGCGAACAATTCACAGCCCTGGAACAGGCAGCCAAGGATGGCAGCTATTCGGAAACATGGAACCTGCCCGACGGACAGACCTACCGTGTCACAGGCCGACCACACCCTGACGGAGCTATCGCCTTTTTGCTGGAAGACATCAGCGCCGAGATTTCGCTGACAAGGCGCTTTCGGTCTGACATCGAAACTGGCCAAGCCGTGCTTGATACGCTCTCTGATGCCATCGCCGTCTTCTCCAGCGCTGGCACCATGGTCATGTCCAACAAGGCATATGCCGACCTCTGGGGGCCGGTGAATGACGAACGGATACAACAACACGAGGTACAAGCCGCCATTCAGACTTGGCAGTCACGTTGCACACCGACACAGATGTGGGCGGATTTGCGCGGTTTCATCCGCAATATCGGGCCTCGCAAGGCGTGGTCTGATACCGCAATCCTCGATGATGGGCGCCAGATCCTTTGCAATGCGACCCCGATCGCGGGCGGTATGACGATGGTCAAATTCAGTATCGCCACCCCGGCGCATCCGATTATCCGCAAACTCACCGAACATGATCCGGCCTTGATGGTGGCAAAACGCTAATTTGGCTTGCAGGTACGACGCCAGACCATAGTCTTTGCGCATGTCAGCGCACCCCATTCACCTTCGCCTCCCGCAAGAGGCTGATACCATCGCCCTTGCCGGACGGATGGCACCGCTACTGCGTTCCGGGGATACACTCCTGCTCAGCGGGCCGATTGGTGCTGGCAAATCAGCCTTCGCACGCGCCCTCATCCGCGCACGGCTTGGCCGGGCAGAGGATGTGCCATCTCCAACTTTCACGCTGGTCCAAACCTATGAACATCCGCGGGGCGACATCTGGCATTGCGACCTCTATCGGCTTACCCACCCTGATGAAGTCTTTGAGCTTGGCCTCGACGACGCCTTTGAAACGGCGATCTGCCTCATTGAATGGCCTGATCGACTGGGGCCACTTGCCCCGGACAACGCATTGCAGATGGAATTCAAGGCTGGCAAAGATGGGCACGATTTGACAATCAAGATGTCCCCGCAATGGGCAAAGCGACTGAATAACCTGCATGTCTAAGCGTGGCGAGTTGATAACCGATTTCCTGGCAGAAACGACCTGGGCAAACTGGGGCCGAAACCCGCTTACCGGCGACGCATCAGCACGGAGATATACGCGGCTTACCCACAAGGCTCAAAGCGTCATCCTCATGGATGCGCCGCCCGAAAACGGTGAAGACACCGGGGCCTTCGCCCAAATCGCCAGCTACCTGACAGATCAGGGGCTCTGCCCGCCAGACATCCTCAAACATGATCCCGACAGCGGCCTGATGGTCATATCGGACCTGGGTCCGCACGATTTCGCAAACTGGCTCAGAACTCACCCGCAAGACACAACCGCGCTTTATAAGGCTGCGGCAGACGTGCTGACAAAACTCCACCGGCAAAAGCCGGACTTTCCATTCAACCGCCTGACACCCGAAATCGGCGGAGACATGATCGCGCTGCTGAACCCGTACTACACGGACCACCCTGTCACCGAACTGGTCACCACAATGACAGCGGCGATGCGTGAACTGGCACCGGTACCAGACACAATTGCCCTACGGGACTTCCATGCAGAGAATCTGATCTGGCGCTGCGACCAAAAGGGCGGCGCGCGGGTCGGCCTGCTCGACTTTCAAGACGCACTGATCGCACCGGCAGGTTACGATCTTGTGTCGCTCCTGCGCGATGTGCGTCGAGATGTGCCAGAATCGCTCAATACCAAAATCACGACTTATTTCATGCAAAAGACCGGCCTGGGTCACGATTTTCGCGCCCAGCTTGCCTGCCTTGGTGCCCAGCGTAATCTGCGTATCCTTGGGGTCTTCGCACGTCTGGCAAAGACCCGGAATAAACTACGCTATATCGATCTGCTGCCGCGGCTCTGGAACAACCTCCTGCGCGATCTTGGACATCCGGCACTGACCGACCTGCGTCAGGCGGCACTGACCGCATTACCGGAACCCGACGCCACACATATGATAAAGCTACGCCAATGAGTTTCCCAATTCTCCTTTTTGCAGCCGGTTTAGGCACCCGCATGGGCGACATGGTCGCGGACAAGCCCAAACCGCTGATCAAGGTTGGTGGCAAGACACTCATCGACCACGCTCTGGACTTCACCGAGATTGCCCCCATCCGGCAGCGGGTCGTAAACCTGCACTACAAGGCTGATATGATCCGGGACCACCTTGCGGGAACCGATATCCTGCTTTCAGACGAAACCGATCAACTGCTGGAAACCGGGGGTGGATTGCAAAATGCGCTGTCGCTTCTGGGAAAAAGCCCCGTTGCCACCATGAACACCGACGCAGTCTGGCATGGGCCCAACCCGCTAGAGACCATCACAAAGGCATGGCGTGACGATATGGAGGCGCTTTTGCTGACAGTGCCCCGCGCACAGGTCTCCGGTCACTTGGGCAAAGGGGATTTCTTCCATAACGAAAAGGGTCAGCTCTATCGAGGGCCCGGTGACATCTATACCGGCGTACAGATCATCCGGACCGAAGCCCTGGCAAACATCGCTGACACGGTCTTTTCAATGAACATCGTCTGGGATCAGATCGCAGCACGCGGTGGTCTTTTCGGTGTCCGCTATGACGGACAATGGTGCGATGTTGGCCAACCCTCCAGCATACCACTGGCCGAGGCGATGCTGCATGTTTGACGCCTCTGCCAAACCGCGCATCTTCGGCGCACCCCCCGGCGTGGACTTTGCCCAAGGTCTGGTGGATGGGCTGCAAAGCCGAACCGCTGACTTTGCGCCCGAAGACCTGGCAAGAACCGAAATCTACGTAAACACCAGCCGAATGCAGCGCCGGATCAAAGAAGTATTCGCCGCAGGCCCCGCAAAACTGCTGCCCCGGATCAGACTAATCACCGACCTTGCCAGGGATCCCGTTTCAGTCGATATCCCGCCCCCGGTATCGCCCTTGCGGCGCAGACTAGAACTGTCGCAATTCGTCGCCAAGCTGCTGGAACAGCAACCCGACCTCGCCCCGCGCGCTGCACTTTATGACCTGTCGGACAGCCTCGCCAACTTGATGGACGAAATGCATGGTGAAGGCGTTGACCCCGAAACCATCGCCAATCTGGATGTGTCTGATCAATCCGGCCATTGGGACCGGGCGTTGCGGTTTCTGCGGATCATCACCCCGTTTTTTGGTGACAAAACGGATGCGCCCGACAAAGAGGCCCGACAACGGGCGGTCATCACCGCATTGGCCGCTCGCTGGAACATGCAGCCTCCCCAGCATCCCATCATCATTGCAGGCTCAACAGGCTCTCGCGGGTCAACCGCACTTTTCATGCGAGCCGTTTCCAAACTCCCGCAAGGGGCAATAATCCTTCCCGGTTATGACTTTGATCTTCCCGGCGCGGTCTGGGAAAGCATGCATGACCCCATGACCTCGGAAGATCATCCGCAATACCGTTTCTACAAGCTCATGAATCTGATCGGGTTTCAGCACAGCGACGTCGGGCCATGGTCGTCCCAAGCCCCCGCTCATCCCGAACGCAATCGCCTTGTCTCCTTGTCCTTGCGCCCCGCGCCCGTGACAAACCAGTGGCTGGATGAAGGGCCGCGCCTTGGCGATCTCATCACCCCGACCAACAATCTGACACTGGTCGAAGCATCATCACCCCGGGCCGAGGCCGAGACAATCGCGCTGCGGCTGCGACAGGCCGTGGACGAAGGGATCACCGCCGCGCTCATCTCGCCTGACCGGATGCTGACGCGACAGGTTGCAGCCGCGCTTGACCGATGGAATATCACACCCGACGACAGCGCCGGTACACCGCTGGCCCTCTCCCCACCGGGCCGTTTTCTGCGCCATGTCGCCGATATACTGGGCGAGCCGCTGACCGGCGAAACACTCCTCACAATCCTCAAACACCCGCTTTGTCACTCAAACCGGGACGATCGCGGGGACCACCTGCGCCACACGCGCGAACTTGAACTGCATCTGCGCCGATACGGTCCACCTTTTCCAGACGCCAAAACCTTTCAGAACTGGGCCAATAAAGATGAGAACAGGAAACCATGGGCCGACTGGCTCACAACCCTGTTCGGCGCATATGGCAGCGACAAATCCCAGCCGCTGGCCAAACACATTGAAACCCATTTGAAACTGGCAGAACAGCTCTGCGCTGGTCCAGACAATACCGGCACGGGTGGGCTTTGGGACGAGGCCGCTGGCCGCGAAGCACGCCGCATCTGCGACATGCTGATCCAGGATGCAGATGCAGGCGGCACCATGCGCACCGCCGACTACACCACCCTTTTCAACGCAATTCTTGCCGATGGCGTGGTTCGCGACCGTGACGCAGGTCATCCCAATATCCTGATCTGGGGCACGCTCGAGGCACGGGTGCAAGGGGTCGACCTGACAATCCTCGGCGGCATGAATGATGGGGTCTGGCCAGAGGCACCGCCTCCCGACCCATGGCTGAACCGCAAGATGCGGGCTGATGCGGGTCTGTTGCTGCCAGAACGGCGGATCGGCCTGTCGGCCCATGATTATCAGCAGGCCATCGCCGGAAAGGAAGTCTGGATCACCCGTTCAAAACGATCCGCTGATGCCGAAACCGTGCCCTCACGGTGGGTGAACCGACTGACGAACCTCTTGGGCGGACTGACAAACCAGAACGGGCCGGCGGCTTTGCGCGAGATGCGGGCGCGAGGCGACCAATGGGCTGACATGGCCGCCAAACTCGCCGAACCCGGCCAAAGCGTCGCGGGCGCAAAACGACCATCACCATGTCCCCGCGTCAGCGCCAGACCAAAGCAACTTTCGGTCACCCAAATCAAGACACTGATCCGCGATCCGTTTGCAATCTATGCCTGTAAAATCCTGCGTCTCGACCCTCTGGATCCGCTTGTCCCGACAGCCGATGCGCCGCTCCGCGGGATCATCGTTCACGGGATATTGGAAGAATTTATCGCCAAACAGCACGACCCGACGGATCGAGAGGCGCTGATGCAGATCACGCGCGAGCATTTCGAAAAACACTGCCCCTGGCCAACGATCAGGGCGCAATGGGTCGCACGAATGGACCGGATCGCCGACAGGTTCCTGAGCGATGAGGCCGAAAGACAGGCCAAAGCAGTTCGACAATTGACAGAATTGAAGGGCACAATCGTCGTCCCGAATGTCCAGGTATCCCTGACCTGCAAAGCCGACAGGATCGACCTGACCGCTGACGATCAGGCACTGATATACGACTATAAAACCGGGGTCGTTCCAACCGGGCCACAGCAGGAAAAATTCGATAAACAGTTACTGCTCGAGGCAGCGATGCTGGAGCGCGGGGCATTCAATGCGCTTGGGCGAAAAACGGTGAAATCGGCTGCCTTCCTTGGGATCAACCCCAGCATGAAAACCACAGAAGCACCGTTCAAGAAACAATCACCAGATCAGGTCTGGGCAGATCTCGAAACGCTTTTCACCAACTGGCAAAATCTGCAGCGTGGCTATACCGCCCGCCTCGCCCTGTTCTCCAAAACCGATGTCAGCCCCTATGATCACCTCGCCCGCTTTGGCGAATGGGACACCAGCGATGCCCCGCATCCCGAGGTTCTGACGTGATGCGCAATCCGGCATCACAGCGGCAAGTGGATGCCGCCGATCCACACAATTCAACCTGGCTTTCGGCCAACGCAGGTTCCGGCAAAACCCGCGTTCTGACTGACAGGGTGGCGCACCTTTTGCTCGAAGGTGTCTCGCCCCAGAACATCCTCTGCCTGACCTATACCAAGGCCGCGGCGGCAGAGATGCAAAACCGGCTTTTCAAGCGGCTCGGTGCATGGGCAATGATGGTCAACGGCGCGCTTCGGAACGATCTCAAAGACCTTGGCGTTGATCGGACAATCGACGCGACCCAACTCCGCGACGCACGCACGCTTTTCGCCCGTGCCATCGAAACGCCAGGTGGCCTGAAAATCCAGACGATCCATTCGTTCTGCGCCGGTGTCCTGCGGCGCTTCCCGCTTGAGGCCGGGGTGAGCCCGCAATTCCGCGAAATGGAAGATCGCGCGGCTGAATTGCTGCGCGCCGATGTGATGGATCAGATGGTCAGCGACGACGATGCACATCTGCTTCACGATCTGCTGACCCATTTTTCAAGCGATGATCTGGGGCAACTGACAGCCGAAATCGCATCAAAACGCGCATTCTTTGAAAAAAATCTGGACGAAGCTGCACTGCGGGAAACGCTTGATCTACACCCGGGGCTGACGCTCGACATGCTGATGGAACACACCCTGTCAGACACCGATCTGGCGCGGGTCAAATCGCTACGCGCCATTTGTCACACCGGCAGCACGAATGATCAAAAGGCAGCAATCAAGCTCGATGGTCTGTCCACCGGCGATCAGCCAACACCGTCAGACCTCGTACTTCTGGAAAACGTGTTCCTGACCGGTGAAAAGGCGGCGACACCTTTTGGTGCCAAGGTTGGTTCTTTCCCTACCAAGGCATTGCGGGAAAGCCACCCCGATCTGATGGCAGAGATCGAGGCATTGATGATCCGCGTGCAGGATGCACGCAACGACAGGCTGGCGCTCGCCGCGCTGACCCGGACAAAGGCGATCCACGCTTTCGGCGCGGCATTTATTCCCGCTTACGAAGCACGCAAACTCAAAATGGGCGCGCTTGATTTCGACAACCTGATCCGCAAAACACAAGCGCTCCTGACAGACCGCGATGTGGCGCAATGGGTGCTGTTCCGGCTTGATGGCGGAATTGATCACGTTCTGGTGGATGAAGCCCAAGACACAAGCCCGACCCAATGGGCGGTTATCGAACGACTAACGCAGGAATTCGCAGCAGGCGAGGGTGCGCAACCCGAACGCAAACGCACAATCTTTGTCGTCGGCGACAAGAAACAGTCCATCTACTCTTTCCAGGGTGCTGATCCGGCAGCCTTCGACAAAATGAAATCCCTGTTTTCCGACGCACATGCGGCAGCGGCAAAACCGTTCGAAGAAACCTCGCTCGACCATTCTTTCCGTTCATCACAGGCCATTCTGTCCGTTGTCGATGAAACCTTCGTGCGGGACCGGGCGACCGGCATGGATGACCGGCTCACCCATATCGCCTTCAAGGAAAACATGCCGGGCCGCGTCGATCTTTGGCCAGTGATCGAAAAGTCGGAAAAAGACGATACGCGCAACTGGTACGATCCTGTCGATGAACCCAGCGAAACCGACCATACCGTCCTGATGGCCAACCGCGTGGCCGATCAGATCAAGCACATGATCGCCAGTGAAACGATCCCGGTCGAGATCGGCGACAGCGGTACCTATCAAGAGCGGCCCATTACCGAAGGTGACTTTCTGATCCTTGTCCAGCGCCGGTCAGACCTGTTTGCCGAAATCATTCGCGCCTGCAAAAAGGCCGGGCTCAGCATCGCCGGGGCCGACAGGCTGCGCGTCGGTGCCGAACTTGCGGTCAAGGATCTGGCGGCACTCCTTAACTTCCTTGCCTTGCCAGAGGATGACCTGTCGCTGGCCGCCACCTTGCGGTCGCCGCTGTTCGAATGGTCAGAACAGGACCTCTTCACGCTCGCCCATCACCGACCCGAAAAGGGCTTTCTGTGGCCCGCACTCCGCGATGCAGACCATCCCGGAACGCTGAACGTCCTGAACGATCTGCGCAGTGCTGCTGATTTCCTGCGCCCCTACGACCTGATCGCACGCATCCTGACCCGGCACGACGGTCGGCGCAAACTGCTGGCGCGTCTCGGGCCAGAGGCCGAAGACGGCATTGACGCACTCCTCACGCAGGCTCTCGCCTACGAAAGCACCGGCGTCCCCAGCCTGACCGGCTTTCTGGCTTGGATGCAAACCGACGATCTTGAAATCAAACGACAGATGGACAATCAGGGTGACCGCATCCGGGTCATGACCGTGCATGGGGCCAAAGGGCTGGAAGCCCCCATTGTGATCCTGCCAGACACCGCAAAGCGCCCCATCCGCATCAATGACGAACTGCTGCCAGCGGGCGACCAGCTGGTCTGGAAAACACCTGCTCCGGAATCCGCGCCCGCGGTCAACACCCTACGCGATCAGGTCATCGCGCGACAGGCACAGGAACGGCTGCGGCTGCTTTATGTCGCCATGACCCGCGCGGAAAAATGGCTGATCGTCGGGGCCGCCGGTGACGTGGGCGAAGGCGATGCCAGCTGGTACAACATCGTCGCGGATGGCATGCAGCAGCGCGGCGATATTGATGCCAAATCCGGTGATCTGGAAATCAAACGTGTCGCGCATCTCGACTGGGACGCCCCCGATCTGATCACCCAAACAACCACTCTGAAGTCAGAAGTCAGCATTCCCGGTTTTGGCCCAGCACCAAAGGCCATCACCACAAAACCCATCTCTCCCTCAGACCTGCCGGGGCCGAAGATCATGCCAGGTGATCCCGGCGGTGATGATCAAGACGCGGCAAAGGAACGCGGGACGCGCATCCACTCGCTGCTCGAACACCTGCCACTTGCAGAGCCAGAAAACCGCATGGCCCTTGGCCAGCGCCTGATCGGACCAAATGACGATGAGCTGATCACAGAGGTCATGACGCTGCTCACCACGCCCGGGCTCTCGCATCTGTGGGACAAGGCCGCCCTGACCGAAGTTGACATTACCGCTGATATCCCGCCAATCGGGCGTATCTTCGGTGCCATCGACCGGATGATTGTCAGGCAGGACAGCATCCTGGCTGTCGATTACAAATCAAACCGGCTCGTCCCGGATCAGCCCGCACAAACTCCAATTGGCCTGTTGCGGCAAATGGCGGCCTATCACGCAGCGCTGACCCAGACCTACCCCAACCGCAATATCGAAATCGCCATCCTCTGGACCCAGACCGCCAAACTCATGCCGCTCCCACCCGACCTGCTTCACGAAGCACTGAACTCTGTTACTGTTGCTTGACCCCGGACGGTTGGCTGCCTACCTTCAGCGTCCAATGTTTTTCGCCAAGGAGTGACCTGATGGCAACCGTAGCCGTAACCGACGCAACCTTTGACGCCGAAGTGCGCCAGTCCGATATACCAGTCGTGGTCGACTTCTGGGCAGAATGGTGCGGCCCCTGCAAACAGATCGGCCCAGCCCTGGAAGAGCTGTCAGCCGAGATGGAAGGCAAGGTCAAAATCGTCAAAGTGAACGTTGACGAAAACCCGAATTCCCCCGCCCAGATGGGCGTGCGCGGCATTCCGGCGCTCTTCATGTTCAAAGGCGGCGAAGTTGTCTCCAACAAAACCGGCGCGGCACCAAAAGCAGCACTGCAAAGCTGGATCGAAGAATCCGCTTAAGATCTGCCAAGGTCGGAAAATCGGGCGCACAACAGGGCGCCCTTTTCATTTCAAACTGGCCACCCATGACCCCTTAAGACCTCTTTGATCCGCGTCGTCGCCTCGGGCCTGCCAGCGTTGATCGCTTCGTGCTGCAAAAACCAGTGCAGATATGCAGCATAGTCCGGGGCATGATCCTCTACCGCTGCAAATGCCTTTGCCACGCCCAGCTGACCCACATTCAACGCGATGTGATGAAAATCAATTTGACCAAACAGGATCAGCGGTTTTTCAAAAAAATACCCGCGAAACCCGATGCTAGAATTCTGCGTCACCACGTAATCACAATTCTGCAAATACCGCTCTGACCCGCCCTCCAGCGCATAAAGACGTTCATGCTGATCCAGCAACTGTTCCAGCGCCTTCTGCTCTTCCAACGTATAAACCTCGGTCGGATGCAGGGTCAGGATAATATGCCTGTTCGGCTCGTGCTTCAGCACCGCCTTGATCATGTCGATGGGGCTGCAGAACTGAAACGAACGATGCTGCGTTAACCGGCCCTGCAGCGGCACCAGTACAAAACCGTCCTGCCGAATATCCTTGGACACATCGTTCAACAAACGGTTGCGCCAGAACCGCTGAAAATTGGCCGCCTTCCTGGCATCCACCTTTGACGGATCGAAAGACGTGCGCGCAACTGGCCAATCCCATCGCTTGCCATGCTTTTCAATGTGCCAAAACGGATAAAGATACGTCTTGCGAAACGTCAGATCACGCGCATTTACCGGCTCATCCATGAAAAACATGCCCCGGCCGGGACGGGACATCGCACGCAATCGTGCGACCTCATCGTCACCGTCATAAGCCACTGTCAAACCGGCCTCAGCCAGCACCGCGCTCACCTTATCAATGAAATTATGATGCCCGGCCTTCGCCTGCTTGCGCAACTTGGGGTGCAAATAAAACGTGACTGTCTGCGCATCGCTCATGGGCGGACGCTAGCGGTTCAGCAATACCCGAACAAGACGCCACGGGGTTGTCTGCCTGCAACCCACCCGCCATATATGCCCGAACAGCGATTGGAGCGGACGATGGCAAAAGAAGAATTCCCCGGATGGCACGGCACAACCATCATCGGCGTGCGCAAAGGCGGGAAGGTCGTCATCGCCGGTGACGGTCAGGTCAGCCTCGGTCAGACCGTGATCAAGGGAACGGCGCGCAAGGTCCGACGCCTGTCACCCGGCGGCACCGAAGTGATCGCCGGTTTCGCCGGGTCCACCGCTGACGCGTTCACTTTGCTCGAACGGTTGGAGAAAAAGCTTGAGGCGACACCGGGGCAACTCGCACGCGCCTCTGTTGAACTGGCCAAGGACTGGCGCACCGACAAATATCTGCAAAAGCTCGAGGCGATGCTGATCGTCAGCGATGGCAAGGAACTCTTCGTCATCACCGGGGCAGGCGATGTGTTGGAACCCGAACATGATGTCACCGCCATCGGATCAGGGGGCAACTACGCGCTCGCCGCCGGACGGGCTATGATGGAAACCGATCTTGACGCCGAAACCATCGCCAGACAGGCGATGGCCATCGCCGCCGATATCTGCGTTTACACCAACGGCAACCTGACGGTCGAAACGATCAGCCAATAGGCGCTACGCCAAGGCCAACGTTGAACCGCTCGCACCAGATCCAGACCTCGTTATAGTCATCGCTGTTGATACCTTCCGGCACCGCATAACTCGACGCACCCGCATCACTGGCAAGCGGGGCCATGATCGTGGCGGGATCATATGTGCCATCCTTGCCCAGCGCGACCTTGGGGTCGGGGGCACCGTCAAAGGTGAAATCGTCCAGCAGGTTCACCTCGGTCCCGGCAATCTCTGCCGTTCCGGTCACGACATGATTATTCACACCGGTAAAGGTGCCAAGACGACCATGGCCACCAGCGATCAAGGGCGTTGCAGTGGTTGCCAAAGCAGCAACAAGAAATGCGCGTCTGTCCATATCGAACCTCCTCCGGGTTGGGTGCGGCCACACTACGCGCCGCCGGACACCAGACAATCGGCTGCACGCATTTGTGAAGCACTGCAATTTCAGGCAAAAGGCGGAACAGGCCCTTGGACTTGGGCAAGGCACACCCTAGGTTTGGCCAAACCAGAGGAACCAGATGATCGAACGTGATGACCTTCGGGCGGCGGTAAGCAGCGGGCTTTTGACCGAAAAACAGGCCGCCACCCTGATCAGCTTTGCCGACAGCAGGCGCGGCGCACGCGAAAATCTGGCTGTCGGCGACGAACCGTTCGAGCTTTTCAAAGGCTTCAACGAGATTTTCATCGTCATCGGCCTGATCATCCTTGCCACAGGCTGGTACGGCGTGACCGGCCTGTCCCTGGGAACCGAAATCGTCAATCTCCAGACCTATGCCGTGATGGTTACCAGCATTGGTGCGCTCGTCCTGTGGTTACTGTCGGAATACTTTGTCCGCCATCGGCGCATGGTCGCACCCGCCATCGCGCTATCCATCATGTTCGCGGGGAATGCTGCCTTCGGGTTTGTCGCTGGCATGGCGCAACTCTTCATGCTCGGGCAGGGTGATCTGTCCAGCGTGCCGCTACCCCTCCTGCTCGCCACCGGATCGCTCGTCATCTACTGGTGGCGGTTCCGGGTACCTTTCGCCATGGCCATGATCGCCATCGGGCTGTTCGTGACAACAATCGTCTTCACCGCAGCACAGGGGGGCGAAATCCGCGACCCAAGCGATCTGTTCCTGTTATCCGCCGACGGCCCTTTTGCCTGGATCACACTCGCGCTCGGCGTTGCTGTCTTTGCCGTCGCCATGATCTTCGACATGAGCGATCCGCACAGGGTTACCCGTCGATCCGCCAATGGGTTCTGGCTGCATGTCGTCGCGGCGCCCGCGCTGATCAACACCATCGCCTTATCAGCCATGGAACAGGACGCCTTTGGGGTTCTGCTATGGATACTCGGGTTTTTCGCCCTCGTCGCGATTATCATCGACCGGCGCTCATTCCTGATCACTGCCATCGGCTATGTGGTGGCCGTCACCGCCACCGTCTTTGACGGTAGCGGCATCGCCATGACCGTTCTGATCCTCGGGGTCGGCCTGCTTCTTCTCGGCGCGCTCTGGGAACAGATCCGCGCGACCATCCTACACCTTCTCGGCGGCGTCCTGCCTTTGGACAAACTGCCGCCCTCGCATGCATAAGGACCACCATGACTGACCTCACCCCGCGTGAAATCGTATCCGAACTCGACCGATTTATCATCGGCCAGAAAGATGCCAAGCGGGCCGTCGCCGTGGCCCTGCGCAACCGCTGGCGGCGCAAGCAACTCGGCGACGACCTGCGGGATGAGGTCTATCCAAAAAACATCCTGATGATCGGCCCCACCGGCGTCGGCAAAACCGAAATTAGCCGCCGCCTCGCAAAACTCGCCCGCGCGCCTTTCATCAAGGTCGAAGCCACCAAATTCACCGAAGTCGGCTATGTCGGCCGTGACGTGGAACAGATCGTGCGCGATCTGGTCGACACAGCGATACTCGACACCCGGGAACACATGCGCGAAGACGTCAAAGCCAAAGCACATGATGCCGCCGAAGAACGGGTGATCACCGCCGTCGCAGGTACCGATGCCCGCGAAGGCACGCGCGAAATGTTCCGCAAGAAACTGAAATCCGGCGAACTCGACAACACCATCATCGAACTGGAATTGACCGATACGTCCAACCCAATGGGCGGTTTCGAAATCCCCGGGCAGCCCGGCGGTATGGGCGGGATGATGAACCTTGGCGATCTCTTCGGCAAAGCCATGGGCGGGCGCACGGTCAAGAAGCGCATGACTGTCGCGGAAAGCTATGATGCGCTCATCGCAGACGAGGCCGACAAACTACTCGACGACGAAACCGTGACCAAAGCCGCGCTCGAAGCGGTTGAACAGAATGGCATCGTTTTTCTGGATGAAATCGACAAGGTCTGCGCCCGCGCCGACGCGCGCGGCGCAGATGTCAGCCGCGAAGGCGTGCAGCGCGATCTGCTGCCCCTGATCGAAGGCACGACCGTGTCCACCAAACACGGCCCGATCAAAACCGACCATATCCTGTTCATCGCTTCCGGCGCGTTCCATGTGGCCAAACCATCCGACCTGCTGCCGGAACTGCAGGGCCGTCTCCCCATCCGCGTTGAACTCCGCGCACTGACCGAAGACGATTTTGTGCGCATCCTAACCGAAACCGACAACGCCCTGACCCTGCAATACTCTGCCCTGATGAAAACCGAAGAGGTGACAGTCACCTTCGCCGAAGACGGGATCAAGGCGCTCGCCAAAATCGCAGCCGAAGTGAATGAAGCCGTCGAAAACATCGGCGCGCGCAGGCTCTACACCGTGATCGAACGGGTGTTCGAGGATCTGTCCTTCAACGCCCCCGACCGGGCCGGCGACGAAATCACCATCGACGCCGCCTTTGTCGAGGAACATCTGGGCGAACTGTCACGATCCACCGACCTCAGCCGCTACGTGCTGTAGGCCACGCTCAAGCTGAACCGATATCCCGTCGTCGTAGTCCTCCTCATAGGGGGCGGGCTGATCATCGGTTTCGCGTTCGCCACATTCAACCTGTTCGAAATGAGCATGGCAAACCTGCGTTTCCTGCGTCAATTCGGCTGGGTCGCGGTGATGGAAGGTGGGTTGATCCAACTCGCCGAAATCATCGCCTGCGCCGTCGCGGCCCTGCTCTGTTATGTCGGCTTCAAACTTTGCGAGGCTGAGCTGGTCCAACGCTACCGCCGCTGGCAAGACCGGTAACTTTGCACTTTCACATCCGTCCGCCGCAGATCATCAAGGGCGAATGCAGGGTCTGACCTCCTATTTCCAATTCATAAGGCAAAACGCACCCTTCCTCGGGGTGGGCTTCCTGCTGATGTTCCTCTCCAGCTTTGGCCAGACTTTCTTCATCGCCATCTTCGGCGGTGACATCCGCGCAGAATTCGGGTTGTCCAACGGCGATTGGGGGCTGATCTACATGATCGGGACCGCGGCGTCAGCCGCGGCAATGCTGGCAGCCGGTGGTCTGGTCGACCGGTTTCGCGTGCGGATCATCGGCATCGGGGTCATCCTTCTCCTCGCCATGGCCTGCCTCGCCATGGCCTTCAATCCTTACGCCGCCGCCCTTCCAATCGTCATCTTCGCCCTGCGATTCCTCGGCCAGGGCATGACCCACCACGTCGCCATCGTCGCGATAAGCCGATGGTTCATCGCCACACGCGGGCGGGCGCTTGCAACGGCATCACTCGGTTTCATGCTGGCAGAGGCGACAATGCCGCTTTTCTTCGTCTGGCTGAAAACCTGGTTCGCCTGGCAAACACTCTGGATCGGCAGCGCCATCTTCGCCATTCTGATGACCCCGATCCTTTACCGCCTGCTCCGCCTTGAACGCACCCCGCAATCCGTCTCAACCGAAAACGAGGCCAAGGGCATGAACAACCGGCACTGGACCCGGGTCGAGGCACTACGGCATCCGCTTTTTTGGGCGCTGGTGCCTGCCATCTCGCTTTTCCCGGCCTTCGGCACCGCCTTCTGGTTCCATCAGGTCCATTTTGCCGAAATCAAAGGATGGGATCATCTCAGCCTCGTCGCCGTATTCCCCCTCGGCACGTTTTCCTTCATGACATTCACATTCGTCTACGGATGGGGGGTGGACCGGTTCGGGCCGGGGCGCCTGTTCCCCTTCTACCTGCTGCCCCTGTGCATTGCGTTTATCTTACATTGGTACGCACCCACCGTTGCATGGTCCGCAGCGGGTGTCATGTTCATGGGCATGGCCGGTGGTGGCGCCGCGACACTGCCTGCCGCGATCTGGGCCAGCTACTATGGAACCCAAAATCTCGGTTCGATCAAATCAGCAGTCACCGCCTGCATGGTTCTGGGGTCGGCGATCGGGCCGGGGCTGTCCGGCTGGCTGATCGACGCGGGGATCGGGTTCGAACAGCAATTGCTGGGCTATGCCCTGTCCTTCGCTTTCGCATCGCTGGTCTGCGTCATCCCCCTGCGCAATGCCACGCGGCAACTACCGGCGACGGCGTAGATAGACGTAATACGCACCATGACCGCCATGCTTCAGATGGGCGGGCGTGACCTGCAAGATCGCTTGCGACAACGGCGGCAGCGCCAGCCATTGCGGCACCTGATGACGCAACACGCCATGCCGGGTCGGGATCGGGCCACCATCATTGCGGTCCTTGCCTTTGCCGGTAATCACAAGAACCAGACGACGGCCCAGCGATTGCGACCCAAGGATAAACGCGACCAGTTCCGGATGCGCCTCCGCCACGGTCATCCCATGCAAATCAATCCGCGCCTCAGGCTTGAGCTTGCCGCGTTTCATCTTGCCGAATGACTTATGGTCCATATTGACCGGCGCGGCAGACAGACGGTCGGAAATCCCCGGCAACACATCATGCGGGCGATGCCCATTCGCCGACTGTCCAACACTGAACCGTGGCAAAGGCTCATGCTTGGCAACCGGTTTGGCGGGTGCCGGTCGGTTCGGCGCGACCGCAGGCCGCTTGGGATCAATCGGCGTGGTGCGCTCCGCAACACGATCCCAAAGGGCTCGTTCCTCGGCCGACAGATGGCGTGGGCGGCGCATCAGCGTTGCGCCACAACCAGACGATGGGCCATGGTCGCGGGCATCAACACAACCATACGGCCACCATCCTTGATGCGGCCCGCTGCGCGCCCTGCATCATCACCCGTCCCGAAAAAGATATCAGCACGCTGCGCACCTTTGATCGCCGATCCGGTATCCTGTGCCACCATCAGCCTGTTGATCGGCTCGGCCCCTTCCTTTTCGATCCAGACGGGGGAACCGAGGGTCACAAATGCCGGATCAACCGCAATGGACCTGTGCGGTGTAATCGACCGGTTCATCGCACCAAGGGGCCCCAGCTCCGCCGGAACCTCGCTCACCTCTCGGAAAAACACATAACTCTCGTTTTCCCACAGCAACGCACGACCCTCCGCCCGGTTCTTGCGCACCCAGTTGCGGATCACGGCGGCAGACACTTGATGCGGCTCAAACTCACCACGATCCACCAACGCCATCCCCACCGACGAATAGTTACGGCCGTTCTTGCCGCCATACCCCACACGCATCATCGTTCCATCCGGCAGACTGATACGGCCTGACCCCTGCACCTGTAGAAAAAACAGATCTACCGGGTCCGTCAGCCACGCCAGCTCCAGGCCCTTGCTCGCCAGCGGCCGATCCTCTTCAATCTCACGCCGGGTGAAATACGGCTTTCCGGGGACCAGATCTTCGGGCACGGCATAAATCGGATGTTGATAGGCATCGCCGCGCACGCGCGATCCCGGCAGTTCAGGTTCAAAAAATCCGGTGAACAGCATCGGCTCACCATCCTCGATCAGCACCGGGCGAAAAAACTTCTCGAAAAACCCCCGCGGTTCTGGGCCGGTCCGGGCGAAATCGCACAAGACCTCCCATTGCGGGTCACGCATGTCGCCACAAGTATTCAGGAAAACATCAAGGGCGGCCTGATGATCATCAGCCGCCCATCCATTCAGGTCATCAAACGAAAGCTGGCTATAGGTCGGTTCGGCCATCGCGCTGCCCGTCAGTGTCAGAAAAAAGCAGACCAGCCAACTGCGGATCATTCGCCTGTGGCAACGAGACGCCAGTTGGGATCACCAGAATCCATCTTGCGGGCAAAGGTCCAGACATCTTTCTGGCGCTTGATCTCGGTATCGCTGCCTTCAATGACATCGCCGCCTTTGTCGCGCACAATCGATGTCATCTCGCTTTTGAAACGCACCGAAACCTCGGCCTCCTTCGTGGTTTCATCCATCTCGGCCTCAACCAGCGCCATATCGCTGATACCGATAAAATTCGCCTCGATAGTCAGCCCTTGGCGCTGGCGTTCGTCAACCACCGTGGCAAAAGCTTCGTACACATCCTCTGAAATATAAGGCACAATCCCATCCAGCTCGCCTTTTTCAAAGGCCATCAGGATCATTTCATAGGCACCGCGTGCGCCACCCAGAAACTCCCCAACATTGAAACTCGGGTCAACGCGCTTCATCGCCGCCAGCGCTTTGGCTGCATCGGAATCTTCGGCGACGTGGTCGGTAATATCCAGATCAGGACCGCCCTCGATCACATCGAACTCAGGCTTGCGCCTCCGGTCAGGCTCGGCCCGTGTTACAGCAGGCTTTTCATACCCCTCGCGAGTCCCCAAAACACCGCGCAAGCGCAGGATCAGAAAAACAGCAATGCCCGCAAGCACCAAAAGCTGGATAATCGGAGAGTTCATCGTGACCTCGTTCAGGGGAAGGCATAGTAATTGCCCAGTCATTCCTTATGTAGGTCAGGGGTAGGGCCGAGTCCACCTTGCCCCCGAACATGTTATGAAAGGCCTACCAGATGTGGCTGCTTATCGCCTTTATTGCCGTTCCAATGATTGAAATCGCCCTGTTTATTCAGGTTGGCGGCGTGATCGGAATCTGGTGGACGTTACTGATCGTGCTGGCAACCGCCATCGCCGGGTCCTATCTGGTCCGCAGCCAGGGACTGCGTGAAATCGCGAACCTGCAGCGATCCTTCTCAGAACTCCAGGACCCAACAGAACCGCTCGCCAACGGGGCAATGATCCTATTCGCCGGGGCACTTCTGCTGACGCCCGGCTTTTTCACCGATATCGTCGGGCTATCACTTCTGGTCCCCGGTGTGCGTAAGGCCGCATATCTTTGGGTGCGCAGCCGGATCAAGGTGAAAAGCTTCACCATGGGTGAACAACCACCCCCGCCCGGCAGTCACCCCGATGACCGTGTCATAGATGCGGAGTTCGAAGATGTGACACCAAATAAAAAGCCGACACACGGGCCATCGGGCTGGACACAGCATTGAGCCTTAGGAAATAGGCTGTTAGGAACGCGCCAACCTAATTTAACTGGAGCAGTTTCCAATGTCCGACACCCCCGAAAATGGCGCAGCGCCTGCACAGGCCCCTCAGGTCACCAGCCGGGTACTCGCCCAATATATCCGCGATATGTCCTTCGAAAACATCCTGGCCCAGAAGGGTGTTCAGGGTGACGCACAGCCGGAAATTCAGGTGCAGGTAAACCTGGATGCACGTAAACGGTCTGCAGACAACCAGTACGAAATCATCACAAAGCTGAACATCAACAGCAAAACCAAGGAAAAGGGCGAACCGCTCTTTATCCTCGAAATCGAATATGCCGGCGTGTTCCACGTCGAAGGCGTGCCAGAAGAACAGATGCACCCCTACCTGCTGATCGAATGCCCGCGGATCACCTTTCCCTTCCTGCGGCGGATCGTCAGTGACGTCACCCGCGACGGTGGCTTCCCGCCACTGAACCTCGAAACCATTGATTTTCTAGCGCTTTACCGGTCCGAACTGGCGCGCCGGGCAGAAGCAGAAAAAGCAGCGGCGAACTAAGCCAGTTTTTTCCAGACAGCGTCGTCGCCCAGCTTCTCGACAAAAGCAGCATGGGCGGCGGCTTCTTCCTCGGTCAGTTTTGGAGGCAGCGGCTGCGGGCGCGGCATGGGCCGCCAGTCATCCGAAACTCCGCCTGCCGTCACAGTCCGGGTATCTGCCGCCAGGGCAAAGTCCGGCTGGCGACCACCGATCAGTTCCAGATACACCTCTGCCAGAATCTCGCTATCCAGCAACGCGCCATGCAGGGTGCGCGACGAATTGTCGATCCCGAACCGGCGGCACAGCGCATCCAGCGAAGCAGGAGAGCCCGGAAATTTCCGCCGGGCAATGGCCAGCGTATCCACCGCTTGATCCATCGGCAAAAGCGGTCGGTTCAGCCAGCCAAGCTCTGCATTCAGGAATTTCATATCAAAGGCAGCATTGTGAATAACTAGCTTTGCATCACCGACGAAATCCACAAAATCCTGCGCGATATCCGTGAAAAGCGGCTTGTCGCGCAATGTTTCCTGCCCCGGTTTCGGCTCTTGTGGCGGTTCCAGCAGATCAGGGCCAATCCCGTGAACGCCAAATGCCTCGGCCGGCATCAACCGCTGCGGATTGATATATTGATGATAGGTACGTCCGGTGGGCACATGGCCCATCAACTCAACCGCACCAATCTCGACAATGCGATCGCCCTCGGCGGGCTCAAAACCGGTCGTCTCTGTATCCAGAACAATCTCACGCATTTTCGGCCTCTTTGATCGTCGCAATCAGTTTTCGCACGGCATCGCGGGTGTCGTCCAGCGCCAGCGTTTCGATGACATAATCAGCGCGGGCGCGTTTCTCGGCATCCGGCATCTGGCGGGACAGAATAGTGTCGAGTTGCGCCGCTGTCATGCCAGGACGGGCCAAAACGCGTTCGCGTTGAACATCGGCGGGAACAGACACAACCAGCACAGAATCCAGCCATGCCTCTGCACCGGTCTCGAACAACAACGGAATATCAAACAAAACAAGCGGGTCATCGTGATCATCAATGAAGCTTTGCCGATGAGCGGCAACAAGCGGATGCACAATGCGCTCAATGTTCTTCAATGCAGTCGGGTCGGCGGCAATTATCGTCTTCAGAACCTCCCGCGACACCGCCTCATCAACAACAGCGTCCGGAAATGTGGACGCAATCGCTGGAACAGCCGCACCGCCTTTTGCATAAAGCGCATGAACAACCGCATCCGCATCCCAAACCGGAACGCCCTCATCGCGGAACATCTGTGCCGTTGTCGATTTGCCCATGCCAATGGACCCGGTCAGCCCCAGAAAATGGCTCATGCCAGAACGGCCCGACGGGTTTCATCATCAACCTCAGGACGGTGACCAAACCAGCGCTCAAAACCAGGCACACCCTGATGCAGCAGCATCCCCAGACCATCAACTGTTACACAACCCATCCGGGCAGCCGCATCCAGAAACGGGGTCCGCAGTGGATTGTAAACAATGTCAGTCACCACCGCATCAGGGCGTAGCGCATCAAGCGGCACCTTGAACGGTTGCGCGCCCTTCATCCCCAATGATGTCGTGTTGATAACAGTGGTTGCATCCTCCAGCATGGATCCCGCCTGCACCCAATCAACAACGCGGATGCGTGGGCCAAAATCGGCGCGCAGCGCCTCTGCCTTGGGACGGGTCCGATTGGAAAGGATAATCTCAGGCACACCGGCATCCGCCAGTGCCACAATAATCGCGCGTGCAGCACCACCAGCGCCAAAAATTGTCGCCGGTCCTGCCTCTGGATCCCAATCGGGCGCACCCTGTCGCAGATTGGCCATAAAACCATAACCATCTGTATTATCTGCGAAAATACGACCATCCTCTCGGAAAGTCAGGGTATTTGCAGCACCGATAAGGGTTGCACGATCAGATACCTGATCAGCATATTTCAACACCTCAACCTTGTGTGGCAAGGTCACATTCACCCCAACGAAACCCTGTGCGGGCAATGACCGAAGTGTTTGTTCCAACGCGTCCTCAGCCACCTGCAAGGCGGTGTAATCACCAGCAAGGTCATAGCGCTCAAGCCAATGACCGTGAAGCTTCGGAGACAGGGAATGGCTGATCGGGTTTCCGATAACACCGGCATGCGGAATCTGGGTCATGCTAGCAGTGTTCCGCGCACGGTCAGATAAGACAAGAGTTCAAGCAGCGGCAAGCCAAGCACATTGAAATAATCTCCCTCTATGCGTGTAAAAAGTCGCACTCCTTCTTCTTCAAGCTTATAAGCACCAACCGAATGCCGAATGCTGTCCCAATTCCGATCAACATAGTCCTCTAGATAGTCATCGGACGCGTCCCGCATATGAAGACGGACAATCCCGACATGGCGCCAAACAGGTCCGTCACCATCATAGATCACGGCGGCCGAGAGTAATTGATGCGATTGCCCTCGCATCGCATGCAACTGCGCCAGGGCCTCCTCCTTGGATGTGGGCTTGGAAGGCAATGTCCGACCCTGTGCCAATACCTGATCGCACCCGATCACCAGCGCATCCGGATTTCTCGCCGCTACGCGTTGCGCTTTCATTTCTGCCAAAGCATCGGCAATATCGCGGGGCGAGGCATCTTCCGCCAATAGCGACTGGCGCACGGCATCTTCATCGATGCGGGCGACCTGAACGGCAAATTCAACACCGGCGTTGCGCAACAATGTGGCCCGGATATCAGACCCGGAGGCAAGAATGATCTGGTCGGTCATGTGGATAACCTTTGGGAAAAATCCGGTGTCAGTCTGGGTGTCACTTCGTCGATACTTATGCCGCAGCCCGGACCTGTGGGGAACCCGGCAGCTCCATGAAATTCAGGCTGGTTTATCCACGGTGGGAAAGCATAAGTCGGCCTTGTGGAAGAATCAGGGTGCTTGCCGCGGTCAAGGCGTCGTATCAAAAACAATGGTGGGGGTCAGGTGATACTAATATGCTGATTTGTAATAGTTTTACGTGAGAGGTCTGACTGGACTCATAAGTCTCTTATCGTGTCAGACCATGGGATAACTCTGCGGATGAAAAAGAAAACCACAGAAATGGCGCTGACAAGAAACATCATCATCTTTCTTTTCTCTTAATATTTATTAGGAAGAGAAGATCAAAGAAGGCGAATAAAATGACGGACCTGCTGATAGGCATCTACCCATGGATCAAGGCGGTTCATATCATGGCGGTGATCGCATGGATGGCGGGGCTGTTCTATCTGCCCAGATTGTTTGTCTATCATGCGGAACGGGCTGCGGTTGGATCAGAGCTCGACCAGACATTCCAGGTCATGGAAGAAAAGCTGCTGCGGGTGATCATGAACCCGGCCATGATCGTGGCTTGGGTGGCGGGACTAACAATGATCGGATTAGGTGAAGCGGGTTATGCAGGAGCTGGGAAATTCGACTGGTGGGCAATCTGGTCATGGGTGAAAATTATGTCGGTAATCCTGATGACAGCGGCGCATGTGTGGATGGCAGCACGGCGCAAGGATTTTGCGGCAGGTCGGAATACGCGGTCAGGAAGCAGCTTCAGGCTGTTCAATGAAGTGCCGACAGTGCTGATGTTTCTGATCGTTGTGGCCGTGGTGGTACGTCCGTTCTAGCGACACGTTGACTCACGCCACGCTCTTGCCTATGTGTGCTGTCGCTACCCGTCCGGGATAGCGATTTTCCATTCCTGTTCGAGAAAGCGTCGACCAACCCGTCGGCGATGGATTTCACCATGTCCCAACACCGTCTGAACCTCGCTGATCTGAAGGCGCAAAGCCCAAAGGATCTGTTGTCCCTGGCCGAAGAGCTGGAGATCGAAAACGCATCCACCATGCGCAAAGGCGACATGATGTTCGCCATCCTCAAGGAACGGGCGGATGAAGAATGGATCATCGGTGGCGATGGGGTGCTCGAGGTTTTGCAGGATGGTTTCGGTTTCCTGCGGTCGCCAGAGGCCAACTATCTGCCGGGCCCTGATGACATCTATGTCTCGCCCGAGATGATCCGGATCCACTCGCTGCGGACAGGGGATACGGTCGAAGGGGTGATGAAGGAACCCAATGACAGCGAACGGTATTTCGCACTGACATCGGTCGAGCGGATCAATTTCGAAGAACCTGAAAAAGCCAAACACAAGGTTGCCTTTGACAACCTGACGCCGCTTTACCCCGATGAGCGGCTGAACATGGAAGTCGAGGATCCGACCATCAAGGACAGGTCAGCACGGATCATTGATCTGGTGGCACCAATCGGCAAAGGACAGCGATCACTGATCGTGGCGCCGCCGCGGACGGGTAAGACCGTCCTGCTCCAGAACATCGCCAACTCGATCGAAAAGAACCACCCGGAATGTTACCTGATCGTGTTGCTGATTGACGAACGGCCTGAAGAGGTCACCGACATGCAGCGATCTGTGAAGGGTGAGGTTGTTTCGTCCACCTTTGACGAACCGGCAACACGGCACGTGGCAGTGTCAGAGATGGTCATCGAAAAGGCCAAGCGGCTTGTGGAACACAAACGCGATGTGGTGATCCTGCTGGATTCGATCACGCGACTGGGGCGGGCGTTCAACACCACCGTGCCGTCATCGGGTAAGGTGCTGACCGGTGGTGTTGATGCCAACGCGCTGCAGCGACCCAAACGGTTTTTCGGCGCGGCACGGAACATTGAAGAGGGCGGATCGCTGACGATCATCGCGACAGCGCTGATCGATACCGGGTCGCGGATGGACGAAGTGATCTTTGAAGAATTCAAAGGCACCGGCAACAGCGAGATCGTGCTGGACCGGAAGGTCGCCGACAAACGGGTCTTCCCGGCGATGGATATCCTCAAGTCCGGCACGCGGAAAGAAGAGCTGCTGGTCGACAAGGGCGATCTGGCGAAAACCTATGTGTTGCGGCGCATCCTGAACCCTATGGGAACAACGGATGCCATCGAATTCCTCATCGGAAAACTGAAACAGACCAAGACAAATTCGGACTTCTTCGATTCGATGAACACGTAACTTATTGTTTATAAACAATGGGTTGATGTAATGCAGACGATATTTGCGCTGGCAACAGCCCATGGGCGGGCCGGGGTTGCGGTGATCCGTATTTCCGGTCCTGACGCGGCAGATGCCGCGAGGCAAATGATGGAATCGCTGCCCAGCAACCGAGGTGTGAGAAAGCTCCACGATGCGGATGGGGCGCTTCTGGACGAAGCACTTGTGCTGCATTTTCCGCAGGGCAAAAGCTTCACCGGAGAAACCGTCGTCGAACTGCATCTGCATGGCAGTCCGGCTGTGGTTGCGGCAGTGCTCAGACGGCTGGGTACGGACCGGCGATTGCGGCCGGCCGAGGCAGGTGAATTCACCCGGCGCGCATTGGAAAACGGCAGGCTGGATTTGGCGCAGGTCGAAGGCCTTGCCGATCTGATCGACGCCGAAACCGAACAGCAGCGCAAACAGGCGGTACGTGTCTTTTCCGGTGCCTTGGGAGAGATGGTCGAAGTATGGCGAACTGACCTGATCAGGTCGGTCGCGCTCTTGGAGGCGACGATTGATTTCGCGGATGAGGATGTCCCGGTTGATGTTATGCCAGAGGTTAGGGCGCTCATCGCTGGGGTACTGGATCAGATGAACCGGGAATCAGCCGGGGTGCGGGCGGCAGAGCGGGTTCGTGAAGGGTTCGAAGTGGCGATCATCGGCGAACCAAATGTGGGTAAGTCCACATTGCTCAACCGACTGGCAGGGCGAGATGTGGCAATCACGTCGGAGGTTGCAGGAACGACACGCGATGTGATCGAGGTTCGGATGGATATCGATGGGATCCCGGTGACGCTGCTGGATACCGCAGGGCTGCGGGATACTGATGATGTCGTCGAAGGGATTGGTGTGGAACGAGCTAGGGAGCGGGCCAAGCAGGCGGATATACGTGTCCGTATGATGTCGGCAGATGCATTCGATATACCAGATGTAGGCCCTTCAGATATTTATATCTATAGCAAGGCGGATTTGCTGAACAATCAACCAAACGCGGTCTCTGGGAAAACCGGCCAAGGTGTTGACGATCTTATCGCAGAAATCGCTGCGAGATTGAAAGAACATGTATCCTCCATAGGAACCGCAATGCGGGAGCGACACAGGCTAGCGCTGATAAGGGCTGTGGACGATCTGACCAAGGCGCAGGATATGATCGCCGACGGTCACGACATGGTGGAATTGATAGCAGAACAGCTTTGGTCAGCCATTCGGGCAGTGGATAGCCTTGTTGGACGGGTTGATGTAGAAGATGTGCTTGATGAGATATTTCGCAGTTTTTGCATCGGGAAATGAAAGGTGTTTCACGTGAAACATTCCGACTTTGACGTCATTGTCATTGGTGGTGGCCACGCGGGTGCAGAAGCGGCGCATGTGTCTGCGCGCTACGGTGCGCGTACGGCGCTGATTACCCTAACGCGCGACTCTATTGGTGTGATGTCTTGTAATCCTGCGATAGGTGGCCTGGGAAAAGGACATCTAGTGCGCGAAATTGATGCGTTTGATGGGGTCATGGGCCGCGTGGCGGATCGGGCCGGTATTCAATTTCGCCTGTTGAACCGAAAAAAGGGCCCAGCCGTCCAAGGGCCGCGCGCCCAGGCGGATCGGGCGATCTACAAAACAGCCATGCAAGCAGAGCTGACCAATCTGCAAAACCTGACCATCATCGAGGGTGAAGCCGTCGATCTGATTATGAAAGGCGACAGGGTCGCCGGCGTCATGCTGGCCGATGATACCGCTGTCCATGCCCGCAATGTTGTATTGACGACAGGGACGTTCCTGCGCGGCGTCATTCATATCGGGGATGTATCGCGACCTGGCGGACGAATGGGCGATAAACCTTCTGTTCGCATGGCAGAGCGTTTGGACAGTTTTGCACTTCCGCTTGGGCGGCTGAAAACCGGTACGCCGCCACGATTGGACGGACGAACTATCGCGTGGGACAAGCTTGAAGCGCAGCCAACGGATGCTGATCCAAGCCTGTTTTCCTTTCTATCCAAGGGAGTTTCTGCGCCGCAGGTGGATTGCGGGATCACGCACACCAATGCCCGAACACATGATATCATCCGCGCCAATCTGGATAGGTCGGCTATGTATGGCGGGCATATCGAGGGGATCGGGCCGCGGTACTGCCCCTCCATCGAAGACAAGATCGTGCGCTTCGCTGACAAGACATCGCACCAGATTTTCCTGGAACCTGAGGGCGTGAACGACCACACGGTATACCCCAACGGGATCTCAACATCCCTGCCTGAGGATGTGCAGCATGACTACGTGCATTCGATCTATGGCCTTGAAAACGCCAGCATTTTACAGCCCGGCTATGCCATAGAATACGACTATGTCGACCCCCGCGCACTGCGTCAGACGCTGGAGCTGCGCGATGTGCCGGGCCTTTACCTCGCAGGACAGATCAACGGGACAACAGGCTATGAAGAGGCGGCAGCGCAGGGTCTCGTCGCTGGTCTGAACGCGGCCGCACAGGCAAAAGGCAATGAACCCGTACATTTCAGCCGGCGGGACTCTTACATCGGTGTGATGATTGATGATCTGATCACGCGGGGGGTGTCCGAACCCTATCGCATGTTCACATCGCGGGCCGAATTCCGGCTTTCGCTGCGGGCTGATAATGCAGATCAGCGGCTAACGGGAACAGGGCGGCAAGTCGGGATTGTGAGTGATAACCGGTGGTCTGCGTTCTCATCCAAGATGGAGGATATGGCGAAAGCCAAGACTCAACTCGCTCAAATCACCCTGACTTCACGCGATATATCGTCCAAAGGCGTTAATCTGAATGCCGATGGACCACGGAGAACGGCACTGGATGCGCTTTCCCTGGCGGATTTCGATTTCGCTCATCTGGTTGAACTTGCTCCGGAAACCGCACAGATCGCACCGGATATCAGGGACCAGATCAAAAGGGATGCGCTGTATGTCCACTACGTCGCGCGCCAGGAACGCGATATCGCTGCGATGGCGCGGGACGAACAAAAAGCGATTCCGGATGATTTCGACTATACAGCGGTCAATGGGCTGTCAAATGAACTTGCCAGCAAACTCAAGATGGCGCGGCCAGCGACAGTCGCCCAGGCGAACCGGATCGATGGCATGACACCTGCGGCGATGGTGCTGATCATTGGTGCTCTTAAACGGCAAGACAGCAAGATGACAGGGACCTGACCAGTGGGTATGACCATTGCCGGGCAGGATGTTTCACGTGAAACATATGAACAACTGCAGCAGTTGTCAGACCTCGTTCAGAAATGGACGATGAAGATCAATCTGATCTCGCCGACAACAATGAGCGACATCTGGGAACGGCACATCACCGATTCGGCGCAGATTTACCCACTTGCTGCGAAAAACTTCAAAAAATGGGTCGATATCGGCAGTGGCGGCGGCTTCCCCGGCCTCGTCGTGGCCATTCTTGCAAAAGCGAAAAACCCGCAGGCGACATTCGTATTGCTGGAAAGTGACCAAAGAAAGTGCACATTTCTGCGTACAGTCATCCGTGAACTTGATCTGAATGCATCCGTGATTGCCACCAGGATCGAAGACGCATCCCCTCAACTAGCCGATATTGTGTCCGCACGCGCATTAACCTCGTTATCTGCGATCATGCCATATCTGGAAACACATCTGTCGCCGACCGGCCAGGCTCTGCTGCACAAAGGCAAACGCCATGCCGAAGAAATTGCAGAAGCACGCCAATCATGGTTCTTTGACCTTGAAGACCATCAAAGTTTGACTGATCCTAACGGCCGACTCCTCGTCATCAAAGGGATCCGTCGCGTTGGATAAGAGCACTGTGAAAACACCAAAAATCATCGCGATCGCAAACCAGAAGGGTGGGGTCGGAAAAACGACCACAACCATCAACCTCGGCGCGGCCTTGGCCGAGAAAAGCAAGAATGTCCTGCTCATCGACCTCGACCCCCAAGGCAACGCGTCCACCGGTCTTGGTATCGACACCAAGGATCGCAAGGTGACCACCTATGATCTTTTGACAGGTGACGCAGCCGTTAGCACCGCAATCATGGTCACGACTGTCAAAAACCTGTCGATCATCCCCGCCACGACCGACCTCAGTTCAGCCGATATCGACCTGATCGCGAACCAGAAACGCAGCTTCCTGTTGCGGGACGCCCTGCGTAGCGACGATAAAACACTGGCCAAATTTGACTACATATTGATCGACTGTCCGCCATCCCTCAACATATTGACGGTCAATGCCATGGTGGCGGCGCATTCTCTCATCGTTCCGCTGCAAAGCGAATTCTTCGCACTCGAAGGTCTGTCGCAGCTCATCCTGTCGGTCCGCGATGTCCGCCAGACCGCAAACCCGAACTTGCGGATCGAAGGCATCGCGCTCACCATGTATGACCGGCGCAACAACCTGTCGCTCCAGGTCGAGGATGACGCCCGCGAAAACATGGGCGACATGGTCTTCGAAACCGTCATTCCCCGCAATGTCCGGCTGAGCGAGGCACCATCCTTCGCCATTCCCGTCCTCGAATACGACCCGACATCAAAAGGCAGCATTGCCTATCGGTCGCTGGCGCGCGAAGTCATCAACAAATCAAAACGAGTAAGGGCCAGCTCCCATGGCGCGTAGCACAAAAAAAACCCGAGGCCTCGGCCGCGGCCTGTCCGCCCTCATGTCGGATGTGACCCAGGACGAAACACCGGCCGCCACACCTCCGCGCCCCGATCTGATGGTACCGATCGAACAGGTCCATCCCAACCCCGATCAGCCGCGCCGCACCTTTGCCCAGGACGCGCTTGATGAACTCGCTGCTTCGATCGCGGAAAAGGGGGTAATTCAACCCCTGATTGTACGTAAATCCCCAGAGAAACCCGGCACTTATGAAATTGTCGCCGGCGAACGGCGCTGGCGGGCCGCCCAGATTGCCAAGCAACATGAATTGCCGATCCTTGTGCGGGACTATAACGACACCGAAGTCCTCGAAATCGCAATTATCGAAAACATCCAGCGCGCCGACCTCAACCCGATTGATGAGGCCGCAGGTTACCGCCAGCTGATGGACAGGTTCGGTCACACGCAGGATCAATTGGCCACAGCGCTGGGCAAAAGCCGCAGCCACATCGCCAACCTGATGCGGCTGTTATCGCTGCCGGATGAGATCCGGAACTACCTGATCAGCGGCGCCCTTTCCGCAGGGCACGCCCGCGCGCTGATAGGCCATGACCAGGCGGTGCAGTTGGCGCGGGAAGTTATCCAGCGCAAACTCTCCGTGCGCGAAACTGAAAAACTGGCAAAGAAAGGACCAGCAATTAAGAAACGCGCGGTCCCGGGCGCGCCGGTCCCAAAAGACGCCGACACCGTGCAGATCGAAAACGAGTTATCCGCCACACTGCGTATGAAGGTGACCATAGATCACAAGCCCAACGAAGAGGGGGGCAAGATGTCGATCAGCTACAAATCACTCGATCAACTCGATGATCTGCTGCGGGCGCTCTCGGGCCACTAAACATCCAAAAGCTGACGCAGCACAGCATTTAGAACAGGTCGGCCCTGTGGCGTCAGACGCAGGTGGTCATCATCCATCGAAAGCATGGATATTTCAATTAAAGCATTGATTTTATTTATAAAACGTTCGTCATGACTTAATCCAAACCGATCCAGTGAAATCCCCTCTGACAACCGCAAACCCATCAGCAAAAACTCCGCCTGTTGCTCGTCCATCGTCAATGGCACCCGCTGCAAATCGCCATTGCCACCGTTACGCACCTGCGCCAGCCATGCTCCGGGGGCAAGCGGTGCCTCCGTCGCCAACCGCTCTCCACCCAACGTCAAACGGCCATGCGCCCCCGGGCCAACCCCTGCATAATCGCCATAGCGCCAGTAGATCAGGTTATGGCGGCTTTCCAACCCTGCTGCCGCATGATTGGACACTTCATACCCCGGCAATCCCGCCGCATCACACATCTCCTGCGTGACTGCATACATGTCCGCCGCCAGATCATCATCAGGCAACCCCCGCAGCTTACCCGCCGCGTAGCGATCGCCAAAGGCAGTGCCGTCCTCAATCGTCAGCTGATACAACGACAGATGATCAATCGCCATCGACAGGGCCTGGCCCAACTCTGCCTGCCACGCATCCAATGACTGCCCTTGCCTTGCATAGATCAGATCAAAACTGACCCGGTCAAACACCGACCGCGCCACATCAAAAGCCGCCATCGCCTCAGTCGCGGTATGCAGCCGGCCCAGCGCCTTCAGATCAGGATCGTTCAGGGCCTGAATACCCATGGAAACCCTGTTTACTCCGGCATCACGATACCCGGCAAAGCGACCCGCCTCGACTGATGTCGGATTAGCCTCCAACGTCACTTCAATATCGTTTGCACAGCTCCAGGTTGCGCGCACCTTGGTTAAGATCGCATCAACAACGTCCGGATCCATCATGCTCGGCGTACCACCACCAAAAAACACCGACCGTAAGATCCTGCCCGACGTTTCGGCACCAACCCGATCAATCTCGCTCAGATAGGCCGCCTGCCACGCCGTCTGATCAATCCGGGCGGCCACATGAGAATTGAAATCGCAATAGGGGCATTTCGCCTGACAAAACGGCCAGTGAATATAAAGGCCAAAACCCCCATATTCCCAATCCTCAGGCAAAGCACGCCTTCAGCTTGGCAAACGCATCAGCCCTGTGGCTGATCCTGTTCTTCTCCCAGCGATCCATCTCGCCAAATGTCATATCATACCCATCAGGCTGGAATATCGGGTCATAGCCATGGCCCTGATCACCGCGCATCGGCCATACGACCTGACCGGGCATGACACCCGAAAACACCTCATCATGACCATCCGGCCAGGCCAGCACCAAGGTACAGCAAAACCGGGCCGTCCGAGGGTAGGGTGCGTCAGCCGCCTTCAGCTCTGCCCAGGCGCGCTCCATCGCCATCACAAAATCCCGGCCATCCGGCGTTTCGGCCCAATCGGCCGTATGCACGCCGGGCGCACCATCCAACCCGTCAATCTCGATCCCGCTATCATCCGCCAAGGCAGGCAACCCGGTGGCCTGCGCCGCCGCATGCGCCTTGATCCGGGCATTACCCACAAATGTTGTCTCGGTCTCGTCTGGCTCTGGCAGCCCCAGTTCCGCATTTGACGAAAGACGGACACCATAAGGCGCCAGCAGATCGGCAATCTCTTCCAGCTTGCCCTGATTATGGGTAGCCACAACCAGACGATCGCCAGAAAACTTGCGCATCAGGCAACAGCTGCCATTTGGGCCGCGGTCAACTCCGTCACACCCTTCTCGGCCAGATCCAGCAGCGCATCTATCTGAGCCCGGCTATAGGTTGACCCCTCGGCAGACATCTGCACTTCGATCAACCGGCCACCGGTCATGACGAAATTCCCGTCAACACCGGCCTCACTATCCTCCGGATAGTCCAGATCAAGCACTTCTTGCCCGGCATAGATCCCGCACGAAATCGCGGCAACAGGATCCAAAAGCGGGTCGGAAATCACATCCCCCGCCTTCATCAGCTTTTGCACCGCCAGCTTCAGCGCAACCCAGCCGCCCGTAATAGACGCACAGCGGGTGCCGCCATCAGCCTGAATCACATCGCAATCCACGACAATCTGCCGTTCGCCCAGCGCCACACGATCCACGCCGGCCCGCAACGACCGGCCAATCAGACGCTGGATTTCCTGCGTGCGACCGGATTGGCCATTCTTGGCCTCGCGGCGCATGCGCGTATTCGTCGCACGGGGCAGCATACCGTATTCTGCCGTCACCCAGCCAAGGCCTGTATTCTTCAAAAACGGGGGCACACGTTCATCAATACTGGCTGTACACAGTACATGCGTATTGCCACATTTGATCAGACAGGACCCTTCGGCATGCATGGTCACACCCGTTTCAATCGACACTTCACGCATTTCGTTCGTCTGACGGCCGGATGGACGCATGGGATCACTCCTGTTGGTTGCAGCGTGGGGATACGCTGCCCACATATGAAATCCAACCCCGATTGACGTGGTATCCAACTTCGTTTTAATTGCATCGCCTTGAACCGAGGATCATATGCCCGACCAGCAGCCCAACATCGAAGAGATGAATGAACGCTCGCGCGAGGTATTCCGGCGCGTGGTCGAAGGCTACCTGGCCAGCGGGGCACCGGTCGGCTCACGGACGCTGACCCGCGACTTCTCGGAAAAGGTCAGCGCGGCGACAATCCGCAATACCATGCAGGACCTCGAATATCTGGGCCTCCTCGACAGCCCTCATGTCAGCGCCGGGCGTATCCCCACACAGCTGGGCCTGCGGATGTTCGTCGATGGGCTGCTGGAGGTTGGCGATCTGGACGGCGAAGACCGGCAAAAAATCGACGACACGGTCGGGGCCAACGACCACGATGTCACAACCGTATTGGATCACGTGGGCGAGGCGTTGTCTGGCGTCACCCAAGGGGCCAGCCTCGTGCTGACCCCCAAACACGAGGCCGCAATCAAACATATCGAATTCGTGTCGCTCTCGCGCGACCGGGCACTGGTTGTTCTGGTCTTCGCCGACGGGCATGTCGAAAACCGCATCTTCACTCCACCACCCGGACAAACGCCATCATCCATGCGCGAGGCCGCAAATTTCCTCAACGCCATCGCCGAGGGGCACACACTTTCCGAACTCGGGCAGGTCATCGCCCGCGAAATCGCCGCGCGACGTCAGGAGATTGACAGCGTGGCCGCTGATCTCGTCGAAAACGGCTTCGCGCTCTGGGAAAACGAAGGCGAAGCGACCGAACGGCTGATCGTGCGCGGCCGCGGCAACCTGCTCAGCGACAACGAGGCTGATCTGGAACGGATCCGGACCCTCTTTGACGACCTTGAACGTAAACGCGACATCGCCCAATTTCTCGATCTCGCCGAAGAAGGCGACGGTGTGCGCATTTTTATCGGCTCAGAGAACAAATTGTTCTCACTTTCGGGTTCCTCTCTCGTCGTTTCCCCTTATATGAACGCCGACCGCAAGATCATCGGCGCCGTGGGCGTCATCGGCCCGACCCGCCTCAACTATGGGCGGATCGTGCCAATCGTGAATTACACCGCCCAGCTGGTGGGCAAAATCATCGCCGACCGCTCATGACAGGAACCATTTGATGTCCGAAAAAGAAGAAGAACTGCAAAGCCTTGATGAACTTGCCGCAGAAAGCGATGAACCCGATTTCGATCAGGCCGCTGCAGGTTTTGATGAAATCGAGGCACTGCGCGCCGAACGCGATGATTTCCGGGACAAATTCATGCGCGCCCTGGCGGATGCGGAAAACACCCGCAAACGGGCAGACCGCGACCGGCGCGAGGCGGAAAACTACGGCGGCTCCAAACTCGCCCGCGACATGCTGCCGGTCTATGACAACATGCGCCGCGCCCTGAACTCAGCCGACGAATCCGAGCAAGAGGTGAACAAGGCCCTGCTCGAAGGCGTGGAACTGACCATGCGCGAACTGATCAGCGTCTTCAAAAAGCACGGGATCGATCCGATCACGCCAGAAGTCGGCGACAAATTCGACCCGCAACTACACCAGGCCATGTTCGAAGCCCCCGTGCCCGGCACCAAAGCCGGTGATATTATCCAGGTCGCCGCCGAAGGCTTCATGCTGCATGACCGGTTGCTGAGACCTGCGCAAGTTGGGGTGTCGTCGACACCGGCATCATGATCAGAAGTCTTCTCAAGATCATTTTTGGGCTGTTTCTGGCCATACTCAGCCTCGGTCTTGGAACAGCTTTGCAAACGCTGCTTGATCCCGAAAGCGGGAGCGGGCTTAGTTTGGCAATACCACTCATTTCTCTGGTGCTGACAGTTTTCGGCGTTGTTTTATGCATCGTCGGATTCTTCCAGTTTATCACCCGCGCTTTTCGCGCAGCGACCAAACTTGGGAAGAGCTCTGACGTGTGATGTCACACTGCGTGAGACCCGCAGTCCGACGCCACAGTAGGCTGGGTGACGTCACCCATGTCAACCAATGGACAACGCAAAGATAGTTCCCGATGGTAACCACAACAACACATCCAGAGCAGCGGAGGGATTACCATGGCTGAAAAGGTTTGGGTGACAGGTGCGATGGTATCGCTTGAGTCGACATATCAATTTGCGCCATGGGCAACTTACTACTCGGAAAACAGAGCTGCAACAAAGGCGTCAGCCTCAAAATACATGAAAGCCCAACGGCTTGAACCTTCAGAACGCAAGCCTGATGAGGCAGAACTTTTGCAGGTTACACATTCCATTGATCCGCTTCCGGACATGCTGTCCGATGAATACCTCATCGTCTCGGACAGGTGGCGTGAAACAGCGCAGCAATTCGACCTCGGCAGCACAGCTTTCGATCCGGTTGTTCTTTACGGCTTCCGACGCAAATATCGGTTTGAACTGGACTACAACTACCTGAACATCACCCAAACAAAGGCTTCGGTTGTTCTAGAGAAGTGCAAAGACATTCGCCCACGTCGTGCCGGGAACTGGAATTTTGGACTGCCCGAAAGCCAGATCGCGGTGAACAAAGTGGCGCTGTCAGGCGTCGACCTTTGGATGGAGCCGATCCTCCGCGGCGCCGTCTTCATGAGCGACGCACTCTACACCGCCCTTAACGAACAGAAGCTCCTCAAAAGAACCCGCTTCGCCAAATGCACAATCATAGACTGACCGCCTCAACCCCGCAGGCTGGGCGATGTCACCCATCTCCCGCCAATTCGCTAACGCCGCATTTATATTTCCACCGCACGCATCCCTAACCCTGCAAAATGGGCGCGAAGGGTCCGACGCAAGTCCGACGTTTTGCCGACGCGATGCCGACCGATCATTTTGGCGAAAACCCCCGCATTAACGGGTCATCATGCGATTCGCCCAAACAGGGGTGTTGCCCGGCCCCGGTCGGACCACCGACCGTTGCGCGCATCCGCCGCTACAGCATCTCTCGCAACTCATAAATCAGCGCCAAAGCCTCCTTCGGCGTCAACTCATCCGGCAGCACCTCTTTCAGCCGCCCTTCAACCACGGAATCCTTGGCAACCACAGGCGCTGGCGCCGGTGTCGCTGAAAACAGCGGCAAATCATCAATAATCGCCTTCTGCGCCCCGCCACCCTCGCGCTCACCCTTTTCCAACGCCTCCAGCACCACCTTCGCTCGTTCCACCACCACCGGCGGCAGCCCAGCCAGCCGGGCGACCTGCACGCCATAGCTGCGGTCGGCCGTCCCGCGCTTTACCTCGTGCAGGAAAATAACATCACCGTCCCATTCCTTGACGGTCACAGTGGCATTCTCCACCCCATCCAGCTTGCCCGCCAGCGCGGCCATCTCGTGATAATGCGTGGCGAACAGAGCCCGGCACCGGTTCACATCATGCAGATGTTCCAGCGTGGCCCAGGCAATCGACAACCCATCATAGGTCGCCGTTCCCCGGCCAATTTCATCGAGAATAACAAGGGCTTTGTCATCCGCCTGGTTCAGGATCGCCGCTGTCTCCACCATCTCGACCATAAACGTGGACCGCCCCCGCGCCAGATCATCCGACGCCCCGACACGGCTGAAGATCTGGCTGACGACCCCAATATGCGCCTCCGCCGCCGGCACAAAACTCCCCATCTGCGCGAGGATCGCGAGCAACGCATTCTGCCGCAGAAACGTCGATTTACCTGCCATGTTCGGCCCCGTCAGCAGCCAGATATGGGCGTCGGTCAGCGTACAATCATTGGCCACAAACGGCGCGCCATCCTTCTGCAACGCGGCCTCCACCACCGGATGCCGCCCACCTGAAATCTCAAACGCGCGACTGTCATCGACGCGGGGACGCACCCAGTTTTCATCTGCCGCCAGCTCCGCCAGCCCCCCCGCAAGATCAAACTCGCTCAGCGCACGGGCAAGCGCCCCAAACGGCCCGGCCTGATCCACAATTGCCTGCCGCAAACCGTCATAAAGCCGCTTTTCAATCTCCAGCGCGCGACCACCAGCATTCAGTATCCGCGTCTCGATCTCGCTCAGCGCGACGGTCGTAAACCGCACCTGATTGGCCGTCGTCTGGCGATGAATGAACAGATCATGCGCCATCATCTTCTCAGCATGGGTCGCCGTCGTTTCGATGAAATAACCCAACACATTGTTATGCTTGATCTTTAACGACTGCACGCCGCTGGCCGCCACATATTCCGCCTGCATCCCTGCAATCACCGATCGGCCTTCATCGCGCAGTTTGCGGACCTCATCCAGCTCCGCATCATGGCCCGGCGCGATGAAGCCACCATCACGCGCTAACAGCGGCGGCTCAGCCACCAGCGCATCATCCAAAAGCGCCAGCAGTTCGTCATGCCCGGTCAAATCCCGTGCTGCACCCGCCAGCAAATCCGGCAAATCACCCGGCAACGCCCCGGCCAGCGCCGCCGCCTGTCCCAGCGTATTGCGAATGGCCGTCATATCCCGCGGCCCGCCCCGATTCAGCGCCAAACGCGATAAGGCACGATCCACATCATGCACACCGCGCAAAACATCACGAATATCGGCCCGCAGCCGCGACGCCTCCGCCAGATAGCCGACCGCATCCTGCCGCGCGGCAATGACCGACAGCGAACAAGACGGCGACGCCAACCGCCGCTCCAGCAATCGCGCGCCACCTGCCGTCACCGTCCGGTCAATGCAATGCAACAGCGACCCCTGCCGTCCGCCCGCCATCGCATGGGTCAGTTCCAGCGACCGGCGCGTCGCCGCATCAATCTGCATCGCCGCCGACTGCCCTTCCAGCACCGGCGGGCGCAACAAGGGCAGGTTGCCCTTCTGCGTAATCTCAAGATACTCGGCCACCGCAGACATGGCCGCAATCTCGGCCCGGCCAAAGCTGCCAAAGGCATCCAGCGACCCGACCTTATAAAGCGAACACAAACGCTTCGCCCCTGCCGTGCTGTCAAACGCGGCCGCACCCAATGTGGTCAGAACAGCACCGGCATCGGACACCACGCCGGACCAATCCGCCTCTGACCCATCCACAACAATCACCTCGCGCGGCGCCAACCGGGCGAGCTCCGGCCCCAGCGCGGCCCCAGCACAAGGCATCACATGAAACGCACCCGTCGAGATATCGACCCACGCCAACGCGCCCTCATCCCGGACCACATGATAGGCCGCCAGAAAGTTATGGCGGCGCGCATCCAGCAATGAATCCTCGGTCAGCGTTCCGGGTGTCACCAGCCGGACAACCTCGCGCTTGACCACCGCCTTATAGCCGCGCTTCTTCGCCTCGGCAGGGCTTTCCATCTGCTCGCATACGGCGACGCGAAATCCCTTGCGGATCAGCGTCAGAAAATACCCCTCGGCGGCGTGATGCGGCACGCCGCACATCGGAATATCCTCATCCTCGTGCTTGCCGCGCTTGGTCAGGGCGATATCCAGCGCCTCTGCCGCCGCCACCGCATCATCGAAAAACATCTCGTAAAAATCGCCCATGCGATAGAACAACAGCGCATAGGGATATTGCGCCTTGATCTCAAGATATTGCGCCATCATGGGCGTGGCAGTGGCTTTGGTAGTGGTCATGCATCCCCCGGGATCATCAGCGCCAACACTACCAGCCCCAGAATCCGGCGAAACCCCGAAATCACGTTGCGGGGGCAAACCGGAACCCGCTATGTCTTGGGGACAAAAACGGGGGACAGCATGCCAAAGAATAAACTCACGCGCGAAGACGCGCTGCAATTCCATATGCAGCCGACCCCCGGCAAATGGGAAATCCAGGCGACCGTCCCCATGACCACGCAGCGCGATCTGTCGTTGGCCTATTCCCCCGGCGTTGCCATCCCGTGCGAGGAAATCGCGGCAGACCCGTCCACCGCCTACGACTACACCAACAAGGGCAATCTGGTCGCCGTCATCTCCAACGGTACCGCCGTCCTGGGCCTCGGCAACCTCGGCGCGCTGGGCAGTAAACCGGTGATGGAGGGGAAGTCGGTTCTCTTCAAACGCTTCGCCGATGTGAACTCCATCGACATCGAACTCGACACCGAAGACCCCGATAAATTCATCGAAGCCGTGCGGCTGATGGGCCCGACATTCGGCGGCATCAACCTTGAGGATATCAAGGCGCCCGAATGCTTCATCATCGAACAGACGCTCAAGGAACAGATGGACATCCCCGTGTTCCACGACGACCAGCACGGGACGGCGGTGATCTGCGCGGCGGGGCTGCTGAACGCACTGCACTTGTCCGGCAAAAAGATCGAGGATGTCAAAATCGTCCTCAACGGGGCAGGCGCGGCGGGCATCGCCTGTATTGAACTGCTGAAATTCATGGGCGCGCGGCACGACAACTGCATCGTTTGCGACACCAAGGGTGTGATCTATCAAGGCCGCACCGAAGGCATGAACCAATGGAAATCCGCCCATGCGGTCAAGACCGACCTGCGTAACCTCGAAGAGGCGATGAAGGATTGCGATGTCTTCCTCGGCGTGTCCGTCAAAGGTGCGGTGACGCAGGCCATGGTGGAATCCATGGCCGAAAACCCGGTCATTTTCGCTATGGCCAACCCGGACCCGGAAATCACACCAGAGGACGCGCACGCCGTCCGCCCTGATGCCATCGTTGCCACCGGACGGAGCGATTACCCCAACCAGGTCAACAACGTGCTCGGCTTCCCCTACCTGTTCCGCGGCGCGCTCGACATCCATGCACGTGCCATCAACGAGGAAATGAAAATCGCCTGCGCTGAAGCGCTCGCCGCGCTGGCGCGCGAGGATGTACCGGACGAGGTGGCCATGGCCTATGGCAAGAAACTCACGTTCGGGCGCGACTACATCATCCCCACGCCCTTCGATCCCCGCCTGATCCACCGCATTCCTACCGCCGTCGCACAGGCCGGCATGAAAACCGGTGTCGCGCGGCGACCCATCGTGGATATGGACGCCTACGAGCTGTCACTCAAATCGCGGATGGACCCAACCCAATCCATCCTGCGCAGCCTCAATGCCCGCGCCCGCGCAAACCAATCCACCGTGGTCTTTGCCGAGGGCGACGATCCGCGCGTTCTGCGCGCCGCCGTCCTTTACCAACGGTCCGGCATGGGTAAGGCGTTGGTCGTTGGGCGCGAGGATGACGTGAACGAAAAACTCACCGCCGAAGGGCTGGGCGAAGCGGTTGATGAACTGCAAGTCGTCAACGCCGCCAACACAGATCACCTCGAAACCTACAAATCATTCCTCTACCAACGGCTACAGCGCAAAGGGTTCGATATGGCTGATGTGCATCGGCTGGCAGCCCGCGACCGGCATGTGTTCGCAACCCTGATGCTGGCGCATGGGCACGCTGACGGGATGGTCACCGGGGCGACCCGCAAATCGGCGCATGTCCTTGAACTGATCAACCACGTCTTTGACGCGCAACCCCATGATGGGGCTGTCGGGGTTACGGCAGTTCTGCTCAAGGGTCGGATCGTGCTGATCACTGACACGCTGGTCCACGAATGGCCCGACGAAAACGACCTTGCCGATATCGCGGAACGGGGGGCGTCCGTCGCCCGTGAATTGGGCCTTGAACCCCGCGTGGCGTTCCTGTCCTTCTCGACCTTCGGTTACCCCGTCTCTGAACGAGCGGAAAAAATGCATCAGGCACCACGGGTTCTCGATGCGCGCCGGGTCGATTTCGAATACGAGGGCGAAATGACTGTCGATGTGGCGCTCAATCCGCAGGCGCAGGAAAACTATCCGTTCCAGCGGCTGACCGGCCCCGCGAATGTGCTGGTCGTTCCAGCCCGGCATTCTGCGTCGATTTCGGTCAAGCTGATGCAGGAAATGGCGGGGGCGACCGTTATCGGGCCAATCCTGTCGGGCATAGGCAAACCGATCCAGATTTGTTCAACCGTTTCAACGGTCAACGACATCCTTAACATGGCCGTCATCGCCGCCTGCAAGGTCGACTAGGCGACACGTGCCGCCGGGCGATAAAACGGTTGTGATCCAATTCGGTCAAGTTTCCCCTTAATTTTCGCCCCATTCGGCGACCATAGTGAAGGTGTTAATTAGTACTGGATTTAGAAATGACCGATTCCGAGATAAGCGATATCCTCGCGCACTTGACCGGCCCTCGCGATAAACATGTTTTCGCGCATGCCTATAACTGCCAATGCCTCTACCCCGCGCACCGACCGCCGACGATCAGGGCGGGCATCCGCAAGCTGCAGCTTTATCGACGGTTGGGGCTTGTCACCAAACGGCCGGGGCAGGAAAACCTGATCGTCGAAGAGGCAGAACATATCTTGTCAGAGCGTGGCCTGAAGGTCGGCAGGGCGATTAACGAACGCTTCAAACTCGCCCTTGCTGTCCCACCATTGTAGGCCAGCGCTTGGGCATTGATCCTCTGCGTGTTCTGTAAGACTGTAACCAGACGAACAGACAGGGCGGGGGATACAGCAAAATGGCCATCTGGAACCTCGGCTCGATCAATGCCGATTTCGTCTATGCGGTGCCGCACATCCCCGCGCCCGGCGAAACGCTGTCATCGACCAACAGACAAACCTTTCTGGGGGGAAAGGGGGCGAATATGTCCGTTGCCGCCGCGCGCGCCGCAGCCCATGTGAACCATATCGGCGCTGTGGGTCAGGATGGGCGCTGGGCCGTAGAGCGCCTGCTTGAATACGGCGTCGACACACGCAACATCACGGAAATCGAAACCGAGACCGCGCAGGCCATTATCATGGTGACCCCCGATGGTGAAAACGCCATCATCCTGCACCCCGGTGCAAATGCCGAAATCCCGCAGGCCACGCTGCAGACGGCCATGGCAGAGGCGCAGACAGGCGACTGGCTGGTCATCCAGAACGAAACCAACCTGCAACGGACCGCCGCCACTTTGGGTAAGAAAATGGGGTTGAAGGTCGCCTATGCCGCCGCCCCCTTTGATGCGGATCGGGTGCAGGCCGTTCTGCCTCATCTCGATTTCCTGATCCTGAACGCGGTCGAGGCTGATCAACTGGCAAATGCCACCGGAAAATCCCCCGCCGAACTGCCCGTCAGGGATGTGATCGTAACGCTCGGCAGTGATGGCGCTGATTGGTACGGGGGTCATGGCAAACAGCATTTCGACGCGATCAAGGTTGATCCAGTGGACACCACCGGTGCAGGCGACACCTTCACCGGCTATGTTCTGGCGGGGCTGGACCGGGGAATGCCCATGGGGCAAGCCATCCAGCAAGCGACAAAGGCCGGCGCACTGATGGTCACCCGCCACGGCACGGCGGACGTGATCCCCGACTTGTCAGAAGTACAGGCGTTTCAGCTATGACCACCCGCAAACGGTGCCGCATCACCCCATAGCTGACGCACCCGCGCATCCCGACCGCAGCCTTCACGATAGAACTTGTACGCCTCGCTTTGCACCTTCGGTCCGCGCCGGGTCAGGATCGTATCCGTTCCGCGATAGTAATCCTGATGATAGGCCTCAGCCTCATAGAACCGGGCCGCATCAAGGATCGGGGTCACGATGGTCAGGCCCAGCGCACGTTCAGCAGACAACTTCGCCCGTTCCGCCGCCGCCCGCTCTTCGGCGTTCGCCACAAAGACGGCAGTGCGATAACTCGGGCCCCGATCACAAAACTGACCACCAGCATCGGTCGGATCAACCGACCGGAAAAACGCATGCAGCAGCTGATCGTAACTCACCACCTCGGCGTCATAGACAATCTGCACCGCCTCGTAATGACCGGACCCTTTCAGCGTGCGATATGTCGGGTTTTCGGTCGTGCCCCCGGTATATCCCGATATCACCTCGCGGACGCCCTGCACGCTTTCGAAATCGCTCTCGACACACCAGAAACACCCGCCCGCCACAACAGCGGTCCGCATATCCTCGGCCATAGCAGCACCCGGCAGCAGGGCCAGGGCAAACACTTTCATCATCTTCAGCATCGGCGCCTCCTTCACACACCACCCTTCACGGCTTTGGGTGGATGGCGCAACTCTATGCCCAGCACCTCACGCGCAGTTTACCTCTTGGAACCGCCGCAAACCCGCCCTAGCGTCGCAAATCAGGAGGATCCAATGACCAAAGTCACAACCCACCAGGCAGAAGAAGACGCGCGCAACGACCAAATCCTGATCTATGTTGACGGGCGGATCGTGCCCAAGGCGCAGGCCATGGTCAGCGTCTATGACAGCGGCTTCATGCTGGGCGATGGGGTCTGGGAGGGGCTGCGTCTCTACGATGGGAAATGGGCGTTCGCCAATGAACATCTCGACCGGTTGTTCGAAGCAGCCAAAGCCATCGATCTCAATATCGGCAAGACACGCGATCAGGTCATGACGGCGCTTCTGGACACGCAAAAAGCCAACAACATGACGACAGACGCCCACGCACGGCTGATGGTGACACGCGGGGTGAAACACCGGCCGTTCCAGCACCCTGGCCTGTCACGGTCCGGGCCGACCTTCGTGATCATCATGGAACATTCCAAACCCAAGATTCCGCGCCCGATCACGCTGGCCACCGTGCCGCATATGCGCGGGCTGCCGATGACGCAGGATCCAAAACTCAACAGCCATTCGAAACTCAACTGCATCCTCGCCTGCATCGCCGCCGAAAAGGCCGGCGCGGACGAGGCGCTGATGCTCGACGTGCATGGGTTCGTGAACACTACCAACGCCTGCAACTTCTTCATCGTCAAACATGGGCAGGTCTGGACCAGTACCGGCGACTACTGCATGAACGGGATCACCCGGCAAAAGGTCATCGACCTGTGCCGCACCAATGACATCCCCGTCTTCGAACGCAACTTCAGCCTGGTCGACACCTATTCCGCGGATGAGGCTTTCCTGACCGGCACATTCGGCGCCCAGACCCCAGTAGGTCGCATCGACGGACGGACAATCGGCACCGGCGAACTGGGGCCGATGACAGAACGGCTGCGCGGACTTTACAAACAGCTTGTGGAAAACGCATGAAAATCGCCATGTGGTCCGGCCCGCGTAACCTGTCGACGGCGATGATGTACGCCTTCGGCAACCGCCCCGATTTCGCTGTCTGGGACGAACCGTTCTATGCGCCTTACATTGCCGCGACCGGCGCCGACCACCCGATGCGGGCCGAGGTTCTGGCCGCCCACGAAACCGACCCGCAACTGGTCGCCGACCGCTGCGCCGGACCGATCCCCGACGGAAAACCGCATTTCTACATGAAACACATGCCGCATCACATGATCGATGGCTTCCCCATCGACTGGACGCAGGATTGTGTGAACATCCACCTGATCCGACACCCCGCCCGCGTCATCGCCAGCTACGGGGCCAAACGGGACAGCATGACGATGGACGATATCGGCTTCGCCGCGCAAACCCGGCTCTATGACCGGATCGGCGGGCTTGTCATCGACAGCGCCGACATCCGGGAAAACCCAGAACGGATGCTCAAAAAACTCTGCGACGCCATCGGACTGCCATTCGACACCGCGATGCTGTCCTGGCCCGCCGGACCGCGCGCTGCAGACGGGGCCTGGGCCTCACACTGGTACGGCGCCGTCCACCAAAGCACCGGCTTCGCCGGGGCAGAGGGGCCGCTGCCCATTGTCGATCCACAGCATCAGGAACTATTTGCGGATGCCTTCCGGCACTATTCAAAGCTCTTTTCTTGCAGAATGAGCATAAGTCATTGATTTAGATTCGTAATTCTTGAGTGCTAACCGTTTGAATTTATTTGTTGAATCTGGCACGCTCTGATGACAGAATGGAAATAGGGCAGCCACCCAAACTGACGATAGCTGCCCTATGCCTCACTTCTTCTTACGAGGTTTGGTCGTTTTCACGGTCTCGACAACATGCGTGCGAGGCTTGTTGCGAGCCGTGGCGACCGTTGTAAAGCGACCTGTAACTGCGCTACGGCCAACTTTTCGAGTCTTACTCTTCATCCGGTTTCACCCCCTTTCTTGAGCTGGATGTGCTATAAGTAGGGGTCGCAATCTATCGTACCCCACTATAGAGTAGCAGGTCCAATATCTGGGAGTCTACAAAAAGGACTCCTTTTGTTCTTTCATAAGAAGCTTCGTCGTCAGCCTTTCAACAACTCGCCCAGCTTCATCGCGGTCGTAACATCGCCCGACACTTTCAGCTTGCCCATCATGACGCCCGTCATCGGGTTCAGCTTCCCGGTGATCAGCTTTGCCAGATTAGATTCTGTGATCTTGATCGTACAATCAGTTTGCTGGTCATCCCGGCTGACGGCATTATCAGCCAGTACGATCACGCCATCGGTGCCGCAATCAAACTTCAGGCTACCGTCAAACTGGCGCTTCGAGAGCCCCTGCTGCATGCGGCCTGCGATTTCCGAAATATCCAAAACGATCCTCCCTCAAAACCAAAGCCATGGTTAGGAAGGCAAAGCAGATCGGGCAACAGTGACGCTGGGTGACAAACTACAACGCCTTCTCTAATTGCACCTCGCCACCCGACATCTTGCCTGTCAGCACGTAGCCCAGCGACTGATACATCCCGATCGCCGCAGCATTGTCCTCGACCGCTTGGATCTGCACACAGCGCCGCCGGCGCTCTCGCGCCCAGTTTTCGGCAAAGGCCATCGCCGCCTTGCCATAGCCTTGCCGCTGGAAATTCTTGCCAATCAACAATCGCCAGACATAGACCGCGTCAGGCGCGTCGATCTCTTCGCGATCCTCATGTTCGGCCATATCGATCAACGCGATAAGCCCGACCCGCGTGTCCCCATCCCAAAGGCAAAAATCATAAGCCCCTGTTTCGAATCGCGCCTGTGCGATGGTCATTGTGTTAGGCGCGATAAAGCGGTCCTGATCAGCATGGACGGTGATCTTTTCTAACGGAGAAACATCCTTGCCAGTGATCGGGCGCGCCTCAAGCACAATGGCTATCCTTTCGTGCGTCTGTTCCGCGCCGCCAGCAACTTCAACCGCAACGCATTCAACTGAATGAACCCTTGCGCGTCCGATTGATCATAAGCGCCCATATCTTCCTCAAACGTCACATGCGCCTCGGAATAAAGGGTGCTATCGGACCAGCGCGCCACCGTATTGCAGGACCCTTTATACAGTTTCACCCGCACGGTCCCGGACACATGCTCCTGTGATTTATCAATCAACGCCTGCAGCATCTCGCGCTCTGGCGAGAACCAGAACCCGTTATAGATCAACTCCGCATAACGCGGCATGATGCTGTCCTTCAGATGGCCCGCCCCGCTATCCAGCGTGATCTGCTCGATCCCGCGATGGGCCTCCAGCAACACGGTCCCGCCGGGGGTCTCATAAATCCCCCGCGACTTCATCCCGACAAACCGGTTTTCCACCAAATCAAGACGACCCACACCATGCTTGCCGCCCAGCTCATTCAGCCTGGTCAGGATCGTGGCAGGTGACATCGCCTCACCATTGATCGCCACCGCGTCACCCTTTTCAAACGTGATCTCTACCATCTCGGGCTGATCCGGGGCATCTTCCGGGGCGACCGTGCGCTGATAAACATAATCCGGCGCTTCTACGGCCGGGTCCTCAAGAACCTTCCCCTCGGACGAAGTATGCAACAGGTTCGCATCCACACTGAACGGGGCCTCGCCGCGCTTGTCCTTGGCAATCGGGATCTGATGCTTCTCGGCAAAATCGATCAGCTTGGTCCGACTGCCGAGGTCCCATGTCCGCCACGGGGCCACAACCTTGATCTCGGGGTTCAGGGCATAGGCTGCCAGCTCAAACCGGACCTGATCGTTGCCCTTGCCTGTCGCGCCATGGGACACAGCATCGGCACCTTCAGCCGCCGCAATCTCAACCAGCCGCTTTGAAATCAAAGGCCGCGCAATGGATGTCCCCAGCAGATACAAACCCTCATAAAGCGCATTCGCCCGAAACATCGGAAACACAAAATCGCGGACAAACTCCTCGCGCAGATCCTCGATATAGATGGCGCTCGCGCCCATCATCTCGGCCTTCTTGCGGGCCGGTTCCAGCTCCTCACCCTGACCCAGATCGGCGGTAAAGGTGACGACCTCACAGCCATACTCCGTCTGCAGCCATTTCAGAATGATCGAGGTATCAAGTCCGCCGGAATAGGCGAGAACGACTTTCTTTGGAGCAGTCATGCGCAGAACCCTTGCGTCAGATGTATCTGAGCCCGCGCGATATCGGTTTTCCGGACAAGGGGCAAGACGGCCCCTCAGGCGAGGGCCTTCAGCGATTGATCCACGACATCCTTTCCGAAAGCCGGATCAAAAACCTTGTCCCAAACCTCACTCGAGCGCTTGGCGTCATAGTCGTAAACTTGCCCGGATTGTGATGTCTCATCCATCAAAACACGGCACCCCGCAGCGGCGGAATTGGCCGGAGTACTTGCGCCGGGAATGGCACGGGTAAAGATAGGAAGCACGCGCCGCCAGACCCATTGCACAGGTGCGGGGGCCGTGCGCACCAGTCCCGTGCCCGGCATCAGCCCCGGATCAAGCGTCAGAAAACGGGTTTCAGGATGGCGTCGGGCCATTTCAGCAGCGGTGGCCATGAACAGAAGCTTACTGGTGGCATATCGGTCCATCCCGGCCTTCTGGTCATTGGCGGCATCCATATCGCCACGGGCCAGCGCCGCGATCGACGAAAACCGGCCGCCGCGAAAGCCAAATATCTTGGCAATGTGATCATCCGGGTTATGTGTCCCGCTCCCGACACCCAGCACGACGCCATCTCTTAGCCATGGCAGCAATCCCATGGTCAGTTGCAATGGGCCAAGATGGTTGACCGCCAGCGTCATCTCGACATTGTCCGGTGAAAACTGGATCGGACCGGTAAACTGCAATCCCGCATTGTTGATCAGCGCAAACAAGGGTTCTGACCATCCCTCGACAAAGGCCTGGATCGACGCGCGCGACGCCAGATCAAGCTGCATCGCCTGCACATGCGGACCCAATGACGCCGCAACCGCCTGACCCGCCTTCAGATCGCGTACGGCCAGAATAATTTTGGCATCCTGCAGCTTGCTCAGCTCTCTGGCAAAGGCAAGGCCCAGACCCCTTGTCGCGCCAGTGATCAGGATCGTCTTCATGGCATGGCTCCGTTTGATTTTGCGTTCCATATCTGTCAGACAAAGAATATGAATGATCCTTCAGGTTTGGAATTCGCATTTCAGGAACCGCCCATGCAAGCCACGAAAACTCAACGAAAACAACCGGTTCAGAAGAGGTCGCAGATCACCTGCGACGCTATTGTCGAAGCAACTATTCAGGTTCTGCTACGCGATGGGGCGGCCCGGCTGACGACAACGCGGGTGGCAGAGCGTGCGGGCGTATCGGTCGGAACGCTGTACCAATATTACCCCAACAAATCCGCGCTGATAGAAGCGGTTCGCGCACGCTATTTCGGCTTGATGTCAGCGGCGGTGCAGAAAATTGTCGGACAGGGCGCCGATGGCAGTCTGGAGCAGGTGATGGATCAGGCGCTGACCGCCGTCATCGAAATGAAGCAGCAGAACCTCCCCCTCAGCCGGGCACTGGCAGAGCTGCCGGGTGACCCGGATCAACCCGACTTCGCGGCAGAGGTCGTGGGCCATTTTGCAGAATTCATCCTGCCATTGATCTCGTCTGACGCACCTCCAACCGCTGCGCAGCGCTCTCATGCGCTCGCCACGATGGCGGCACTCGAAGGGCTGCTATCCTACGCGGTCAAAAACGCACCCGATTGGCTGGGACAGCCATGGTTCCTGGCGCGGTCCAAAGCATTGGCGCATTCGGGCCTCTCCGACCCTCCGATCAACTATTGATATCGCTCAACTCGGCCCCGCCATGCCGGTGTATGCCAGCCCACGTCAATCAGGTGCAGATCCAGGGGGCGGCGATGATTTCACGACGGGGGTTGATCATGACCACAGTGTCGGCAGCAGCTATAGGCGGCATCGGTTACGGGCTCTGGCCGCGGCTCGACGGGTATCAGGAATTGTTGGAACAGCAGCGACGGCTGTTGTCGGCTGACCCCGATCTGACCGAACTTGTGCGGCTATCGACCCTCGCCGCGAATGGCCACAACACGCAACCATGGGTGTTTCAACTGCGCGAGAACGGCCTGAGCATCCACCCCGACCTCACGCGTCGGACGGCAGTAGTCGATCCTGATGACCACCACCTTTATGTCAGCCTTGGCTGTGCCGCTGAAAATCTGGTCATCGCGGCGGCTGCGACAGGTCGGTCAGCAGGTGTCGGTATTGCAGGCGGCGCTGAAACGTCCATCGACGTCGCCTTTGAAAGCGGCCCGGTAACAGAGGGACCCCTTTATCAGGCCATCCCCCAGCGCCAATCAACACGTTCGGCGTATGACGGGCAGCCGATATCAGCCAGCGATATCGGCTTGTTAGAAGCAGCAGTGCAGGAAGAGGGTGTTTCTGTTCAGTTCTTCACAGAGGCGTCCGACCGCGATGCAATCCTTGAAATGGTTATCGAAGGCAATAGCGCGCAGATCGACGATCCGGCCTTCGTGGCAGAGCTGCGTGACTGGATCAGGTTCAGCTCTGGGCGTGCGGTAGCAACCGGCGACGGGCTTTTCAGCGCGTGTTCCGGCAACCCGGTGACGCCGGAATGGATGGGCGGCTTTTTATTCAACGCGGTCTTCACCAAGGATGCCGAAAATGACAAGTATCGCGATCATATTCGGTCTTCTGCAGGGGTCGCGGTCTTTATTGGCGACCGCGCTGACCCGGAACACTGGATCAAGGTTGGCCGCAGCTTCGAACGCTTTGCCTTGCAGGCCACGGCGCTGGGCATCCGTAGCGCGCATATCAACCAACCCATCGAAGTACCGTCACTGCGTCAGGAACTCGCGGGGTGGCTGGGGATGCCGGATGGGCGACCGGACCTTGTCGTCAGGTTTGGTCGTGCGCCGGCTTTGCCAATGTCGCTGCGACGCCCGGTCGAGGCTGTAATTGTCTGAGCCTGCAGGCCGTTAGTTCCTTAACACCACATTAGGATTCCGACCGCGCGCTGCCTTAACCCGCCAAAATGCGGCAAAAGGGTCCGACGCAAGTCCGACGTTTTGCCGACGCGATGCCGACCGGCAATTTTAGCCAAAACCCAGTGTTAACTGATGATTCGCAAAAACGCCGATCCCGGGGTGTTGCGTCAGCCTGCCCCACCCACCGAACGTTGCGCGGTCCCGTTCAACCTTTCCAGAAATGCCGCGTCGCCCCGGTTGAACAAAAGCGGTACTGCTGCCGCCAGATCCATCCAGATCGCCGTATGTTCAGGCTCGGTCGGGTCGCTTAGCCGACGTACGGGAAAAGCCTGATAGATATGGCAGATTTTCTCGGCCCATTTGTCATATTCGGGCATATAGGCAAACCGCCGGAACGCCCCCAATCTCCGCGGCCGGGCGATGGTCCAGCCAGTTTCCTCGAACACCTCCCGATGCAATGCGCGGACCATGCTTTCACCCGGATCAACCCCGCCGCCGGGCAGTTGCAGCTCGTTATGGATACCGCCCTGCCAGGTCAGCAACACCTGACCCTCACGCAACAAAACCCCATAAGCCCCGTGCCTTACCCGATACCGCTGCCCGTTTTTTGGCACCTCGCCATACCGCCTGATCATAGCTCACCCCTTGGACGCTGGCTTGCTCCGCCTATATAGGCGCGGTATGCCAACTCCTGATAAGTTAGGAAAGCCCATGAGCCTCAGTGCGCAAATCGCCTGGGACGATACCGTCCTGCCGTTCCAACTGGACGCCTCCGACATCCGTGGCCGGGTGGCGCGTCTGGATGGCGTGCTGGAACAGGTCCTGTCGCAACACAACTATCCGCCCATGATCGAAGGGCTGGTGGCCGAGATGGCCTTGCTGACCGCGCTGATCGGGCAGACGGTGAAACTGCGCTGGAAGCTGTCCTTGCAAGTGCGCGGGTCAGGGGCGGTGCGTCTGATCGCGACCGATTATTACGGTCCCACCGAAGACGGTGAACCGGCCCGCATCCGAGCCTATGCGTCCTATGATGCAGACCGGCTTGATCTTGATGGCGATCCGTTCCCCCAGATCGGTCAGGGATACTTTGCCATCCTGATTGATCAGGGCGAAGGAATGACGCCTTATCAAGGGATTACGCCCATCGCAGGTGGGTCGCTGTCGGCCTGTGCAGAAACCTATTTCGCCCAGTCCGAACAGCTGCCGACCCGGTTTTCGCTGACCTACGGCCAGTCGCAAATGCCCGGCGAAGGCACCCATTGGCGTGCTGGCGGCGTGATGCTGCAGCACATGCCCAAGGCGTCACCATTCGCCAAGGGCGACGGTGGATCCGGTGAGGATGGGCTGCTGGATGCGACTGACATCCTGACCGAGGACGAAGGCGAAAACTGGACCCGCGCCAACGCCCTGCTGGACACGGTCGATGACATTGAACTGATCGGCCCCTCCGTAACGCCGACCGACCTACTGGTGCGCCTGTTCCACGAAGAAAAGCCGCGTGTGTATGATGCCCAGCCGGTCAAGTTCGGGTGCAGCTGCTCCGAAGACAAGGTGCGCCAAAGCCTCTCGATCTACTCGGCCAAGGACATAAGCACGATGGTAACCGACGAAGGCACGGTGACGGCCGACTGTCAGTTCTGCGGGTCCCATTACGTTTTTGAACCCGAAACACTGGGTTTTGAGGCAAAGAACGCCAGTGCCTGACCTGAAAACACGCCTGACTGATGCGCTGTCCCGACCGGGCAGCGCATCATCGGATTTCGACCTCAATAAAGATGTGCAGGTTCCCGATTGCAAGCTGACCCCGGCGGCGGTTCTGGTGGGTGTCAGGGCCGAAACTGAATCCGTGATCCTGACCAAACGGTCGGCCCGGCTGAAACACCACCCCGGCCAGATCGCCTTTCCGGGCGGCAAACAAGACGACACCGACAAGACAATCATCAACGCCGCCTTACGCGAGGCGGAAGAAGAAATCGGCCTGCCCGCCCAACTGGTCGAAACCCTTGGCACCTTGCCGCCCCACCAGACTGTCACCGGATATCAGGTGACACCTGTGCTGGCGCTAGTGTCAGGCCATTATGATCCGGTCCCCGAAGCCGGTGAAGTCAGCGAAGTCTTTGAAGTCCCGCTATCCCATTTGGCGAACCCATCGATGTTCCGTGTCGAAGGGCGGATCTGGCAGGGTCGCAAGCGCCTCTACTACACCGTGCCCTACGGCCCGTATTATGTATGGGGCGCGACCGCGCGTATCCTGCGCGCCTTGGCGGACCGGATGTCGTGACCAGGCTGACCGATCCTTGGCTGACTGATCAGCCGTCGCAAACCGTTTGCCGAGTGCTGACAGAAGCCGGCTATCAGGCGTGGTTTGTCGGGGGATGCGTGCGCAATTCCCTGCTGGGCGAACCTGTCGCCGATCTTGATCTGACGACCGATGCGCATCCTGACAAGGTGACGGAACTGGCCGAAGCCGCGAACCTCAGGGTCGTACCGACCGGGATCGACCATGGGACCGTCACCGTGATCGTCGACGATATCCCGTTTGAGATCACAACCTTCCGCCATGACGTCGCAACCGACGGGCGGCGCGCAACGGTCGCATTTGCCGACAACATGACCGACGACGCCCGGCGGCGCGATTTCACGATAAACGCGCTTTATGCAGCCCCCGATGGCACCATCGCCGATCCTCTTGGCGGGCTGCCGGACCTGCACGCCCGGCGGATCCGGTTTATCGAAGATGCGGATCAGCGGATCAAAGAGGACTACCTGCGCATCCTGCGGTTCTTCCGCTTTCACGCCTGGTACGGTGACGCTGACGAAGGGCCAGACGCTGACGCGCTCGCCGCCTGTGCCGCCAATATCGAAGGCTTGCAGGGTCTGTCAGTGGAACGTGTGACCAGCGAACTGCTGAAACTGCTGTCCGCCCCGGACCCCGCCCCGGTCGTCGCTTCAATGGCGTCCACCGGCGGGTTGGCGCAAATCCTCCCCGGTGCCGCAACCGCTGCGCTTCCCGTGCTTGTGCATCTGGAGCAGCAGGCGGGCCATGCGCTGGACCCGATCCGGCGCCTCGTCGCGCTTGGCGGTGATCCCATAGCTGCCCTGCGCCTGTCCAAGGATCAGATCAAGCAGATCGAACAGATCGGGTCAGACATGACCCATGCCGAAGCCGCCTATCGGTTCGGGGCCGGGATCGGGATGGATCGGCTATTGATCGAAGCGGCATCGCTGGGCACCCCGATTGACCCTGCACAGATCGAAACGGTTGAACACGCGGCCAAACAGACCTTTCCCCTCAAAGCCGCCGATCTGATGCCCGATCTGCAAGGTGCTGCGCTGGGTGCTGTACTGAAACAAGCCGAACAACGCTGGATCGCGTCCGGCTTTACCCTCACAAAGGCAGACTTGCTTGGCTGAGCTACTGCCCCTGTTCGGTTTCGTCTTCTTCGGCCTGTTCTCGCCCGGACCCAATGTTATCCTGCTCACCGCGTCCGGCGCGCGCTTTGGCTTCCAGCGAACCGTGCCGCATATCCTTGGCGTGGCCATCGGCGTCGGGATCACGTCGGGGATCACCGGATTGGGCATCGGCGCGCTGCTCGCGGCGCAACCCGTGCTCACGCTTGTGCTGAAAATCGGGGCCAGCTTTTGGATATTGTGGATGGCATGGACCCTCTGGCACGCCGACCCGGCCAAGACCCGTGACCGCGACCGTCCTTTCACTTTTGTCGAGGCGGTCCTGTTTCAATGGATCAATCCCAAGGTTTGGGCAGTTGCCTTCAGCGCTACCGCCTATGTCGCCACATTGCCCCCAGCGAAACAGGCCATCACCCTGGCCACCACATTTTCAGGCATCAATCTGGGCGTCTGCCTGTTCTGGGCCATGGCGGGAGCACTGCTGTCCTACTTGCTGAAAAACCCATCGGCCTGGCGCATCTTCATGCGCGCCATGGCGCTCGCCCTTGGCGTGTTTTCTCTTCTGGTTTTCCTCTGACCGAAATCTTGTTATGTCACCGGCATTAACCCGGAAGGCAGACCCATGTTTCGTTGGTTCGAAGGTCTTGTCGATCCCTATACCAAGTATCAGGAGACCGACACGCCGCCCAAGCGGCTCTATCCGTTTCTGCGTATCTACGCGGAACCGTTCAAATGGGTATTGCTGGTCACCGCCATCGGGTCTGTGGTTATCGCAGGTGTGGAAATCTGGCTTTTGGGCTATGTCGGGCGGCTGGTGGACACGCTTTCGAGCGGTGCTCCTGCAGAGGTTTGGGCGCGGCATGGGCTTGAATTCATTCTTGTCGCTCTTTTCATCCTGACCCTGCGCCCGATCCTGCATATCGCGCAGGTCATGTTGCTGCACCAGACGATCCTGCCAAACTTCACGACACTGGTGCGCTGGCGTGCGCACCGCCATGTCCTGCGCCAGTCGGTCGGCTGGTTTGAGGATGATTTTGCGGGCCGGATCGCCAACCGGATCATGCAGACGCCATCGTCAGCGGGCGAGGTGGTGTTTCAGCTCTTCGATGCGCTGACCTATGCGGCGGCTTATGTTATCGCTGCCGCTATCCTGTTGGGCCAGGCCGACATTCGGCTGGTTATTCCGCTGCTTATGTGGCTGATCCCCTACCTGGTGCTGCTGCGCTGGGTCGTTAAACGCATCGGGCCTGCATCAGAGGCCGCATCAAATGCGCGTAGCAAGGTCACCGGTCGGATCGTGGACAGCTACACCAATATTCATTCGGTCAAGATGTTCGCCCATCACGACCGCGAAATCGCCTATGCCAAGGACGCGATGGAACAAAGCCGCCAGACCTTCCAGGCGGAAATGCGGCTTTACACGATCATGGATGTGGGCCTGATGATACTGAACGGTCTGTTGATCGTCGGTGTTGTCGGCTGGGCCATGTGGCTCTGGGGTCTGGGCACAGCGACTGTCGGCGTGGTTGCCGTGGCCACCACGCTGGCCTTGCGCCTGAACGCCATGTCCGGCTGGATCATGTGGGCGACCAGCAACTTCTTCCGAGAATTGGGGGTTGTCTCAGAGGGCATGCAAACCATCGCCCAGCCGATCAAGCTGCTGGACCAGACGGTCAAGCCGCTGGAGGTCACTGACGGCAAGGTCGAGATCACCAACCTCTCGCACCATTACGGCAAAGAGGCGGGCGGGTTGGACCGGATCAACCTGACCATCGCGCCGGGTGAAAAGATCGGGCTGGTCGGGCAATCCGGTGCAGGTAAATCGACGCTGGTGAAGCTGCTGTTGCGTTTCTACGATGCGGAGAAGGGAACAATCTCTATCGACGGCCAAAGCATCATGGATGTGACGCAGGACAGCCTGCGCCGCAACATCGGCATGGTCCAGCAGGACAGCGCGTTGTTGCACCGGTCGGTGCGGGACAACATCGTCTATGGCAACCCGGACGCAACTGACGATGACATGATCGCGGCGGCCAAAAAGGCCGAGGCGCATGACTTTATCCTCGGGCTGGAAGACAGCGAAGGCAACAAAGGCTATGACGCCAAGGTCGGCGAACGCGGTGTGAAACTCTCCGGCGGGCAACGCCAGCGGATTGCCCTTGCCCGGGTCATTCTGAAAGATGCGCCCGTCCTGCTCTTGGATGAAGCGACCAGCGCCCTAGATAGTGAGGTCGAAGCCGCCATTCAGCGCACGCTTTACGGCATGATGGAAGGCAAGACAGTAATCGCCATCGCGCACCGTCTGTCGACCATCGCGCGCATGGACCGGATCATCGTCGTGGATCAGGGCCGGATCATCGAGGATGGCACCCATGACGCGCTGCTGGCGGAAAACGGACAATATGCAAGGTTCTGGGCGCGGCAATCCGGCGGCTTTCTGGGGCAGGACACACAGGTAGCGGAATGAAACCGGAACGCTGGATCGACCCTTTTGAGCGGGCCGAAGGGCCACCGCCCCAGACGCTGATCGCGTTTCTGGGCTGGTGCCTGCGTGGCAGCACAAAAGTCACCATTCTGGCTGGACTGGTCTCGGCGCTGGCCGGTACGCTTGAGGTGCTGACAGCGCTGATGCTGGGCTGGGTGATCGATGCGGCACTGACGTCCGAAAGCGGCAGCTACTTCTCCGACAACGTGATCCTGCTGCTTGGGGTCACCGTGTTCTTTGTTGTCCTGCGCCCGATCATCCTCGGAGTCTCAGGCGTCATGCAGGCCGTTGTCGTTGGCCCATCGCTCAGCAACCTGATCCTGTCGCGGCTGCACCGGCATTCGCTGGGTCAATCCGTCACCTTCTTTGACGATGATTTCGCAGGTCGCATCGCGCAAAAGCAGATGCAGGCGGCACGGGCAACGACAGACCTGATCGTGGACATGATCCACACCGTCGCCTTCGCGCTCGCCTCGCTTGTCGGTTCGGTGATCCTGCTTCTGACCATCGACATTCGCACTGCGGCCCTGCTGGCGCTGTGGGTTGCTGCTTACATCTGGATGATCCGCTTCTTCATGCCCCGCATCCGCAAACGGTCAAAGGCGCGGGCGGCGACGCGCGCCATGGTCACCGGACAAGTCGTGGACACGATCACCAATATCAAGACCGTCAAACTCTTCGCCCATGACGATCACGAAGACCGGGCGGCCATCGACGCTATGGCGAACTACTGGGGTACTGCAGTCAACTATGGATGGTTGTCTGCGTCTTTCCGGTTCTGGCTGATGGCGCTGGGCGGGCTGCTGCCCATCCTGCTGGTCGGCGCCACACTATATTTCTGGACCGCCGGTGCCGCGACTGCGGGTAATATCGCCGCTGCCGGGGCGATTGCCTTGCGTCTGTCGCAGATGACGGGTTGGGTCAGTTTCACGCTGATGGGCATGTACGCCAATGTGGGTGAGATTGAAGACGCCATGCTCACACTCAGCCCGCCGCACAAGCTGACCGATGCCGATGACGCGGACCAGCTTAAGGCCCATAAAGGCGCGATTGATCTAAGCCATGTGAGCTTCAGCTACGGCGGTGGACCAGGCGGTTTGAATGATGTCAGCCTGACGGTGGCACCTGGCGAAAAACTGGGGCTGGTTGGGGCATCTGGTGCAGGGAAATCCACGCTCGTCGCGTTGCTGTTGCGGCTTTATGATACCGAAGAGGGCAGCGTGCTGATCGACGGGCAGGATGTCCGCGAGGTCACGCAGGAAAGTCTGCGCCGCCAGATCGCCATGGTCACGCAGGAAACGGCGATGTTCAACCGGTCCGCCCGCGACAATATCCGCTATGGGAAACCCGACGCGACGCAGGATGAAATTGAGGCGGCGGCGCGTCAGGCCGAAGCGCATGATTTCATCCTCGACCTTCAGGACCACAAGGGGCGCACCGGCTATGACGCGCATTTGGGCGAGCGCGGTGTCAAACTATCCGGCGGCCAGCGCCAGCGCATTGCGATAGCGCGCGCCATCCTGAAAGACGCGCCTATCCTCGTGCTGGACGAAGCCACCAGCGCGCTTGACTCCGAGGTTGAGGCGTCCATCCAGCACGCCCTTGAAACCATCATGCATGGCAAGACCGTCATCGCCATCGCGCACCGCCTGTCGACCCTCGCCCAGATGGACCGGATCATCGTGCTTGACGCTGGCCGCGTGGTCGAGGAAGGGACTCACGACGATCTGCTGGCCAAGGGCGGGCTTTACGCGCGCTACTGGAACCGGCAGTCGGGCGGGTTCATTAATGCGCAGGAAGCGGCGGAATAAATGCTGACCATCGAAAGCCTGACCCATCTCGGCCTTGGCCGGGCCTCTGACGGGCAGTCACTGTTGCCGCGTGTCCTGCCAGGGGAAGAGGTCGACGTGGCACAGGACGGAACGGTCCGGATCGTGACGCCCTCGACCGACCGTGTCGCCCCGCCTTGCCGACATTTCAAATCCTGCGGCGGCTGTGCGATGCAGCATGCCCACGACATGTTCGTGGCCGAATGGAAGCTGTCCATCGTGGCCAAAGCGTTAGAAGCGCGAGGGTTGCAGCCGCGCCTCCGGGACATCGTCACATCCCCATGGCGTTCGCGCCGCCGCGCCAAATTTTCGGGGCGCCGCACAAAAAAAGGTGCCTTGGTCGGGTTCCATGCCAAAGGCTCTGACACGCTGGTTGCCATCCCGGATTGTATGCTGATCACACCGGCATTGGCCGCCTGCCTGCCAGCGCTTGAGGCGCTGACCGTTATGGCGTGTTCACGCAAGGGCGAGATTGATCTGACGGTTACTGACACAACTAGCGGCCCGGATATTCTGGTTGAAACTGAAAAAGATCTGACACCGCAGCTGCGGTTGGAACTGGCGGCCTATGCGCAGACCCACAATGTAGCCAGACTTGTCTGGAATGATGAACCCGTCGTCACCCTGAGCGCCCCGGTCCAGGATTTCGCGGGAACGCAGGTTACACCGCCGCCCGGCGCGTTCCTGCAGGCGACCAAAGATGGGGAGCTTACCCTGCTGGCCGCGGTGAACGACATCACCCAGGGTGCTGCACGCATCGTCGATTTGTTCGCCGGATGCGGCACCTTCGCGCTGCCCCTTGCAAACCGGGCGCAGGTTCACGCGGTGGAAGGCGAGGCCGAAATGCTGGCGGCACTGGATCGCGGCTGGCGCGCCGGCCGAAACCTGCGTCGCGTCACTACCGAGGCCCGTGATCTGTTCCGACGTCCGCTCGAACCGGATGAGTTGCGGCATTACGATGCTGCCGTCATCGACCCGCCCCGTGCAGGTGCCGAAGCGCAGATAGAAACGCTCGCATCATCGGACATCAAAACGGTCGCAATGGTGTCCTGTAACCCGGTGATATTCGCCCGGGACGCCAAGACGCTGGTCGATGCGGGGTTCACTATGCCCTGGGTGCAGGTGGTCGATCAGTTCCGCTGGTCACCGCATGTGGAAATTGTGGCACCATTCACACGGAAATGAGCGCATGCCCCATGTTTTTCTACCGTTAACCGTAAATTTGGTGTAGCACATCATAAACGGCGCAGACCGGTGAACGAGGCACAGTATTATGATTTCAAGACGATCCATGATGGTGGGGGCTGCACTTGGCATTGCGGGCTGCAGCGCGAAGGTGCCGCAGTATAAAGGCCCCGAAGTCACGCGCATTCAGGTCTTCAAGGGCAAGCGGCACATGCAGCTGCTGCATAACAACAACCTGTTGAAAGCCTATAACTTCCAGCTTGGATTTGCACCAACCGGCCACAAGGTTCACGAAGGGGACGGGCGCACACCCGAAGGCGCCTATCTGATCGACCGGCGCAATCCCTACAGCCGTTTCCATCTGTCGCTTGGTATTTCATATCCAAACGCGAATGATATCGCCTATGCCCGTGCGAATGGACTTGATCCGGGCGGCGACATCTTCATCCATGGCACACCAAGCCGCGCCGTTGGCATCCCCGATTGGACATGGGGCTGCATCGCCGTTCAGAATAACGAAATGGATGAAATCTATGCCATGGTCAAAAATGGCACAAAGATCTTTATCTACGCCTAGAACGCTGCACTCGGGATGGGCCGGCTGACCGCAGGGTCGCTGCCCATGTTCAGTGTCCACCATAGTTTGCCCGCTGGCTCCTGGAACCAGGCGAACCCCATTTGCCGCGCGTTGGGGTCCAGAATGACCGCTCGTGTGTCGGGTTGTTCCATCCACGCCGCCAGTGTCGGCAACTCGCCCTCATAGGATTCAGAAATGTTTTCGCCCAACAACCGGCCAGGGAAGCCCACGCGCCGCGCACGGTCCAGCGGGCTCGATCCGTCAGAACCAAAGAGCCACGGGCGGTTCTGGATCGACATATCGCGTGAATGCGTTGCGGCAGCCGCATTGAGCTGCGCGTTCAACTCGACCGGCGCCAGGTTACGGGCCGTGCGCAGGGCGTTGACGCTATCCAGCATCCGGAACTGGATTTCAGCCTCTTGCCCCGGCCTGATCCGATAAATCGTGGGCAAGGGCAGGCCGTCAGGCCCGATCCGGCCTTCGGGTACTTGTGAACAAGCGGCCATGCCCGCTGCGGCCAGTCCCAGAATCAAATTGCGTCGGTACATCGTTGCTTCACCTTGATAAGTCATCGTTCCTTAGCGGGAATGGTGTGACAGTTCAAACCCGGTTGCACGGAACCTTGTTTGCCTGACGTTTGTGTGAATTGCGAATGGGGGCGGGACACTTTAGATTGCAGCTTTGAAAGAGTGTTTGCCCCGAACGGAGTAACTGATGTCAAAAGACACGATGAATGGCCTGTCACGCCGTGGTTTTCTGGCGGCCACCGCTGCCACAATCGGGACGGGTGCAATGGCGCAGACCGCCAACACGACCGAAATCGAAAGCGACATAAGTGCTGGCGTCAAAAGGAACATCTCCAGTTTCCGGTCGCTGGACTGGCAGCCCTATTTCAGCAACCTGAACAACGGGGCCATTCTGGTCGATATCCAGTCGCGGGCCCTGCATTACTGGTCCGAAGACCAGTCAATCTACAAGCTGTACCCGACCAGCGTCCCCCTGACCGAGGATCTGACCCGCAAAGGCCGGACCGAGATTACCCGCAAGGTGGAAGGCCCCAGCTGGGCACCCACACCGGCGATGAAGCTGCGCAACCCCGAATGGCCCGATTTTATCGGCCCAGGCCCGGATAACCCGCTGGGAACACACGCGCTTCACCTGTCATGGCAGTACTACCGGATCCACGGCACACATGACACGCGCAAGATCGGTCGTCGGTCGTCGAATGGATGCATTGGCCTTTATAACGAACAGATTGCGGAACTTTACAGCTACGCCAAGGTCGGTACGCAGGTTCTGCTGATCTGAAGTATAAATCATCCAAACAGTCAAAAAGGGCGTATCCGATTGATGCGCCCTTTTTTATAGCCCAATTGTTAAAAGCACAGCTATTGTTCAAATCGCGACCACGGCTAGACAAAACCAAAGTCGATACCAAGTGAGTTGGCGATGTTTTCGTCTAGTACCAAGCCGTCGCCCGTCGTGTACGCCTTCGCAATGCTGACCAGATAATCTTCAACAACCCGCGTATCTGAGACGTCCAGCTGGATAATCCCATCCAAGTAGCCGTTTTCATCAACAGCCATTAACCAGAGATCATAGCGTGTCTGCATATTAACGTCTGCAACAACGGTATGCTCACCATAATAGATCGGCACGTCTGGCGGATAGTTTTCTACATCCGCGACATATGTCTCATTGGCACTCGTTGTAGCAGACCATGTGTTGGATTCGGTGATGCTGCCTCCGCTCACCTTTGTATTGGAAACACCACCAGAATACTCCAAGTTGGCGACTTTAAAGCCAATCTGACCATCCACCTCAACGCTTTCGGAGTAGTTGATTTCTTCCGCAATAGTGAACGTCTGATTTTCTTCGTAACTCCATCCAATTCGCAATTGCCCCGGTGTCACACCATCATACCTGAACTCGTCGGACAATCCTTGGATCGGTGTATATTCGTACTCGCTTGCTCTGGATATGACCTCGCCTTTCGGTTCATCTGCCGCGTTGAGAAAGCCATAATATGAATAACTGGGCGTGCCGTCATCGTTGAAGTCAAAGCCACCACCCCCTAGCATCAGCGCATCGAGGAATTCATCACCCCAGAATGTTTTCTCCAACGTATCGTCGCTTCCGGCACCACTTGCTTCGTAGTACTCGTCGTATGTCGCACGATCGTAAAACTGTGCACCATAGATATCGATGCCGGCATTTGCGTCTTCAATGTTTTTGACGAACTGCGCCAGATCATCGTCGTTCATCGCCTCTGCTGTGCCAAATTCAGTCTCAACCGTATCGGCTTCGGTATCCTTTGAGTATCCGGCAAGGGCCTCTTCGCTGTCTTCACCCTTCAACCGGGCAAGCACCTCGGCCCCGAAATCACCGGGGGAGGTGCTGTCGTAAGCCTGTTGATATGCGGTTTCGGCGATTTCTTCGATCAGAGTGTCGCGCAGTTCCTCGCCCGTCAGCGCGCTATCAATGATAACTTCGTCGCTGCCCAGAATGGCGGCGCCGTTTAAGGCGGTGCCGTCGGTGGTGGCAAAGTCGTCGACAAAGGTCACGTTCAGTTCATCGCCGAGCAGTCCCGCGACGTCCGTGCGTGTTTCAATGTCGGATTCGAAAACGGCTTGCAGCAATGACGCTGCCGATTTGAAAGCGCCGGCCTCTTCGCTGTCTGTGATCGTGATATCGCGGCTGTCCAATGCAGCGTGCAGCGCCTCGCTGACGAGTGTTGCATGTTCCGTAGAACCTTGTGCCGTGTCATGAAATTGGAATTCATCCGTGGGGAAGCCTTGCTCAGGTCCGTCCGATTGATCCGCTTCTGAGCGTGTTTCAAGGTTTGCCCAAAAGGCATTCTTGTCGGTATCCAGTGACATGTGAACCGTCCTATCCGTTGGTCATGATTGTTGCGTTGATCTTTTGATGATCGACTGGAACAAATTCGACTTCTTAGACCGCTCGACTATAGGCCATCGGTCAGAACGCCGGATAGGGTGCGGTACGCCCGCCTATTTTCTCAGCGAAATGAGGCTGAATTGAATGCAGTCGTGCGCGAGATGGTGCTGTCAATAACTACCTTAAGCTGTATTCAGCTTTCAACAGTAACAGTCCCGTGAAAACCCTCTGGCGCGACCATCCAAACTTACAAGGCCATCCGCGGTGCTACTGCAGCAGCGCAACGGCGAGGTTGGCAACACCACTTGGATCGTGTTGGACGATGACGATAGCCAGTAGGATGACCATCCAGCTGGCGCGGATCTTGTTCATGCGCCGCCAGAATTTGGACCGTAGGCCCGATGGCATGGACAAGCGGCGACCTGATGGTGCGTCATCTGCTTCCAGATATTCATCCTCATCCAGATCATGGCTGATTTCGTCCGAACTACTTGGCGCAGGCGCCCGATCTCTGGCGGCCGGCGCTTTTTGTTCAGTGGGTGGCAGCGTTTGTGATGTTTCTTCATTGAACTCGCGCACCCAGTCCGGGATTGATACCACAGGTTCTGCCTTTGGGGGTTTTTGCGGCTCTGCTTTGCGCGGTTCGGATTTCAGCACGTATTCATTGGTTTCCGAAACGAGGCGGGTCAGCGTCTTGCTCAGATCATTCTTCTGCGACAGGACCAGTGGCGAGGGCCGCTTCTTATTGGGGTCCAGCATATCCATCCAGTCGCGGGCGGATTGCAGGCGCTCCTTTGGCAAAACGCGCATGGCCCGGTCAATGGCTTGCAGGAATTCCGGGGCGTAATCGTCAAACCGGCCGTCCAGCGGCTCACACGGGTCTTCGCCGCCACCGGCAACTTCGGCCATCCGGGTCTGGCTGTTGGGTGGGACGGTGCCCGAGATCAGGTGATAAAACGTGGCTGCAAGTGCATATAGATCACTGCTAGGGGTCTGCTTTCCGCCCGAGAAATAGAACTCCTGCGGTGAATACCCATCCTTGACGATCAGCACAGCAGATAGCGCGCGGGTTTCGCGGCTCGCCTCTTCACGGGCGGCACCAAAATCGATCAGAACTGGGTTGCCCCATTTGTCGATCAGGATGTTGTCGGGTGAAATGTCACGATGCAGCAGGTCCTGCTGGTGCACCACATCAACCGCATCCAGCAGCTTATGCAGCATATTCCTGATCTGGTCAGGCGTCAGCGTCTGGCTGTCATTCTTGATAATGTCGAGGAGGTCCCGGCCTTCGATCAGATCAAGCGCCATGTAGGCCGTATCGTTATCCTCGAATACCCGATGGACTCCGATGATATTGGGGTGGCGCAGCTTGGCTATGCTGCGTGCCTCGCGCATGAACATATCGACGATGGACCGGTATTTGTCGTGGTTCGCGGTGGATCGCACGAGGACCGATTTTCCAGCACGGTGACAGAAAACTTCGGGAAAGCATTCCTTGATGACAACGGTGCGATCAAGAAAACTATCCTCGGCCAGGTAGGTGATGCCGAAACCACCCTTGCCGATCTGCTTTTTGATTGTGAACTGGTCGCCCAGAAGCCGCGTTCCCTCGGGAAGCGCCTCACTCCGTTCTTCCGGAGGTCCTTCGAGCTCTGTGCTCTGTGCCGAAGTCATCTGCCACCATGTCCTGTGCCTGAAAAAAGCACGTCCCGTTTCAACCAAACGAGTCCTTCCTGCAGCGCAAATATGTTTGCTTTGCGGCCAACATGGGAAAAGTTATGGGTATTTGGCTGATCATTGCCGATGTATTGCTGCCGCGCAAATCTTATTTGACATTGATTCTGTCCGCGGCATCAAGCTTGTCTTTCATACAAAAAAGTCATGACATCGTATTAGAATCAATGGGTTACCCCATTTTGTAACCTAAGAGTCACCCCCGGTAGCCTGAAATCCAAAGCGCTTTGGATGCATGATCCTTTCAGCGAGTGTGGGGCCGCGTCTTGAGAGAACTGTTTGCCGGGTCTCATCGCTCTTTTTGAAGTCATTAGGAGGGATGCAATGCATAATACACAACACACCATGACCACTGCCCCAAAGGGCGCTGCCATTTTCGAAGCAGTCGAGGAACTGGCGGCAATGCTGTTTGTGCGTCCTCGCCTGGACAACGTAAAGCGGGAGGTGGCCCAATGACATCCGATCTGATGACCATCAGTGCCATGTGCGATGCATTCGATGTCACCGCTCGCACACTGCGGTTTTACGAAGCGAAAGAGTTGTTGTTCCCGATCCGCGAGGGGCAGAAGCGGTTGTTTACACCCCGTGATCGTGCCCGGCTCAAGCTGATCCTGCGCGGCAAGCGTTTTGGCTTTACCCTGGAAGAAATGCGCCAGCTTCTGAACCTCTATGATGGTGAGGATGGCGAACGGGCCCAATTGCGCGAGGCCAAGAAGATTGCAGCACTCCGTCTCGAAGATATGGTGCAGCGGCATGCCGAACTGGAAGCAACGATCACGGAACTGCGTGACCATATGGATCGCGGTGCGGCGATGCTGGCGCAGTTGCGGACAAAGCTGCACGTTGTCAGATCCCAAGAGCGTCCAAGTCCTGCCGCACATGTTATCGACATTCAGCCTTCGGACAGATCAGCGGTTCGTAAGTTTGCTCGTCTGTAGGTCAGGTATGGCTTTCAGGCTGGATCAGCCGCGTCGGGCTTAATCGAATGTCAACGCATGGGGTTTAGCACTCCTCTCGGGCAGGAAATTCCTGCCCGCGTGCGTTATTGGCATTGGAGACGGCGATATGACAAAGCCTTGGAACGGCAAGAACCGGCGCAACAGATGGCGGCGTCTGAAGTTGAAATACAAAATGCCGATCCTGATCGGTGTGCCAACACTGGTCTTGATGATTGCCGTGTCGGCCCTGTCGATCGTGACCGCTCAGTCGGCCTTGACCACGCAGCGGAATGTCGCCTTCGAACAGTTACTTGAAGACAAGACAATCGGCCTGCAAAAATGGCTTTCGGCGGTCGAGCAGGATATTCGGATCCTGGCCGATGACACGACCACGCAGCAAGCGATTATGGCGTTCCGCGGAGGATGGGCGCAGCTCGGCGATCAGCCAAAACAGCGTCTCCAGCGTCTTTACATCACCGATAATCCCAATCCGGTCGGTCAGAAAGACAAATTGATTGATGCTGATGATGGTTCCGCCTGGTCGGGGGCGCACGCCACGTTTCACGACAGCTTCCTGAGCCTTCAATCGGTTCGGTCCTACTACGACATCTTCCTGTTCGATCTGGAGGGAAACCTGATCTATTCGGTTTTCAAAGAGCTTGATTTTGCGACAAATTTCCGGGCCGGCACATATGCCAACAGTGATCTTGGCGTTGCCTATCGCACTGCGGCGACACTGGGTCGCGGCGAAATCCATGTGACCGACTTTGCCGCTTACGCTCCCAGCAATGGTGCAGCCGCCAAGTTCGTGGCGATGCCGGTTTTTGATAATGCTGGCGAACGGATCGGCGTTGTGGCGCTCCAATTGCCGATAGACGAAATTGGCGTGATTCTGTCGCAATCACCCCTTCTGGGTGAAACGGGTCGGGTCTACGCGATTGGTTCCGATGGAACCGCCCGGTCAGGCTCATCCGGAAACGGTGGCTTTGACATTCTTGATCGTCTGCCGGACCTGCCACAGACTTTGGCAGCCCGGGATGGCGTAGAAACGACCTTTTCCAATGCGCCCGGATTATCCGGCAACCCGGTGATCGCCTACACCAAAGTGTTCGATTTTTTCGGGACAGAATGGCGGATGATCCTGGAACAGGACCTGAGCGAGGCCAACGCAGCCGCCAATCGACTGTTGTCTTTTGCAACGCTGCAGACTGTAGTTGTGATGCTCATCCTTGCGGCCCTGGCCTTTTGGATCGCCAGCACCCTGACCAGCCGCATCATCGCGCTGGCAAATAGCGTGAACGGCATCGCAGAGGGAGATTTCGAAAGCATCGTCGCCCAGACAAAGACAGGTGACGAATTGGGCGATATCGCCCGCGCGCTGGAGCGGTTCAAGGCCGAGCTTGCAGAGGGCAAGGCGGCGATAGCTGATCGTGTCGAAAGCGCCGAGGTGCAGGCAAAAATCATGAAAAAGGTAGAGACATCACTGGAAAGCCTGGCTGACGGATCGTTGGACTGCGTGATTTCAGAAGAGTTTCCTGAAGCTTATGAGCCGCTTCGTCGCAATTTCAACCAGACCGTCATCGCACTGTCAGAGATTGTAAGCAGCCTGCAAGCCAATGCTGACTTGATCAATACCGACGCAACCAAGCTGAGCGACGCGACCGGCAACTTGTCCCGCCGCACCGAAAACCAGGCAGCAACGCTTGAACAGACAGCTGCAGCCATGGACGAGATCAGCGCGAGCGTGAATTCAACGGCCAGCGGTGCGCGCGGTATTGTGCAAGCCATCGATGTAGCGCGCGATCACGCCAAACATGGCGAAGACGTGCGATCACACGCCGTCGTGGCCATGAAAACAATTGAGGAGTCATCGGATCAGATTGGTCAGATTGTCCAGTTGATGGATGACATTGCGTTTCAGACCAACCTTCTGGCCCTGAATGCCGGGGTCGAGGCTGCCCGGGCGGGTGAGGCCGGGCGTGGCTTCGCCGTTGTCGCATCGGAAGTGCGGGCACTGGCGCAGCGATCATCGGAAAGTGCGGCGCAAATCCGCGACTTGATTGTCAACTCGAATGAAAACATCACACATGGTGTCAAGCTTGTCGCAGATATGGGTACGGCCATCGAACAAGTTCTAAGCAGTGTGAGCGAAGTATCAGAACATATTCGTGACATCGCCAGTGGGGCCGAAGAACAGGCCACCGGCCTGTCTGAGATCAACACTGGCATCCTTATGTTGGACAAGGTGACCCAAGAAAACGCGGCCATGGTTGACGAAAGCGCCAATTCATCACGGGTGCTGCAGCAAAAGGCAGACGAAATGCAAAATCTGGTCGCCCGGTTCCGACACAGCCAACGCCATTCAGCACCCATGGCCATCGCATTATCAGAGCCGGATTTTGACCTAGCCCGATCAGCATAGGCGCATTACCAGGCCAGCATCCAGAAAACCACCGGCACGGTTCAAATGTCAGGGTGCTTTCGGGGTTGCGCCATTTGGGTATGTTGCGATGGTCCGAAAACTTGGGTCATCGTAACACTATTCACACCCATCGGTGTCCCCTGCGACTTTTGTGATCTGAAACATGTTTCTTGCTGGGAAAATTGCGTTCACGCCGCTGCAGATACCCGCCGCGCTGCGGGCGGGTATCTGAAAGTCATCTTCTTATCTGGGTCGGTTTACCCCAGCCACCCCTTGAGGTTCTTTTCGACAATGCCAGACAAGGCATCAATATGTGCCGCGTCATCGTTGAGGCAGGGGATATAGGTGAAATGCTCGCCGCCGGCCTCTTCAAAGCTTTCCTTGATCTCTTCGTTGATTTCTTCGAGCGTTTCGATGCAATCGGCTGAAAAGGCTGGTGCGCATACGGCGATGTTTTTGATACCGTCTTCCTCTGCCAGCCGGGCCACCTCTTCCACGGTGTATGGCTTCAGCCATTCCTCTGGCCCGAACCGCGACTGGAAGGTGGTTATGATCTGGGTGTCGTCCCAACCCAGCCGTTCCTTCAGTAGTCGCGTCGTTTTCTGGCATTGGCAATGGTAAGGATCGCCTTCGCGCAGATACCGTTCGGGGACGCCGTGGTAAGAGCAGACGAGTTTTTGTGGTTTTACCTCGGCCGCGGCATAAGACCGTTCGATGGATTGGGCCAAAGCCTCGATATAGGCCGGGTCCGCGTAATAAGGTTCGACGACCCGGGCAATCGGTTGCCATTTTTCCTCCATCAGGGCGCGAAAGAACTGATCATTCGCCGTCGCTGACGTGGCCCCGGCATAGTGCGGATAAAGCGGGAAGAACAGGATCTTGGTGCACCCGGCCTCGACCATCTCGCGCACCTTGGATTTGGTCGATGGGTTGCCGTATCGCATGCAGAAATCAACGCGCACATCGTCGCCAAAGCGGTCGATCATGCGCTGTTTGATCGCTGCGGTCTGCGCCTTGGTAATGGTCATTAGCGGGCTTTCGTCCGCGTCTTCGTTCCAGATGGATTTATAAGCGGCACCCGATGAAAAGGGCCGCTTGCTGAGGATCACAAGTTGCAAAAGCGGCTGCCAGATCCAGGCGGAATAATCGATGACCCGCTTGTCAGATAGAAATTCGTTCAGATAGCGGCGCATCGACCAGTAATCTGTCCCGTCCGGTGTGCCCAGATTGGCAATCAGAATACCGACGCGGGCCGGTTTGATCTTGGGGTGATCGGCTGGCGCATGCGCGGGGCATGTTGCTGGGCGCTCTGCGGCCTGGCTTTGTGCGTCGAACATTTTCATGACCCTCTACGTAGCGTGATTAGTGATGCAGTTAAATGGAATACGGCTCGCGTCAATCTTTGGACCTGTCTAAAGGCGTTTCAGTCGTGCCCAATGCGTCGGCAAGTCGCGCCGTGGCACTGCCTGGGCGTAAAGGTTGTTGTTGCGTGTCGGAGGGCGCCCACCCGGTCAAGGTGATAATCTCAAAGGTGGCGTTCACCCGACCGTCTTCGTTGCCAAAACTGGCGGAATAGATACTGGCAGCTTCGGTCAGTACATTGCGCCGTGTCGGATGTTTGATCCGGTCGGTCAGCGCATTGTTTTCCCCCATCTTGCGCAGATCGTGCATCAGGTGAAAGGCATTGGCATAGCTGGCGGTCAGCGGAGCGGCGTCGGCCACGGGCAAGGCAAAACCGGCGCGCTGCAACAGCCCACCCAGATCGCGGATTTCCCCCATTGGCGCAATGCGCGGCGACAGGCCACCGGTGATCGCGGCTTCGGCCTCGGCCAGCGATGCGCGCAGTTCATGCAGGGTCTGGCCACCAAGAAAGGCGCAAAGCAGCAGCCCGTCAGGCTTGAGTGTATGCCTGCATTGGACCAGTTGCCCGACCGGATCGTTGGCCCAATGCAGGCACATGCAGTGTAAAATCAAATCATGCGCGGCAGGTTCAAGCGCGAGTGCGTCATCGTCAGCGACGATAGTCGCGTCCGGATAACGCGCCGCCCAGAAATCCGGAAAACCCGTCACGATCGCGATTGATTTAAAGGTTCTGTTAACCTCGATCAGTCTTTCTTGCAGCTCACCGGCCACGGCCTCTTGCAAGAACAGCGCGTCGGGTTCGGCGCGCGCGCGATTTCGGGCGAGTGCTGTGCGGTCAACAAGGTCGGGCATTTTGTCCATGGACCACCATCTAGGGTGCTGGCATGCGGTTGCAAAGCGTCATTCGTGCGATTTACCCGGCCCAATGTGTGGCCTGTGATGCGCATACCGAGGCAGAGTTTGGGCTTTGCGGGCCATGCTGGCGCGAGACGCAGTTCATTGGCGGGCTGGTTTGCGACACTTGCGGAACGCCGTTGCCGGGCGAAGATCAGGGCGAGGTGATACAATGCGACGACTGCATGATCATCGCTCGACCCTGGGACAGGGGCCGTGCGGCGCTGATCTATACGGGCATCGGGCGCCGACTGGTGCTGCGGTTGAAACATGGGGATCGGACAGATCTGGCACGCCCGGCATCACTATGGATGGCACGGATTGCGCGCCCGCTGTTGCGGGATGATACGGTACTGGTGCCCGTGCCGTTGCATTGGGTACGGCTGGCGCGGCGACGCTATAATCAGGCGGCATTGCTGGTGAACGGATTGGGGCGGGTTCTGGAGCGTCCTGTTTGTGCCGACGCCCTGCGTCGGCCCAAAAAAACAAAACCGCTGGAGGGGCATAGCCGCGACGCCCGGTTTGCCGCACTTGCGGATGCGATTGTGCCAAATCCCAAGCGTGTCCCGGTCATCAAAGGTAAATCCGTCCTGCTGGTCGATGATGTCATGACGTCGGGGGCGACATTGGCCGCAAGCGCGGAGGCCGTGAAAGCGGCCGGTGCCGCGAATGTGTCGATTGTTACACTGGCAAGGGTGGTCAAAGACGCCTAAATGATTGGGAAACCGATCCAAGGACCCGATCAATGTCGACTGTTGAGATTTATACCAAGCCCACATGCGGCTTTTGTTTTATGGCCAAACGACTGCTGAAGTCGAAAGGGGTAAGCTTTGCCGAGGTCAATATCTCCGCCCAGCCGGAACGCCGGGCCGAAATGATCCAGCGCGCCAATGGTGGCAGCACCGTGCCGCAGATTTTCATCGACGGCAAACATGTGGGCGGCTGCGACGACCTGATGGCGCTTGAGCGTGGCGGCAAACTGGATGCTATGCTGGCTGCATGAAGGCGGCGCTGATCCAACTCAACTCCGGCGATGATCCGGCGGCAAACCTGCCCCGGACATGTGACTTAATTGCGGAGGCCGTGGGTCAAGGCGCCGGTTTTGTGTTGACGCCAGAGGTAACCAACTGCATGTCACAGGACCGGGCGCATCAGAACCGGGTGCTGCAGCATGAGGCGGATGATCTGACGCTGAAGGGTCTGCGCGAAACGGCGATCCGGCATGGCATCTGGCTATCTATCGGCTCTCTGGCGCTAAAAACCGATGACCCGGATGGCAGGTTCGCCAATCGGTCCTTCCTCATCGATCCGGCAGGTCAGATCGTGGCGCGCTACGACAAGATCCACATGTTCGATGTCACCGTGTCCGCAACCGAAACCTATCGCGAATCCGCCGGTTATCGACCAGGACAGCAGGCCGTCATCGCGAACACGCCTTTTGCCAAAATCGGCCTGAGCATCTGTTACGATATCCGGTTTGCCTATCTTTACAGGGCCTTGGCGCAGGCGGGGGCTGAGGTTCTGTTAATCCCATCCGCCTTTTCACCCATAACCGGTGCCGCGCATTGGGAACCGTTGTTGCGGGCGCGGGCGATTGAAACCGGGTCCTATGTGCTGGCCGCCGCCCAAACCGGCACCCATTCCGCGACTGCAGGCAAACCGCGCCAAACCTATGGGCATTCCATGGCGATTTCGCCCTGGGGCGAGGTGTTGGCGGATTTGGGCACAGATACCGGTATCGCATTGGTTGATCTTGACCTAAGGGAAGTGTCACAAAGCCGCAAACGTATCGCGGCCTTATCCCACGACCGCCCTTTCGAAGGACCCTGATGTCTGAAACGTCCTCCAATCTCGCCGTATCGCTCTTCAGCGAGATTTTGGCAGTGGATCAGCTGGCGCGCGCCAGCGTGGCGCGGGTCCTGCCCAAAGGGATGGAGCTGTCGCATTTCTCTGTTCTCAACCATCTCGCCCATGCGGGGGCGGAACGGTCACCCGCCCAACTGGCGAAGACATTCCATCTGACCCGCGGCGCGATGACAAATACCCTTCACAAGTTGGAATGGGCGGGCTGGGTGCATATCCGCCCCGATTGGGACGATGCGCGGCGCAAGATGGTCGCGATCAGCCCGTCGGGCCAAGCCGCCCGCGAGGCCGCACTGGCCGCCATCGCACCCGTGATTGCCGAGGTCGTGGGCAAAGTCGGCGAGGACAAGGTACGGATCGCCTTGCCAGTCCTGCGGGAAATGCGCCTGAAACTCAGCCAGATCGAATGATGTTTCGGTCATTGGCGCTGGCAAGCGATGCGCTGGTCATGCAGGGCCAATCGGTGTTCGAGGCATATGAAGACCGCGTTGTCATGCAGACACCGGACGAACCTGATTACCGGCACGGCAATCTGGTCATCATGAAACATCCGCCCGGGGATGCGCTGGCGCAGGTGTCCCAGTTCCAGACCGATTTCCCCGATGCGACACATCGAACCATCATATGGGACGTGCCGGGCCTTGATCCCGCACCGCTGGCCGCAGTCCTGATACCTCACGGTTACGAGTTGGGAACGTCGGATACGCCACCGTCGATTCTGAGATACGGGACGCCCGACCGCCGGATGGCATTGTCTTGCGCCCGCTGGCCGGTGAGGCTGACTGGACCGCTTTGACAGATCTTCAGGCCGAAGTAGCGCTTGAGGAAGGTCATGATCCAAAGCTTCATACCCCTTTCCTGCAACGCCGGAATACCGCGCGCCGTAAACAGATTGCCGATGGGATGGGCGCATGGTTTGGCGCCTTTGACGGCAGTATTCTCGTGGGGTCAATGGGCATGTTTCACGACGACCGGATCGCCCGATATCAGGCAGTTGAAACACGCGCCTCGCACCGGCGGCGTGGGATCTGTGCCGCACTTCTGGTGCAGGCAGCGAAATGGGCGCTGGGCCGGGCACCAAAGGCGCGCCCCATCATGGTGGCAGAGGCGAAAAGCGATGCCGGTCGCCTTTACCGGCGAATGGGCTTTCGCATTGCAGAGACGTTGGTCGAAGCAACGAAACCCGGCTATTAGCCAATTTTCGGCCCAAAAATTGCTACCAAATCCTCTTGCAGGATTTGCAAACAGACTTTCGGCGAAAGTCTGTACCCCGTCACGCCGGTTTTGTCGCCGCAGTCACATAATTCACCGAAAGGTCCCGGTCAGAGATCGACCATGTGAAACGGGCAAAGTTGAAAACAAACCCCTTGCGGTCCACCGGTGTCATGCCCGCCTTTTCCAGCAGGGCAAACAGCTCATCGGGCGTGATAAACTTGTTCCACTCATGGGTCCCCTTGGGCAGCCAGCGCATCACCCATTCGGCCCCGACAATCGCCATGGCAAAGCTTTTGGGATTGCGGTTGATCGTCGAACAGATGTGCATTCCGCCCGGCTTCATCAATTGCTGACAGGCGGTCAGATACCCCTGCGGATCGGCCACATGTTCGACCACCTCCATGTTCAGCACGGCGTCGAACTGTTCGCCGCTTTCGGCCAATGCCTCTGCCGTGGTGTGGCGATAATCAATCTCCAGCCCTGATTGTTCGGCGTGAATGCGGGCGACCGGGATGTTGCGTTCGGCCGCATCAGCCCCAACGACCGTTGCCCCCAACCGGGCCATCGGTTCGCACAGCAAGCCGCCACCGCAGCCGATATCAAGAATGCGCAGGCCTTTGAACGGTTCCGGTCCGTTCAGGTCGCGCCCGTACTCTGCCGCGATCTGGCTGGTGATGTAATCCAACCGCACCGGGTTCATCATGTGCAGCGGCTTGAACTTGCCGTCCAGGTCCCACCATTCCGCCGCCATTGCCTCGAATTTCGCGATCTCGGACGGGTCGACAGTGTTGGTGGCGGTTGCTGACATTTTGCGGCTCCGAATGATGGTCAGTCGTGTCGATAGGGGATATAGATCGGTTATGGACAAAGTCGTAGGACAAAAGCGCCCAGGTGCACATCTTTACCAGCCCATTGATCCCTTCGATCAGCGGATGCTGGATGTGGGTGACGGGCATCGGATCTATGTCGAACAATGCGGTAACCCCGATGGTGTGCCTGTTGTTGTCCTGCATGGCGGTCCCGGTGGCGGGTGCAGCCCCGCGATGCGCCGGTATTTCGATCCCAATGTCTTTCGGGTGATCCTGTTCGATCAGCGCGGCTGTGGCCGGTCACGACCCCATGCAAGCGTTCAGGCAAATACGACCTGGCATCTGGTGGCGGATATCGAACTGATCCGCAAAACGCTGGGCATCGATCGCTGGATCGTCTTTGGCGGGTCCTGGGGGGCGACACTCGCGCTGATCTATGCCCAAGCCCATCCCGACCGGGCTGCGGCGCTGACCCTGCGCGGCGTATTCCTGATGACCCAGCCGGAACTGGATTGGTTCTATGGTGGCGGCGCGGGCAAATTCTGGCCGGAATTGTGGGAAAGCTTTGCCAGTCTGATCCCGAAAGACGAGCAGGATAACTTTATCGCGGCCTATCACAGGCGGCTGTTCTCTGGCGATCTACCGCAAGAGACGCGCTATGCCCGCGCGTGGGCATCATGGGAAAACGCGCTGGCCTCTATCGACAGCGACGGGATCACCGGGGAAAGCCCTGCCGATTACGCCCGCGCCTTTGCACGGCTGGAAAACCACTACTTCTACAATGCCGGGTTCCTGTCAGGGGATCAGCAAATCCTGAACCCGGCCCAGATGGACAAGATTGCTGACATCCCGGGCGTCATCGTGCAAGGACGGTACGACATGATCTGTCCGCCGGTCTCGGCACACCGGCTGGCGCAGATGTGGCCCAAGTCGCGGTTGACCTTGATCGGTCGGGCAGGCCATGCTTTGTCCGAACCGGGGATCAGCGCGGAACTGGTGCGCACGATGGATATGATGGGTGCCCAGCGCGGAACGCTCGGGCTTTAGGGTTTACAGGTGAAAACCAGCCGCTAAAGTTCATCAAGACTAACGGGGAACAAAAGCTTTTGGGCAATGTCCTGACGATTATCCTGCAACGCCTGTTATTGGGCGTGCTGACCTTGCTCATTGTCTCGGTTGTGATCTTTACGGCGGTAAACCTGCTGCCTGGCGATTTCGCACAGAATATCCTTGGCCAGGGGGCCACGCCCGATGCGGTGGCGTCAATCCGGCGTGACCTGGGGCTCGATCAGCCGCCGATCACGCGGTATTTCGACTGGCTGGGTGGCGTGCTGCGTGGCGATCTCGGCACCAGCTTTGCACAGGCGAATTTTGCAAGCTTTACCGGCACCGACTCGGGCGCAACAACCGTCGCCGCCCAGATCGCACCCCGCTTTGCCAACACAATGTTTCTGGCCATGGTGACGGCGGCCATTGCGGTGCCTTTTTCGATCATCCTTGGGATTTTGGCAGCGCTGTATCGCAATACTGTCTTTGACCGCGCAACCAACATCTTCACGCTGTCGTCGATTTCCAGCCCAGAGTTCTTCCTCGCGTATATCCTGATCCTGTTTCTTGCAGTCTTGAACCCGATTTTCCCATCGCTTTCGAATATCTTTGAGGGGATGGCCTTCAGTGAACGACTAGAAAAGTCGATGCTGCCGGCATTAACCCTGACCCTGGTGGTCACCGCCCACATGATGCGGATGACCCGCGCGGCCATCATCAACCTGTTAGCCTCACCCTACATTGAAATGGCGCGGCTCAAGGGCCTGTCGCCGATGCGGGTGATTGTAAAGCACGCCCTGCCCAACGCGCTGGCGCCGATTATCAACGTGATTGCGCTGAACCTTGCCTATCTGATCACCGGTGTTGTGGTGGTCGAAGTGGTGTTCGTCTACCCGGGCATTGGCCAGCTCTTCGTCGATAGCGTGAAAATCCGCGATATCCCGGTCGTTCAGGCCTGCTGCCTGATCTTCGCCGCGGCCTATATCCTCTTGAACCTGACGGCCGATATCCTGTCGATCCTGTCCAATCCGCGTCTGAGGCATCCGAAATGATTATCTGGATCCTAGCCACTTTGGTCGGCATGGGGGCACTGGCCTGGGGTTTCCGCTTTGCCGGGCAGGCCGCCACGGGCAAAGCGCCGAAATTCCGCGATATGCCTTTTGGCGTCGCCTATGGCTATGTGCTTGGTGTCGTTGTCCTGCTGTGGCTGGGCTGGGCCTATCTGCAGGGGCGTAGCGCAGACCCACTGGTCGCCAACAAGTTCTTTTTCCTGCGCATCGCGATCGAAGGGTTCATCATATTCGCCATCGCCGCATGGCTGTTCCGCATTCTTGGCCGGTCGGTCGGCACCGCTTGGACCAAGAAGATGTTCCGCTCCATGCCGCTGACCGCCTCTTTCGGCATCCTGACCATCTTGATCTACGCCATTCTGGCGATTTTTGCGCCCGCCATCGCCCCCTATGGACAGGAACAGATCATCCCAGGCGTTGCTGCGAACATCACCCCCGGCGGTGATCCTGCGCTGGGCGGCAGCCCCGATTTCCCGCTTGGCACCGACCAGATCGGGCGCGATATCCTCAGCCGCCTGATCTATGGGGCCCAGAACACCGTTGGCATCGCCTTTGCCACCACATTGCTGGCATTCCTGCTGGGCGGCACATTCGGGTTTCTGGCGGCCACATTGGGCGGTTGGCTTGATCAGGTCCTGTCGCGCCTTGTCGACGTGCTGATGGCGATCCCCTCGCTGATCTTTGCGCTGCTCCTGATGACCATCGCCAGCGTCTGGGCACCAGAACTGGGCATTCCGCTTACCGTATTCATGGTCCTGATCATCGCCGTCATCGATAGCACGCGGGTCTACCGGCTGGCGCGGGCCGTCGGGCAGAACATCGTGGTGATGGATTATATCGAGGCGGCAAAGCTGCGGGGCGAAGGCCTGGGGTATCTGGTGTTCAAGGAAATCCTCCCCAACGCCACGGCCCCCCTGCTGGCCGAATTCGGGCTGCGCTTCTGCTTTGTCTTCCTGACCATCGCGGCGCTGTCCTTCCTTGGCGTCGGCATCCAGCCACCGCTCGCTGACTGGGGCACCATGGTGCGCGATCTGGGCGGTTTCGTAAACTACGCGCAGTTCGCACCGATGGCCGCCACTGCACCATTGCTCGCGGCCGGGGCGATCGCTTTGCTGACCGTTGCGGTCAACTTTGTGGTTGACTGGATGCTGCACAAATCATCGGGGCTAAAAGAATGAGCGACGAACCCCCCCTCGTCAAAATGCGCGGCGTCAAGCTTGAAGGCCGTAGCGATGAAACTTGGAATCCGATCATCAATGGGGTCGACCTAACCCTTGCTCGGGGTGAGGTGCTCGGCCTGATCGGCGAATCCGGCGCAGGCAAATCTACCCTTGGGCTGGCCGCCATGGGCTATACCCGCGATGGCGTGCGGATCAGCGAAGGCACCGTAGAATTTGACGGGATCGACCTGCTGACCGCATCAGCGGCAACCAAGCGGGAACTGCTGGGCAAACGCATCGCCTATGTGGCGCAGTCCGCCGCCGCCAGCTTCAACCCGGCCCACAAGTTGATGGATCAGCATGTGGAAGGACCCGTGCAGCACGGCGTCATGGGCCGGGGCGAAAGTGAGGCGGACGGGATCGAGCTTTACCGCAAGCTGCGCCTGCCTAACCCCGAGGAGATCGGTTTCCGCTATCCGCATCAGGTCTCCGGCGGGCAATTGCAGCGGGCGATGACGGCAATGGCCATGTCCTGCCGTCCCGATCTGATTATCTTTGACGAACCGACAACCGCGCTCGACGTGACCACCCAGATCGAGGTTCTGGCCTCCATCCGGGATATCGTCGAACAGTTCAATACAGCCGCGATCTATATCACCCACGATCTTGCGGTCGTGGCGCAGATGGCCGACCGGATCAAGGTGCTGCTGAAAGGGGATGAGGTCGAAACCGCAGACACGCGCACCATGCTGGCCGCGCCCACGCAGGACTATACCAAATCGCTCTGGGCCGTGCGCAGCTTTGAACGGCCACGCAAACCCGATGTCATCACCGGATCAACCCCGGTGGTAAGCGTGCAGAATGTGGATGCGGCCTATGGCAAGGTTCCCGTTTTGTACGACGTCAGCTTTGACATGCATGCAGGCCGAACCGTGGCCGTGGTCGGCGAAAGCGGATCGGGCAAATCGACCACCGCCCGCTGTATTACAGGGCTGTTGCCGCCGACGGCAGGGCAGATACTGCTCGATGGCGAGGTGCTGCCACCTGACTATCGCAAACGATCCAAGGATCAGTTGCGGCAGGTCCAGATGATTTACCAGATGGCCGATACGGCCCTGAACCCGCGCATGTCCATCGGCCAGATCATCGCGCGGCCCGTGCAGTTCTATCTGGGCCTGACGGGCGGCGCAAAACGTAAACGGGTCGATGCGCTGCTGGAACAGATCGAACTGGAACCGACAGAGTACTACAACCGGCTGCCGTCCGAACTTTCGGGCGGGCAGAAACAGCGGATCGGCATCGCACGGGCGCTTGCCGCCGAGCCGAAATTCATCATCTGTGATGAGGTCACATCGGCCTTGGACCAACTGGTCGCCGAAGGTATCCTGCGACTCCTCGCCAAATTGCAGGATGACCTGTCGCTGACCTATATGTTCATCACCCACGACCTTGCCACCGTGAAAGCGATTTCGGATGAGGTGGTGGTGATGAAGGATGGCCGCGTGGTCGAACAGGGGCCAAAAGATGACATGTTCAAACCGCCTCACCACGCCTATACCGACCTTTTGCTGTCGTCGGTCCCAGAAATGGACCCCGACTGGCTGACCAATCTGCTGGCGGAACGCGGAGTTGATAACATCGGCGATGCCGCAGTTGATAAGATGTAATGCGAATCAGGCGCCCTGACGGGTGCGGATAAATCGAACCAGGGAGAACGATCATGAATGGAATTAGTAGACGCGGGCTGCTCAAGACAGGGGCCGCCGCCGGTGTTCTAAGCCTTTCGGGCATGCCGCTGCGCGCGCAGACCCGTGGCGGTAAACTGACTGCGGGCCTCAGCGGCGCAAACACGACAGACAGTTGGGATGGCCGGACCCATTCCGATCTTTTCATGATCGCGTCCGCACAAGGCACGGTGTTCGACAGCCTGACAGAAATTGCCGCTGACGGATCGCTCAAGGGCGAATTGGCCGAAAGCTGGGAAGCATCCGCCGACGCCAAAACCTGGACATTCAACCTGCGCCAGGGCGTGACTTTCCACAATGGCAAGCCCTTCGGTGCGGATGACGTGATTGAATCACTCCAGATGCACCTTGGTGAAGAATCCAAATCAGCGGCCAAGCCAATCGTCGAAGCCATCACTGAGATGACGAAGATCACTGACCATCAGGTCCAGTTCACCTTGGCCGCCGGCAACGCGGATTTCCCCTATCTGATGTCGGACTATCACATCCTGATTTTCCCCGCCGGGCAGATCGAGGAAGGCATCGCCAAAGGCATCGGCACAGGCCTCTATCAGGTCCAGGCCTTCGACCCCGGTGTGCGCATGGTCGCCACCCGCTATGCCGACCACTACAAGGGCGACAGCGCTGGCTTCTTTGATGAGATCGAATATATCGCCATCAACGACAACACCGCCCGGATGAATGCGCTGATGACCGGGCAGGTCGATGCGATCAACCGGATCGACTTCAAGACCGAGGCCTTGCTGCGGGCGAACCCCGCCCTGCGGATTCAGGAAGTGACCGGCAACCAGCATTACAGCTTCCCGATGCTGACCAAGACCGCGCCGTTTGATGATGTGAATGTGCGCCAAGCCCTGAAATACGGCATCAACCGTCAGGAAATGGTCGACAAGATCCTGCTGGGCCATGGCCAGGTCGGGAACGACACGCCCATCGGCCCCGCAAACCAGTATTACGCCGGTGATATGGAACAACTGGCCTACGATCCCGACAAGGCCAAATTCCACCTGCAACAGGCCGGTCTGGACAGCATCAATATCGACCTGTCCGCCTCGAACGCCGCCTTTGAAGGGGCCGTTGATGCGGCTCAGCTGTTCCAAGCCTCTGCAGCGGCAGGTGGCATCAACATCAATGTCGTACAGGAACCGTCAGACGGCTACTGGTCCAATGTCTGGCTGAAAAAACCATTCTGCGCCTGCTACTGGTCCGGTCGCGCGACCGAAGACTGGATGTTCTCGACCGCTTACGAGGCTGGCGTGCCATGGAACGACAGCCAGTGGGATCACCCACGGTTCCAGGAGTTGCTGCTGACCGCCCGCGCTGAACTCGACAGCGACAAGCGCCGCGAACAGTACGGGGAAATGCAACAGATCCTGCGCGACGAAGGCGGCGTACTGATCCCGATGTTCGCCAACTATGTGCAAGCGGTGAACAACCGGATTGCAACGCCGGACACGGTGGGCAACCTCTGGCAGATGGATAACGGCCGCATGGCCGAACGGTGGTCTATCGCCTGATCCTCTGACAGGATCTGATTTTTCGAAACGCCCCGCCAATCGGTGGGGCGTTTCTCATTTTACCGATCTCAAATGAAAGTTTTTTGAATGAAATTTTGGCCATTCATTTATCTTAACGTCCTAAGTCTTTGGAAAATAATCGTTTCCTCACTATTTTCCGACAAAACCTAACATCTCCAGATAACGAATTGTTCAACAGAGGTTCACGCAGAATGCTGTAAGTATTCTGATATTGTGATGTTTTGGATGTCAGGGTGACAATCTGCCTTCGACAGATGGCAGGACCGAGCTCTATCAAACAGCCCTGGGTTTCCGACTCCTCTTTTGTGTCTTAGTGAACGAGTGGACTGAGGTATCAGTAGTGGTTACGCAAACACCCCGCCAAACGGCGGGGTGTTTTGTTTTCAGGGTTTCGGGCGCGTAAACTTAAAAGTCTCAATACTTTAACAGCAGATTTCCGCCGGTCGCGGTACGGCTGTTCATCTTCGTGCATTAACACCCATCCAGAAAATATCATATTTTACAAACTGTTACGCGGATTTGACGCGGAACTCCAACATAACAAGTAGTTCATGCGTCATTCACAGCACCGCTGATACGCCTGAATGGTCGAATTAACGGGAAAGGTACAAACATGACCTCGATTCTCAACACGCTTCTTAAGACCAGCGCTGTTGCGCTCATTCTTTCTACGACTGCTGCAACGGTGACATTCATGTCGACCACCGAGGCTTACGCCGAACGCGGCAAAGGGAATGGCAATGGTAACGGGCGCGGCAATGGTGGCCGGGATCGCACCGAAAGCCGCGGAAATCAGCATGCCAATGCGAACGGCAACGGGCGCGGTAACGGAAACGGCAACAGCAACGGACGCGGCGCGCTCGCCCGCGAACTTGGCAGCCTGAACGCGGCACACGCCAACCCCAACGCGCTGCGCAACGCCTCGCCCAACAGCATGCCAGGCAAACTTTACGCCTATCAACAGGCGCGCGGCGACTTTGCGGATGTCGTTGCCGTTCAGGATGAAGCCTACGCCGAATACCAGCGCCTCATAGGCCTCAGCGAAGAAGAAATCATCGCAGAATTCCCCGAAGGCGGATATGAAGACGCAGTGACAACCGCCGCCGATGAATATCAGGCGGCACGGGACGATGCATTGGACGCGCAGGCGGAAACCCAAGAAGTCCTCGCCGCTCTGACTGGCGGGTCAGATCTGTCGCCCGCTGCGCTGGCCGAACTCAACCGTTTACTTGGGCTTTAAAGCAGCGATCCTGACCAGAGGATCATGGTCGTAGCCCACTGACGACCATGATCCAGGACCGGCCCTTGGCGGGGCCGGTCCTGATGTTATCTACACCCCCGATCGTCCCCTGCGCCGGCGTCATGAAATCATGCCCCTTGCAGACTCAGTCCACTCTGCGTATATCACCATCAATAGCGGCGTTTTGGCTTCCACCCCCAAGGCTCCACCGGGAAATATCGACGGGCCGCGCGCCCGTTTTTTTGTGCCGCAATGGCGGATTTGACCATGACGAATGACCTGATTGCAAAGGCGGCGATTGACCGCCGTGTAGCGGAAATCGTGACCCCTGTCGTCGAAGACATGGGATTCGAAGTCGTGCGCGTCCGCCTGATGAGCGGCAAGGAAACGATCTTGCAAATCATGGTGCAGCGGCCCGATGGCCAGATCGAGGTGGATGAATGCGGCCAGATATCAACCGCCCTCAGCGCGGTGTTGGATGTCGAAGACCCCATCGTCGATGTCTACAACCTCGAGGTCTCAAGCCCCGGCATCGACCGCCCCCTGACCCGGCTCAAGGATTTCGACCAGTGGGAAGGGTTCGAAGCCAAGATCGAAACCGAACAACTGATCGACGGCCGTCGCCGGTTCAAGGGGGCGCTGGCGGGTACCGAAGGCGATGAGGTGTTGATCACGATCGAGGAAGGCACCATCGGGCTGAAATTCGACTGGCTGTCCGACGCCAAGCTGGTCCTGACAGATGAACTGATCCGCGACGTACTGCGCGGACGCAAGGATGCGGGTCAGATAGACGAGACCCAATTTGATGAAATCGAAACAATAATTGAAGGTGAGGAGAACACCTGATGGCAATCACATCAGCCAACCAGCTCGAGCTTCTGCAAACAGCAGAGGCCGTGGCCCGCGAAAAGATGATCGACCCCAATCTGGTGGTCGAAGCGATGGAAGAATCGCTCGCCCGTGCTGCGAAATCCCGTTACGGGGCCGAAATGGACATTCGCGTGTCCATCGACCGCAAGACCGGCAAGGCGACATTCACCCGCGTCCGCACCGTGGTCGAGGATGAAGAGCTGGAAAACTATCAGGCTGAATTCACCGTCGAACAAGCCAAGCAGTACATGGAAAACCCCGAGGTCGGCCAACAGCTGATCGAAGAGGTGCCACCGGTCGAACTGGGCCGGATCGCGGCGCAATCGGCCAAACAGGTAATCCTGCAAAAGGTCCGCGAAGCCGAGCGTGACAAGCAATACGAAGAATTCAAGGATCGCGCTGGTACGATCATCAACGCGCTGGTCAAGCGCGAGGAATACGGCAACGTCATCGTCGATGTAGGCGCTGGCGAGGCGATCCTGCGCCGCAATGAAAAGATCGGCCGCGAGGCTTACCGCCCCAACGACCGTATCCGCTGCTACATCAAGGAAGTGCGCCGCGAACAGCGCGGCCCGCAGATTTTCCTTTCGCGCACAGCGCCGGAATTCATGGCCGAACTCTTCAAGATGGAAGTGCCCGAAATCTACGAAGGCATCATCGAGATCAAGGCAGTGGCCCGTGACCCCGGTTCGCGCGCCAAGATCGCGGTTATCAGCTACGACAACTCCATTGATCCTGTCGGCGCCTGCGTCGGTATGCGCGGTTCCCGTGTGCAGGCCGTCGTGAACGAATTGCAGGGCGAAAAGATCGACATCATTCCCTGGAACGAAGACATGCCGACCTTCCTCGTCAACGCATTGCAGCCCGCAGAGGTCAGCAAGGTTGTTCTGGACGAGGAAGCTGGCAAGATCGAAGTCGTCGTGCCCGAGGAACAACTGTCACTCGCCATCGGGCGGCGCGGTCAGAACGTGCGTCTGGCCAGCCAGCTGACCGGCCTCGACATCGACATCATGACCGAGGAAGAAGAATCCAAGCGGCGTCAGGCTGAATTCGAGCAGCGAACAAAATTGTTCATGGATACTCTTGATCTGGACGAATTCTTTGCCCAACTACTGGTCTCCGAAGGCTTCACAAATCTTGAAGAAGTCGCCTATGTCGAAATTGACGAACTTCTGGTTATCGAAGGCGTCGACGAAGACACCGCAGGTGAATTGCAGGCACGCGCCCGTGATTACCTCGAAGAACAGGCCAAAAAGGCGATGGAAGCCGCCCGTGCGCTGGGTGTCGAAGACAGCCTTGCCAATTTTGAAGGGCTGACACCGCAAATGCTCGAGGCGCTGGGCAAAGATGGCGTGAAAACGCTGGAAGACTTTGCCACCTGTGCGGACTGGGAATTGGCTGGCGGCTGGACGACCGTGGATGGCGAAAGGGTCAAGGACGATGGCGTGCTGGAACCGTTCGATGTGTCGCTTGAAGAAGCACAGAACATGGTCATGACCGCGCGCGTCATGCTGGGCTGGGTCGACCCGGCCGAGCTTGAGGCAGCAGCCGAAGAAGAAGAGACAGAAGAGGAGGCGGAGGCCTGATTTCAGGTCTCCGGTGGGGCAACAGATGGCGCGGGGCGGCCATAACAAGGATCGGGACGATGCTGAACGCAAATGCATCGTCACCGGTGAGGTACAGCCAAAGGCTGGACTGATCCGCTTTGTTGTGGGCCCCGACAATCAGGTTGTGCCTGACGTTTTGGGTAAGTTACCGGGACGTGGTATATATGTAACCGCCGACCGCAAGGCGCTGGAAGACGCCCGCAAAGGCCAGTTTTCCAGATCGGCCAAGCAAGCGGTCACCGTGCCCGATGGTCTGGTTGATGAGGTGGAACGCCAATTGGCGCGCCGGGTCGTGGATCTGATCGCGTTGGCCCGCAAGGCCGGCCTTGCCGTCTGCGGGTTTGAAAAGGTAAAGGGCTGGCTTGCCGGTGGTGAACGGGTCCGCGTTCTTGTTCAGGCCTCTGATGGGTCCGAACGCGGGAAAACGAAATTATGGACGCCCGAAGGGGCCCGCTATTTCGGGTGCCTCACGTCAACCGAATTGGGTTTGGCATTTGGGCGGCAAACTGTGATACATGGCGCGCTTGCCACTGGTGGACTCAGCAATCGTGTTGTAGAGGAAGCCACAAAGCTACGTGGTCTGCGCGAAGTGAACGGTGGTTATACGGCCGCCGGGAAGGATAAAGAAGCTAGATGAGCGATAACGACGGTAAAAAGACACTCGGCCTGGGTGGTTCGCGTCCAAGCAACGTGAAGCAAAGCTTTAGCCATGGGCGGACCAAGAATGTGGTGGTGGAAACCAAGCGCAAGCGCGTTGTGGTGCCCAAGCCTGGTGCGGCCAAGCCGACAGCAAAACCCACTGGTCCGATTGGCGGTGATCCGTCCAAACGTCCGGCTGGTATTTCGGATGTCGAACTCGAACGCCGGATGAAGGCGCTTGCCAACGCCAAGGCGCGCGAGGCTGAAGAAACAGCCAAACGCGAAGCCGAGGAAAAGGAACGCGCCGCCGAACGCGAGGCACGCCGTGCTGAGATTGAGGCCAAGGAAGCCGAAGACAAGGCACGTGAAGAACGTGCCAAGGCCAAGGCTGACGAAGAAGAACGCAAGCGTGAAGAGGCCGCAAAAGCCAAGGCCGTCGCCGATGCCCCACCCGCCGCTGCCGCCGTGCCTGGCGAGACTGCGGTCTCGCGTCCAACAGCCGCGCCGCGCAAGACGGACCGTGGCGGGGACGACCGCGACAAGGGTGGCAAGTCCAAGCCGGGTCGCGGTGGCGACGATGGCCGTCGGTCCGGCAAGCTGACACTGAACGATGCGCTGACCGGTCGCGAAGGTGGACGCCAGCGATCCATGGCCGCAATGAAACGCAAGCAGGACCGCGCCCGCGCCAAGGCGATGGGCGGATCTGTCGAGCGTGAAAAGATCTTCCGCGATGTGGCCCTGCCAGAGGCGATTACCGTCTCGGAACTGGCCAACCGGATGACCGAACGTGTGGCTGATGTGGTCAAGGCCCTGATGAATAACGGGATCATGGCGACCCAGAACCAGACGATTGACGCGGACACCGCCGAACTGATCATCGAAGAATTCGGGCACAAGGTCGTGCGCGTCTCTGACGCCGACGTCGAAGACGTCATTCAAGCCGTCGAAGACAAACCCGAAGACCTCAAATCACGCCCACCGATCATCACAATCATGGGCCATGTCGACCACGGGAAAACTTCGCTGCTTGACGCGATCCGCAACGCAAAGGTTGTCGCGGGCGAGGCTGGCGGGATCACCCAGCATATCGGTGCCTATCAGGTGACAACCGATAGCGGTGCGGTGCTGTCATTCCTCGATACACCCGGCCACGCCGCGTTTACATCCATGCGGTCGCGCGGGGCGCAGGTGACGGATATCGTAGTACTTGTGGTCGCTGCTGATGACGCCGTGATGCCCCAGACGATCGAGGCGATCAACCACGCCAAGGCCGCCAACGTGCCGATGATCGTGGCGATCAACAAGATCGATAAACCATCCGCCAACCCCGACAAGGTGCGTACCGACCTGCTCCAGCACGAGGTCATCGTCGAAAAGATGTCCGGCGAAGTGCAGGATGTCGAAGTTTCGGCAATCACCGGTCAGGGCCTCGACAATCTGCTCGAAGCCATCGCGCTGCAGGCCGAAATCCTCGAACTGAAAGCCAACCCCGACCGCGCCGCCGAAGGTGCCGTGATCGAGGCGCAGCTTGACGTGGGTCGCGGGCCCGTGGCCACCGTTCTGATCCAGAACGGCACGCTGCATCAGGGCGACATCTTCGTTGTCGGCGAACAGTACGGCAAGGTCCGCGCCCTGATCAACGACAAGGGCGAACGCGTTCAGGAAGCAGGCCCTGCCGTTCCGGTCGAAGTGCTTGGTCTGAATGGCACGCCAGAAGCGGGTGACGTTCTCAACGTCGTCGAAACCGATGCGCAGGCGCGTGAAATCGCCGAATATCGTGAAAAAGCGGCCAAGGAAAAACGTGCGGCTGCCGGTGCGGCAACCACGCTTGAACAGCTGATGGCCAACGCCAAGGAAAACGAAAACGTCAGCGAATTGCCCATCGTGGTCAAGGCCGACGTGCAGGGTTCCGCCGAAGCAATCGTGCAGGCGATGGAAAAAATCGGCAACGAAGAGGTGCGCGTGCGCGTCCTGCATTCCGGGGTCGGCGCCATCACCGAAACCGATATCGGCCTGGCCGAAGCATCGGGTGCGCCGGTCTTTGGCTTCAACGTGCGTGCCAATGCGACCGCACGGAACACGGCAAACCAGAAAGGCGTCGAAATCCGGTACTATTCGGTGATCTACGACCTAGTGGACGACGTCAAAAAAGCGGCCTCCGGCCTGCTCTCCGCCGAGATCAAGGAAAAGTTCATCGGCTACGCCTCCATCAAAGAGGTCTTCAAGGTCTCCAATGTGGGCAAGGTCGCCGGCTGTATCGTCACCGAAGGTGTGGCGCGCCGCTCTGCCGGTGTGCGTCTGCTGCGCGACAACGTCGTGATCCACGAAGGCACGCTGAAAACCCTGAAACGCTTCAAGGACGAAGTGCCAGAGGTCCAGTCCGGTCAGGAATGCGGCATGGCCTTCGAAAACTACGAAGATATCCGGCCCGATGACGTGATCGAAATCTTCGAGCGGGAAGAGGTCGAACGCAACCTTTGATCCGATCAAAGAGGCATCGAAAAGGGGCGGTCCGGCAGGGCCGCCCTTTTCGTTTGTGGTCGAAACCCGCATCTGGCTCGCTGCCCGCGTCAATCTACGGGTTGAAAGACGCGAAATACACATGGATATCCATCGTCATCGCGTGATGAACCGGCAAAGATCGGTTAACGTGCTGATCATGGCACCCGTCAAACCACAAGTGAGAGCATCATGAGATTTTTCACCATCCTGCCCGTCGCGCTGTCATTGGCTGCAATGCCAGCGTTGGCCCCTGCGCAAGACGCTGATTATTCGGGGCTGGGGCAAACCTACCAGCTAGGCCAGAACCGCAACTATGCCGACGTTGTACGCGGGTTAGAGGCAGTGGATTATCAGATCGAAGATGTCACCACGACCACGCTCGGGCGTACCCGTATCACGGCCAATAATGGCGAACACCGGCGCGAGGTGATTGTCAGCCGGACCACGGGCGAGGTGCTGTCGGACATGATCATGGACACCCAACCTGACGCGGACGCCATCGCACTGCAATCCGCACTGGATGCGGCCAGTGATCCGCGCCCGGAAAATGGGGAATCCGGGATCGAATTCAGCGGCTCCCTGACATTCGGCTTCAATAACAAATCCGGCCATTCTGCCAGTGGCAGTGTCACGGCGCGACGGGAAAACATAGGCGGGTCCGGCATCACCGGATCAATCACCTATGGCAGAAGCAACTAAGCAGATCTGAGCGTGTGAGCCTGCAGATCAACTCGACCGCAAAACCTTAACGCCGCATTTACGTTTACACCGCACGCGGCGTTAATCCCGCAAATTCGCTGATAGGGGTCCGACGCAAGTCCGACGTTTTGCCGACGCGATGCCGATCGCCCAAATCGACGAAAACACCAGTATTAACGAATGATTCGTGGATTCCGGCCAAATCACCGCGCGGTACTCCCCACGCAACACCACCGAACGTTGCGCGGCGGCCTATAACCAGTCGCGCAAAATCGGGATCAGCGGGATGTCTGCCGCAGGCATCGGATAATCCCGCAGCTCATGTGCGCGCACCCATTTCAGCGCCTGTCCTTCCCGCGATTGCGGCGCGCCTTCCCACTTGCGGCAGGCGAAAAGCGGCATCAGCAAATGAAAATCATCATATGAATGGCTCGCGAATGTCAGCGGGGCCAGACATGATGCCCAGGTGTCGATCCCCAGTTCTTCATGCAATTCGCGGATCAAAGCCGCCTCCGGCGTCTCTCCCGCCTCAACCTTGCCGCCCGGAAACTCCCACAGGCCGGCCATGGATTTGCCCTCGGGGCGTTGGCCCAGCAGCACACGACCATCCACGTCGATCAGCGCGACCGCCGAGACAAGAACTGTTTTCACGACCGATAATCCGCATTAATGCTGATATACCCGTGGGTTAGGTCACAAGTCCAAACGGTGCTGGCGCCATCGCCAATGCCCATATCAACGCCGATGACCAGTTCATCGTTCTTCATATAAGCCGCTGCGGCCTCTTCAGAATAATCCGGTGCGCGCCAACCATTTTCGGCGACAGTGATGTCGCCAAAGCGGATCGACAGCGTATCCCGATCTGCCGCCGCGCCTGACTTGCCGACAGCCATGACAACGCGACCCCAATTGGCGTCCTCGCCCGCGATGGCGGTTTTGACCAGCGGCGAATTTGCGATTGAAAGCGCGACCTTACGGGCATCATCATCATTTGCAGCACCCGTGACGCCGACGGTCACGAACTTACTGGCCCCTTCACCATCGCGGACAACTTGATGCGCGAGGTCCAGCATGACCTGATGCAGGGCCTCGGAAAATGCAGCGTTTCCAGTAACATCGACCCCAGACGCTCCGGTTGCCACCATGATCAACGTATCGGATGTCGAGGTGTCGCTATCGACCGTGATGCAGTTGAAGGTCTTGTTATTCCACTCCGAAACCAGCGCTTGCAGATCATCCTGCGCGATCAGCGCATCGGTAAAGATATAGACCAGCATCGTCGCCATGTCGGGTGCGATCATGCCCGAACCCTTTGCAATTCCTGCAATTTTTACCGACTTGCCGCTGATATCGACCGTCGCGGTCGCACCCTTTGGAAAGGTATCGGTGGTCATGATCGCACGCGCGGCATCAGTGATCGACGTCGCCGATTGCGCGTCATAAAGGTCTGACAGCTTTGCGGTAATCCGTTCAAAAGGCAGCGGTTCGCCGATCACGCCAGTCGATGCCGTGAAAACCCGTTTGGCGTCTATGCCAGTAACCTCAGCAACGGCAGAGGTCAGCGCGGCAACCGCGTCAATCCCGTTCTTGCCGGTGAAGGCATTTGAATTACCAGAATTCACCAGAACAGCCGCAGGTCCCGACGGATCACCGCCCAGTTTCGCCTGGCAATCCAGCACAGGTGCTGATCGCGTCGCGGACCGTGTGAATACCCCAGCAATGGCGCTGCCCGGCGCAAGAAGCGCCAGCATGACATCCGCGCGACCCTTGTATTTTACGCCAGCAGAGGCTGCAGCGAAGGTAACCCCATCAATAACCGGCAGGTCAGGGAATGCGGCCGGGGCAAGTGGTGATATCGCCATTGGCGCTTACTCAATCAGCTCAAGACGGTCGATGATATTGGGGTCGAAATCGCCGACCGTCGGTTTGACAACCTCCTGCGCTGCCGCCAGTTCATCCAGACGCGCGGTAATCGCAGCCTCCTGAATGTCGTTGGCCAGCTGATTGCGCATCTGTTCCAATGTCGGTTGCGGCTGAACCCGTGTTTCGTTCAGCGTTGCCACATGCCATCCGAACTGCGTTTCAAACGGATCCGAAACGGCGCCGACTTCAAGGTTGCTGATCACTTCCTCAAATTCCGGCACCATCGCGCCCGGCGCAAACCAACCCAGATTTCCGCCATTTGGCCCCGTCGGCCCCGTCGACACATCCCGCGCCACATCGGCAAAGGCGGCACCCTCATCCACCCGCGCCTTGGCGGCCAGCGCCTCTTCCTCGGTTGCGACCAGAAGGTGAGAGGCGTTGAATTCATTGACCTCTTCCACATCCGCAAATGCAGCGTCATAGGCGGCCTGGATCGCCTCGTCGGTTACGGCGTCGGCTGAGATGGCATTGACCAATTCACCGGCCATCAGTGACCGGCGTTCGTTCTGCAACGTGTATTCGATCCCTGACGGGACCTCCTCCAGCGCGTCCGCCAAAAGCTGTTGTTGGATCAGTTGCTCAATCAGCCCGTCGAACAGCGCTTCGTTGGGGAACTGGCTATACTGTTGAGGCAATTGGGCGCGGGCGATGATCAACTGGCCCACGGTAATTTCTGTATCGCCCACTTTGGCCACAACGGTGTCGCCCGTGATCTCGTCCTGCGCGGCAGTCTGTGTCGCAATGGACAGGGCCAGCGCGGCGGACCCCAAAAGTGTAACATGTTTCAGCATTATACGATCCCTTGATAGCCGACGCGGGCGCGCGGCGTTGACACTGCATATCCGGCCCCTTACATCCCATGAATGCCTCGAGGGGGCTGGTCTTGGCCCTTTGTATGTGGCCCGCAACGGGCCTACAAGCGACCTCCTCTCAAATAGATGTCAGACAGGCGCCGTCGCGCCGCCGGAGTGAATATGCTGGGTATCGGAACGATCGCCAAAAAGGTGTTTGGCACACCCAATGACCGCAAAGTCAAATCTGTGCGTTCGCTGGTCGACAAGATCAACGCGCTGGAGCCGGAATACGAAAAACTGACCGACGAGCAGATCAAGGAAAAAACAGAAAGCCTGGCGCAACGGGCCATGGGGGGCGAAAGCCTCGATGCGCTGCTTCCAGAAGCCTTCGCCAATTGCCGTGAGGCGGCCAAGCGCGCATTGGGCCTGCGTGCTTTTGATGTTCAATTGATCGGCGGCATTTTTCTGCATCAGGGCAATATATCAGAGATGAAAACCGGCGAGGGGAAAACCCTTGTCGCGACCTTCCCCGCCTATCTCAATGCCCTGACCGGCAAGGGTGTGCATATCGTTACCGTGAACGATTACCTTGCCCGTCGCGACGCCGAATGGATGAGCAAGGTTTACGGCGCGCTCGGCCTGACCACCGGTGTGGTTGTACCGCAGCAGCCCGAAGACGAGAAAAAAGAGGCCTACGCCTGCGACGTCACCTATGCCACGAACAACGAGCTTGGGTTCGATTACCTGCGCGACAACATGAAATCTGATCTGGCCCAGATCTATCAGCGTCACCATAACTTTGCGATTGTGGATGAGGTTGACAGTATTCTGATCGATGAGGCGCGGACGCCCCTGATCATTTCGGGCCCGGCGCAGGATCGCAGCGAGATGTATGCCACGATTGATGAAATCGTACCCAACATCGACGAAGCGCATTTTACGCTGGATGAAAAGACACGTCAGGCGACATTTACTGACGAAGGCAACGATTGGCTGGAAGAAAAGCTGTCCGCGCGAGGTTTGCTGCCGGAAGGTCAGACGCTTTATGATCCGGAAAGTGCGACGCTGGTACATCACGTCAATCAGGCCCTGCGTGCGCACAAGCTGTTCACCAAGGACAAGGATTACATCGTTCGTGATGACGAGGTCGTCCTGATTGATGAGTTTACAGGGCGCATGATGGTTGGTCGCCGCCTGTCTGATGGTCTGCATCAGGCGATTGAGGCCAAGGAGAACGTGTCGATCAAGCCAGAGAACGTCACTCTCGCCTCGGTCACATTCCAGAATTACTTCCGTCTTTACGACAAGCTGGCCGGTATGACCGGTACGGCCCTGACCGAGGCGGAGGAATTTCAACAGATTTACGGGCTTGGTGTGGTCGAGGTCCCGACGAACCGGCCCATCGCGCGCGTCGATGAAAATGATCAGGTTTACCGCACCGCACGTGAAAAATTCGAAGGCGTTGTTGCTGCTATCAAAGACGCGCATGCCAATGGTCAGCCAATCCTTGTCGGCACCACCTCGATCGAGAAATCAGAACATCTGGCAAACCTACTGAAGTCTGAAGGCATCTCATATAATGTCCTCAACGCGCGGTTGCACGAACAAGAGGCCCAGATCATTGCCGACGCCGGTAAACTGGGTGCGGTAACGATTGCCACCAACATGGCCGGCCGCGGGACCGATATTCAGTTGGGCGGCAACGTCGAAATGCGCGTACTGCAGGCGATAGACGAAAATCCGGACGCTGATCCGGAAGAGTTGCGCAGCACAATCGAGGCTGAAGTCGCCGACGAAAAGGAAAAGGTCAAGGCCGCCGGAGGTCTGTTTGTTCTGGCGACTGAACGCCATGAAAGCCGGCGAATTGACAACCAGCTGCGCGGCCGTTCCGGCCGTCAGGGTGACCCGGGCCGGTCGTCATTCTTTCTGTCATTGGAAGATGACCTGATGCGTATCTTTGGGTCAGAACGGCTGGACAAGGTGCTATCGGGCCTTGGCATGAAAGAGGGCGAGGCGATCGAACACCCATGGGTGAACAAATCGCTGGAACGTGCGCAGTCCAAGGTCGAAGGTCGCAACTTTGACATCCGCAAGCAGCTTCTGAAATTTGATGACGTGATGAATGATCAGCGGAAGGTGATCTTTTCGCAGCGGCGCGAGATTATGGAAGCGTCTGATCTGTCCGAGATTGTGCAGGACATGCGGCATCAGGTGATCGATGACCTTGTAGCGGAATATATGCCGCCGAAAAGCTATGCCGATCAATGGGATACCGAAGGGCTCTATGCTGCTGTAATCCGCGATATTGGTGTCGATGCGCCGGTCATGGAATGGGCCGAGGAAGAGGGCGTTGACGATGACGTCATGCGAGAACGGCTTGAAGAAGCCTCTGACAAGTTCATGGAAGAAAAGACCGCAGCCTTTGGTCCGGATGCCATGCGGAGCATTGAAAAGCAGCTGCTTTTGCAAACCATTGACGCGAAATGGCGCGAACATCTTCTGACGCTGGAACATCTGCGCTCTGTTGTTGGTTTCCGCGGCTATGCCCAGCGCGATCCGCTGAACGAGTACAAGACCGAAGGGTTCCAACTATTTGAACGGCTTTTGGACGGGTTGCGCGTGGATGTGACACAAAAGCTGGGTCAGATCCGCCCGATGTCAGAAGAAGAGCAGGCAAAACTGATTGCGCAGTTGCGCGAACAACAGCAACGCGCTGCCGCGCAGGTAGCACCCAGTTTGGAAAAGCCGGAAACCGCCGCCGACGGGTTTGACGAAAACAACCCTGAGACGTGGGGAAACCCGGGCCGGAACGACAGTTGCCCGTGCGGCTCTGGCAAGAAATTCAAGCATTGCCATGGGCGTCTTGCCTGAAACCTGACATAATTGCGTCGTGCTAGGGCCACCGTTTGCTGCGATGACCCGCAGGAGAGGGTACACGTGGGAGTTGGGTATGTCCCTTATGCGCTATGGCGTAACAGCAATCGCGACGGCGACAATTGTTCTGGGGCTCGGCTACATCGTCCAGAGTGACGGGACGTCGGACACGCGTTCCGTGCGCAAAGCCAGCCAGCCGACGGCTAGTGCAGTGTACAGTGTCACAAGTTCCACCAATACCGTTGGCGCTGCTATTTTTGGAATGCCCCGCGCCATTGATGCCCCAGCCATCCACCAATTTGAAAGTGAAGCAGCGCTTGTCGCGGTTGATGCTCGGTTTGCCGAAATGGAGACGCCGCAGGCCAGTTTTATGCCTGCTTCGCCGCTGGATAGTTGTGAAACCGATCTGATCGCTGAACCGCGTTTTGCGGCGATGGTCGGTCTGACGCTTCAATCGCCCTGCCATCCTAATGCCGAACTTGTGGTCTGGCACGAGCAGATGATGTTTTCGGCCCGGACCGATGACGTGGGTGGTCTGGCACTGGATGTTCCGGCGCTAAGCAGTTCAGCTACGTTTGTTGTCACCGTTGACAACATCGAAGAGGCACGCACAACGGTTCATGTGCCGGATGCCGATATGTTTGATCGCGCAATCCTGCAATGGCGCGGTACTGGCAACCTGCAGCTTCATGCGATGGAATTTGGCGCGACAATTGGCGATCCCGGTCATATCTGGTCCGCATCGACCCATAGTCCGGAACTCGCGCATGATGGCGAACGTGGTTTTATGACGCGGCTTGGCACATCGAACGCGACGATTCCGTATTGGGCAGAGGTCTATACCTATCCCACTGGCTTGGTCAGCCGTGACGGTCAGATCAAGCTTCAGGTCGGGGCGGCAGTAACCGAGGAAAACTGCGGTCGAGAGCTGGATGTGAAAGGTATCCGTACCAACGCGGGCGGATATCTGGCCTCCAGCGCGTTCGAGATCCAGATGCCAGGCTGCGATGCGGTTGGCCAGTCATTCATGCGGCCGGATCTGTTTGACACGCTGACGCTGGCGGCCCGTTAAGACAACAATCCCTGTGCCCGAAAACTGAGTTCACAGGATTTTCCGACAATCAGGTGATCGTGAACCGTAATTCCCAGCGCTTTGGCCGCACCGTCGATCCTCGCAGTCATCTGTATGTCAGCTTGGGATGGGGTAGGATCGCCCGATGGATGATTATGAACCAGAATGATTGATGCCGCGTTCAGTTCAAGTGCGCGTTTCACCACTTCCCGCGGGTAGACGGGCACATGATCTAGGGTGCCTTTTGCCTGTTCCTCATCCGCGATCAACACGTTCTTTGTATCCAGATAAAGGATGCGAAACTGTTCGATGTCGCGATGTGCCATCACCGTATGGCAATAGTCCAGCAAGGCATCCCAGCTTGAAACCACATGCCGCTGCATCACCTTAGCACGTGCTAGCCGGTGTGCTGCAGCTTCAACCACTTTCAATTCGATGACGACCGAGGCGCCGACACCCTTGATCTGCTTTAGTTGGCCGATAGGGGCCGACAAAACACGATTGAAGTCGCCGAACCGCTCAATCAATGCGCGGGCGAGGGGTTTGACATCCTGCCGAGGGATTGCGCGGAACAGGACCAGTTCCAGAAGCTCGTAGTCGGGTACAGCCGTCGCGCCACCGGCCATGAACCGTTCACGCAGGCGTTTTCTGTGATCGCGCATATAGGACGGCGTGCGGCCCGTTGGCATCGGCGTGACGATGGCGACGTCATCATGATCAGCAAACAAGGATCGGGATTCGGCAAAGTGAGACATGGCCCCACTTTGCCGAGGGTTTGGTTACCGGCGCGTTAATGTCAGCTTTTCATTGAATCCCAGAAGCTTTTCACTGACTTGAAGAAGCTGGACCCTTGCGGGTTGTTTTCTTCGCTCAACTTATCAAACTCTTTGAGCAATTCGCGCTGGCGTGAGGTCAGTTTTACAGGTGTTTCCACCGCCAGTTCGATGAACATATCGCCAGAGCCACCACCGCGCAGCGCTGGCATTCCTTTGCTACGCAAGCGCATTTGTCGCCCGGATTGCGATCCTTCGGGCACCTTCACCCGGCTACGTCCACCGTCGATGGTTGGCACTTCGATTTCGCCGCCCAACGCCGCCGTCGCCATGGAAACTGGCACCCGGCAGAACAGGTTCGTACTTTCCCGTTCAAACAGCGCGTGGCTATTTACCTCGATAAAGATGTAGAGATCGCCGGTTGGCCCGCTACGCATGCCGGCCTCGCCCTCACCTGCCAGGCGGATCCGTGTGCCGGTCTCAACGCCAGCCGGGATGTTGACGGACAACGACCGTTCTTTTTCGACACGGCCAGCGCCGTGGCAGGTTTTGCACGGGTTCTTGATAGTCTGTCCCATGCCGGAACATGTCGGGCAGGTACGTTCGACGGTGAAGAAACCTTGTTGCGCACGCACCTTGCCCATGCCGTTACATGTGGGGCAGGTTTGTGGTTCTGATCCGCCTTCGGCACCTGTACCATTGCAAGCGTCACAGCCAACAGATGTCGGCACAGTGATGGTCTTTTGCATGCCTGAATATGCATCTTCGAGATTGATGCGCAGGTTGTAGCGCAAGTCATTGCCGCGTTGCGCCCCGCTACGGCGACCACCGCGTTGGCCACCCATGAAATCGCCGAACAAGTCGTCGAACACATCCGAGAACGCGCTGGCAAAGTCGCCTTGCTGCCCGCGTGGCCCGCCACCGCCGCCCATGCCGTTTTCAAACGCGGCGTGACCATACCGGTCATAGGCAGCTTTTTTGTTCTCGTCTTTCAGGACTTCGTAAGCTTCGTTCGCCTCTTTGAACTGCGCTTCGGCATTTGGATTGTCGGAGTTGCGGTCCGGGTGAAGTTCTTTCGCCTTTGCCCGATAGGCCTTTTTGATTGTGGCAGCATCAGCACCTTTGGCGACACCCAGCACATCATAATAGTCACGTTTTGCCATGATACTCTTCCCCTTTGGGAACGGAAAAGACCGGCCCGGTATGTGGGCCGGTCATATCCCTTGCGGTTTACCGCCTTAGTTGCCGCGCTTTTCGTCGTCCAGATCTTCGAAGTCGGCATCAAGGATGTCGTCTTCGGCTTCATCTGCGGCACGGGCCTGCGGCTCTGCGTCGCCTTCCTCTTCCTGAGAGGCCTTGTAGATCGCTTCGCCGAGCTTCATGGCAGCTTCGGTCACGTTCTGGATGCCCGATTTGATCTTGTCGGCCTTCGCATCGTCGGCTTCCAGATCATCCTTGAGCGCGGCAATAGCCAACTCGATCGCCTCGATCGTGGTTGGGTCCACCTTGTCCGAATGCTCTTCCATCGACTTCTCTGTCGAGTGGATCAGGCTTTCGGCCTGGTTCTTGGCATCAACCAGTTCACGCCGTTCCTTGTCGGCCTCGGCGTTTGCCTCGGCGTCCTTGACCATGGCTTCGATATCCTCGTCTGACAGACCGCCAGAGGCCTGGATCGTGATCTTCTGTTCCTTACCGGTGCCTTTATCCTTGGCGCCGACCTCAACGATACCGTTGGCATCGATGTCAAAGGTCACTTCGATCTGTGGCATACCGCGTGGCGCCGGTGGGATATCTTCAAGGTTGAACTGACCGAGCATCTTGTTGTCGGCGGCCATCTCACGCTCACCCTGGAACACGCGCAGCGTCACGGCGTTCTGATTGTCCTCGGCGGTCGAGAAGACCTGGGACTTCTTAGTCGGGATTGTCGTATTGCGGTCGATCAGGCGGGTAAAGACACCGCCCAAGGTTTCGATGCCCAGCGACAATGGCGTCACGTCCAGAAGAACAACGTCTTTCACGTCACCCTGCAGAACACCGGCTTGAATGGCGGCACCCATGGCCACCACTTCATCGGGGTTCACACCCTGGTGGGCTTCCTTGCCGAAGAATTTGGCAACTTCTTCCTTCACCTTCGGCATCCGGGTCATACCACCGACCAGAACGACTTCATCAATATCGCTGACCGACAGGCCTGCGTCTTTGATGGCATCCTTACAAGGCTTGATCGACTGCTTGATCAAATCGGATACAAGGCTTTCCAGCTTGGCGCGGGTCAGCTTCATGACCATGTGCAGCGGTTGGCCGTTGGACCCCATTGAGATAAACGGCTGGTTGATTTCGGTGCTGGAGGACGAGGACAGTTCGATCTTCGCCTTTTCAGCCGCTTCCTTCAGGCGCTGCAGCGCCATCTTGTCCTTGGTCAGGTCGACCGAGTTCTCTTTTTTGAACTCATCGGCAAGGTAATTAACGATGCGCATGTCGAAGTCTTCACCACCCAGGAACGTGTCCCCGTTGGTAGATTTCACTTCAAAGAGGCCGTCATCAATTTCCAGGATGGTCACGTCGAACGTACCACCACCAAGGTCATAAACGGCGATGGTTTTGCTGTCTTTCTTGTCAAGACCATAGGCCAGCGCAGCGGCTGTCGGCTCGTTGATGATACGCAGTACCTCAAGGCCCGCGATCTTGCCGGCATCCTTGGTCGCCTGACGCTGAGCGTCATTGAAATAGGCAGGCACGGTGATAACGGCCTGTGTCACGTCTTCGCCAAGATAAGTCTCGGCAGTTTCTTTCATCTTGCCAAGGATGAAGGCAGAGATCTGGCTGGGGGAGTATTTCTCACCCTTGGCCTCGACCCATGCGTCGCCATTGCCGCCGTCGATGACAGCAAAAGGCATGTTTTTCTTATCTTTAGCGAGGTCTTTGTCGTCGAACCGACGACCGATCAGACGCTTTACCGCAAAGATGGTGTTTTCGGGGTTGGTGACGGCCTGACGTTTGGCAGGCTGACCGACGAGACGTTCATCGTCGGTGAAGGCTACGATAGATGGTGTCGTCCGCGCACCTTCGGCGTTTTCGATGACACGAGGTTTGGAGCCATCCATGATGGCGATACAGGAGTTGGTCGTTCCCAGGTCGATACCAATAACTTTGGCCATTTTTCAAATCCCTCTAGTTCAGGCGGTTTGAGCAGCGCGAACCCGTTTCGGCACCCGCGCCTATTACATGAATCTGATCAGAAGCTTATCCCCGATCTTCGATCTTGGCGTATATAGGGATGGGAAATGGGGCCTGCAACCGCCGCTTCCACATGAACGTAAGGAAAATATCGGATTTTTGAGGATGCCGATTACCGTTTGTTAACGAAGTCGCGTCTAGCGCCCTGCCGTCCAACTGGCTGACACGTGACGCCGCGTATAAAATTCGCCCATGAAGCCAATCAGCAGCAGGATGACGGCAACTTTCAACGCGTATTCCCATGATGAAAAATGCGGGTTGTAGTGCAGGAACACAAAACCTCGCATCTGATCAATGATATGAAAAAGAGGGTTCCAGTCGAAAAGTGCAAGTTTGCTGGCCGGAAGAGCATTAGCGACAAACATTTTCCCAGAGGCGATCATGTTTGCTCGGGTGTAGATCTGTGACGCTACCGCCACGAATCCTGGTGACCATGGTTTAATTGCCAAGAAGACCATGCCAACAGCGCAGCCACTGAACCATGCGAGAAGAAACATACCCATGGCATTGATTGGGACATCAATTGTGATCGGCGTGAAGCAGATATGGTAAATCGTCAGCACCATGAACAGCGACAATAGCTGGATATAAAGACCTGACAGGGCCGAAGCGGTGATCGCGACAAAAGTGTTCATCGGCGCATGCTGCATCATCGCCGATGCCGGCCCTTCGGATCCGAGTACGGAGCCGACTGCCTTTACATGTGTCAAATAGACGAAAATGCCTGACATGATGTACAGCAGGAAATCACCCCTGAGTGCGGCACCTCTAAGCCCAAGTAGCTGGAACATGACGTAGAACGATAGAACCAGAATAATGGCCTGCATCATGTTCAACACCAGTCCGATCACCGCGCTGCGGTGCGACTGACGTAAGGAACGGACTGTGGCATGATAGATCAGTTCCAGAAGGCTGGCCGCACCGCGCACAGTATTCGTTCGTGTTGTTGCCTGAAACATCTGTGCTTTCTTACTGGACTGCCGAAGCCTGCGCTGACTGCTTGCCGTTTACCTGACGCCCGATCATAAGGGGAAAAGCGCTTATTTTCAATGAACATGGGGCCTTGGAGATGGAAAAGTTGGATTTTGACCACATGGGTCAGGTTATGCGCGATCTGGCTCTCAAGGCTGGCGATGCAATCATGGATGTTTATCATTCGCCGGACTTTGATGTGCGATCAAAAAATGACAACAGCCCCGTTACCAGAGCTGATGAAGCGGCTGATCAGATCATCAGCGATGGTCTGCGCACGGCCTTTCCCGGCATCCCGCTTGTGACCGAAGAACAGGCAGCGACCCACGCTCAGAATGTCAGCACATTCCTGATCGTTGATCCGCTGGACGGCACCAAGGAATTCATCAATCGTCGCGGTGATTTTACCGTCAATATCGCCTATGTTGCTGACGGCGTTCCGATCCGTGGCATTGTCTATGCCCCTGCGAAATCTCGCATGTTCTACACGTTGTCTGATGGCAAGGCGGTCGAGGAATCTGGCCCATTTGATCAGCAATCCGTTGGTTCGCTGACTACACTGCAGGTTTCCAGACCCGATAACGATGCGCTGTTGGTTGTGGCGTCGAAATCGCATCGCGATCAGGCCACAGATGCTTACATCAGCCGATACAAGGTTGCTGATATGAAAAGCGCCGGGTCGTCGTTGAAGTTCTGTCTGGTCGCGACGGGCGAGGCGGATTTGTACCCACGTCTTGGCCGCACGATGGAGTGGGACACCGCTGCAGGTCATGCGGTGTTAAGAGGTGCAGGTGGTGATGTCGTGCGCTTCGATGATCATGCGCCCCTGATGTACGGCAAGCCGGGTTTTGAGAACCCGTTCTTCATTGCCACATCGCCGGGTGTCACATTGGAGAAACCGTGATGGCTGTTCTGATCGTTATCCCGGCACGGTACGCATCGACACGCTATCCCGGTAAGCCACTGGTCAACCTGCGCGGGACCACCGGTCAGGACAAGAGCTTGATCCATCGGTCATGGGACGCGGCAATGGCTGTGGACGGTATTGATCGGGTTGTCGTTGCAACCGATGATGATCGGATCAGAGATGCGGCAGAGGCGTTCGGGGCGGAGGTTGTCATGACCTCAGATGCTTGTCAGAACGGGACGGAGCGCTGCGCGGAGGCGTTGAGCCATCTTGGCGATGCCTATGATATCGTCGTGAATCTACAAGGTGACGCGCCGTTGACCCCGGCGTGGTTCATCGAGGATCTGGTTGCAGGGTTGCGGGCCAACCCGCAGGCAGCGGTCGCCACACCCGTGCTGCGCGCCGACGGACGCGCCCTGAATGGTTTCCTTGAAGATCGTCGTGCGGGTAGGGTCGGTGGGACGACCGCCGTGTTTGGTACTGATCGAACCGCACTTTACTTTTCGAAGGAGGTCATCCCGTTCACCACCAGAAAGTATGATGATGACGAGCAAACGCCAGTTTTCCACCATGTGGGTGTCTATGCTTATCGTCCGGCTGCCCTGATGGATTATCCCACATGGGCCTCCGGCCCGCTTGAGCAACTGGAAGGCCTAGAACAATTGCGATTCCTCGAACGGGGGACGCCTGTGCTTTGCGTTGAGGTGTCGGCCCAGGGGCGGCAGTTCTGGGAGCTCAACAATCCTGAAGATGTGCCCCGGATCGAAGGTATGATGCAGCAGATGGGCATCGCATGATCACCGTCAGGCCAGTTTTGGCCATAATCCCGCATTTTGTCGGTGTTTTTGTGCTTACGATGCCTTAAAGTATTGATCATTGTTAATGAAATTCTGCAAAGAGCATTTGTATTTCACCGGGGTCTCATTCGCCGGGCCCCTTGGTAAGAGAGATTAGAGATGAAGAAAAAAGTTACGAAAGCAATCTTTCCCGTCGCCGGTTTGGGAACGCGGTTTCTGCCGGCAACCAAGTCCGTTCCGAAAGAGATCATGACTCTGGTGGACCGCCCATTGATCCAATACGCGATTGATGAGGCGCGGGCGGCGGGTATCGAGGATTTCATTTTCGTGACATCGCGCGGCAAGACTGCGCTTGAGGACTATTTCGACCTTGCCCCTGATCTGGAGGCTGCGCTGGAAGGCGCGGGCAAAACCGAACTGCTGGATATTCTGCGCACCACCAACATGGATAGCGGTGCCATCGCCTATATCCGCCAGCACAAGCCGCTTGGGCTTGGCCACGCGGTGTCCTGCGCAAGCAAGCTGATCGGAAACGAACCCTTTGCCGTAATTCTGCCCGATGACGTGATTGCCGCCGACAAACCTTGCCTCCAGCAGATGGTAGAGGCGTATGAGGAAACAGGCGGTGCCATGGTGGCTGCGATGGAAGTGGCACCTGAAAAGACGTCGTCTTACGGTATTCTTGATGTGAAAGGCGGCGATGGACCAGTGGTGTCCGTAAACCGCATGGTTGAAAAGCCCAAACAGGGAACAGCACCGTCGAACCTTGCGGTGATCGGCCGCTATATTCTGACACCCCATGTCATGCAGAACTTTGCCCATATCACCAAGGGTGCAGGCGGGGAGGTCCAATTGACCGATGCCATCGCGGCTGAGATCAGCCAGGGACGTGATGTGTTTGGGTTCCGGTTTGACGGGCAACGTTTTGACTGCGGGTCCAAGGCTGGTTTCCTGCAGGCGACGGTGGCCTTTGCCCTCGCGCGGGACGAATTGCGCGACGACTTGTATGGTTACCTGACTGAAATGGTATCGGTCGACAAGGCCGCACAATAACCCTTGTTCGCATCTGGTCCCAAACCGCGCAGGGGGACCCTTGCTGAATTTAAGCTCGCCTATCGCCTGCGTTGGAAACGCAGGCGATTGCTGTTTCGCATTCTGCGCAAACGCAGGCAGCTTGCTGTGCAGATGGACCGGACGGGCGAGATAGCGGCAGGCGACATTCTGGCCTTTTGTTGCGTCCGAAACGAAATGCTGCGGCTACCCTATTTCCTACAGCACTATCGCGACCTTGGCGTTGGTCACTTCCTGTTTGTGGACAATGGCAGTGACGATGGCACTGCTGAACACCTGACGGCGCAACCCGATGTATCGCTTTGGGTTACCGATGATAGCTACCGCCTGGCCCGCTTCGGGATGGACTGGTTGGGGTTGTTGCAGTTTCGGTTTGGCCACGGGCATTGGTGTCTGACGGTCGATGCTGATGAGTTGCTGATCTATCCACACCATACGGATAGGAAACTGCCGGAGTTAGTCGGATGGCTGGATGAACGGAAATGGGTGTCATTCGGTGCCCTGATGATTGATCTCTATCCAAAGGGACCAGTCGCTGACCACGCCTATGCACCGGGCGACAATCCGGTGCAGGCCCTTCCATATTTCGACCATGACAATCACCGATCCCAATGGCACCCGGTTTACGACAATCTTTGGATACAAGGTGGGGTTCGGGATCGTGTGTTTTTTAAGGATGAACCGGGGCGCGCGCCTACCCTCAATAAGACCCCATTGGTCAAATGGCATCGGCGTTATGCTTATGTCAGCTCCACTCACCAACTGCTACCGTGCAGGTTGCATGATGTGTTCGGGTGCAGTGAGGATGATCGGATAACCGGCGCCCTGCTTCACACGAAGTTTCTGAACAGTGTAACGGCAAAGTCCAAGGAAGAACTTTTGCGTCGACAACACTTTGAAAACAGCGCGCTTTATGTAGAATACCACGAAGCCCTGGCGCAGAACCCCGATCTTTGGCACTCGGGCGCTTGCCGCTACGAGGGCTGGCAACAGCTTGTAGACCTCAGGTTGATGTCAAAGGGACATTGGGTCTGATAGGATGTCGATAGCCACAGGGCGAAGCGGGACGATTTTTTGACAGTCTTTACGTCATACATGCTGCGACTGCAGCGCAAACGGTGGAAGTTTCGTGCCTTTCGTAAGCGCCGCGAGTTGTCGGTTGTGCAGAACCGGACAACATCCATCGAACCCGGTGACATCCTGCTGTTTTGCACCTTTCGAAACGAAGATATCCGTCTACCCTACTTCTTCGAATACTATCGCAATCTGGGTGTCGATCACTTTCTGATGGTTGATAATGGTAGCAGCGATGGCGGTTCCGCATTCGCGGCAGAACAACCTGATGTATCGCTTTGGTCAACCCAGGCCGGCTATGGCAATTCCCGCTTTGGGATAGATTGGCTGACATATCTGCAATGGCGCTATGCCCATGGGCATTGGGCGCTGACCGTCGATGTGGACGAGTTTTTCGTCTATCCGTTCTGCGACACCCGCCCGCTGGCGGCACTGGGTGACTGGCTGGATGCCTCGGACGTCCGATCATTCGGCACGATGATGCTGGATATGTACCCGAAAGGCCCCGTCAATCAGGCGGTGTATGAGCGCGGAATGGACCCGCTGCAGATTGCCGATTGGTTTGACACGGGCAACTACACGATCAGCCGCAACAAACGGATGCGGAACCTTTGGATACAGGGTGGACCGCGGGCGCGTGCCTTTTTCGCGGATAATCCCGAGAAAGCACCCGCTTTAAACAAAGTACCATTCGTGAAGTGGAGCCGTCGTTATACCTATGTCAGCTCCACCCATATGATCCTGCCGCGCGGTCTGAACCTGGTCTACGATCAACAAGGCGGTGAGAAGACTTCCGGCGTTCTGCTGCACGCCAAGTTCCTGAACACATTCGGTGACCGGGCCAAAGAAGAGGCATCGCGCGGTGAACATTACGGCGGAGCTGACGAATACCAACGCTACGCCGATATGCCCGAACAAGAGGCTGACCTCTGGTCAAAGTGGAGCGCGCAGTATCTGAACTGGCGGCAGCTTGAGGGCCTTGGCCTGATGTCAAAGGGAAACTGGGCATGAGCGTCGGGGTGATCATGCTGGTGCATACGGCGCTGGACCGGGCCGAGCAGGCAATCCGGCATTGGGTCGATGGCGGTTGCCCGGTCGTCGTGCATGTGGATCGCAAGGTGGAGCCAAAGCAGTATGCCAGCTTTGTTGATGCGCTATCAGATCTTGAAACCGTGCAGTTCTCGCGTCGTCACACATGTGATTGGGGTACATGGGCGCTGGTAGCCGCCACGCAGGACGCCGCAACACAGTTGTTGGACAGTTTCCCAAAGGTACGTCATGTCTATCTGGCCTCAGGGGCCTGTTTGCCGCTGCGTCCAGTGTCAGAGCTTGGCGCTTATCTTGATGCGCGGCCCGAGACAGATTTCATCGAAAGTTCCACCACCGCTGATGTCCCTTGGACAGTTGGTGGGCTCGACAAAGAGCGGTTTACGCTGCGGTTTCCGTTTTCCTGGCGGCGGCATCGCAAGATTTTTGACCTCTATGTCAAACTGCAGCAGCTGATCAGGTTCAGGCGCAGGATTCCCGATGGCGTGATCCCTCATATGGGATCACAATGGTGGTGCCTGACACGCCAGACGCTTAGCGCGATACTGAAGGATCCCAAACGTCCCGCCCACGATCGCTATTTCCGCAAGGTCTGGATTCCCGACGAAAGCTATTTCCAGACAATGGCGCGACTGCACTCCACCAAGATCGAGAGCCGTTCACTTACCCTGTCGAAGTTCGACTATCAGGGCAAACCACATATCTTTTATGATGATCATCTGGCGATGCTTCAGCGCTCTGGCTGCTTTGTGGCACGTAAAATCTGGCACCGTGCCTCGAAACTTTATGACGCTTTTCCAGAACCTCTGAACGGCGTGAAAGGTTTGGTAGAACCCAACCCAAGCTCGGTGGACCGCGTTTTTGCCAATGCGGTTGATCGGAGAACCAGGGGACGACCTGGGTTGTATATGCAAAGCCGTTTCCCGACGATTGATCGTGAAAACGCCGTGACGGTTGGGCCCTATTCGGTACTGCAAGGCTTGGCGGAAACGTTTGAGGGGTTTGAGGCCTGGCTCGCCAATCAGACCGGCGCGGACGTACATGGACATCTTTACGCGCCAGACCGCGCTCACTTTGCCGACCAAAGCGGCGTGTACATCGGCGGGCTGTCTGATGACCCGACCTTGCGCGACTACAATGCAAAGATGTTCCTGACCAATCTGTTATGGAACACGCGAGGGACGCATCAGGCCTTTCAGTTCGGGCCGACAGACACACAAACCATCAACTGGATGATCGCCAAAGATACCAATGCCCGCATTACGGTTGTGGCCGGGGCATGGATCATTCCGCTGTTTCGTGCGCGTCAGACCTTTTCCGATATCCGTCGGGAGGCCGCACGGCTGCAACGCATCGAGCACAAGCAGCTCAAGATCCTGCGGTCACCATTCGCTAAGGCACGGGTGAGGGTTCAGACGCTCGCTGAATTTGTACGATCACCCATGGATACGCTGCAAACCATTGTCGATGAGATGAGCGGCCAACCCCGCCCACGCCTGACCGAAGTACCCAATATGGTTGATCTGTCCGGCTTCGGGGCGTTTCTGCAAGAGTTGCGTAATCAAGGCATGCATCCTTTCCTGACGGGCGAATTTCCTACGGATTTCGATGTGCGCCCGGATGATCACCCTCATCGCAAACCCTATTTGGTTCGCTAGCCATGTCGAAATTTGACTACTTTGTCATCTTCGCAGAGATGCGGACAGGATCTAACTATCTGGAAGCAAATATCAACCATTTTGACGGGCTGACCTGCCACGGTGAGGCGTTCAACCCCAGCTTTATCGGCTACCCGCAAGTTGACAATATTCTGGGCATTGCCCTGGAGCAGCGCGAAGGCGATCCCGGTGCCCTGATCAATGCGATCAAGGCCGCCGATGGTCTGGCAGGATTTCGGTTCTTTGGTGATCACGATCCACGCGCGCTTGAAATTTGTCTTGCTGACCCACGATGCGCCAAAGTCGTCCTGACCCGAAACCCGATCGACAGTTTCGTCAGCTGGAAAATCGCCAAGGCGACGGGGCAATGGAAACTGACCAACGCGACCCATGCCAAATCAGAGCATGTGCATTTCGACGCTGATGAGTTCGAAACATTTCTGGCTCGGGTGCAGCTGTTTCAGACGCAGCTGCTAAATCAACTGCAGAGGACAGGTCAGACGGCATTCTATCTGGCCTATGACGACCTGTCTGATGTGGAGGTGATGAATGGTCTGGCGTCCTTTCTGGGTTGTAACGATCGCCTCACATCTCTCGACCGGAAACTGAAAAAGCAAAACCCCGAAGCGTCGATCGATAAGGTGGTGAACCCGGCAGATATGGAGGCTGCCCTGGCGCGGCTGGATCGTTTCAACCTGAACCGAACACCAAATTTCGAGCCGCGTCGCGGGCCGATGATCCCTGCCTATATGGCTGCACCGGAAAGCGGACTTTTGTATCTGCCCTTGCGCGGCGGGCTGGATCACCGGGTGGGTGACTGGCTGGCAGCGGTCGATGGCAAATCGCGTTCGGCACTGAAAACCAAGTTCACACAGAAGACATTACGCCAATGGAAACGTGATCATGTCGGTCACCGCAGCTTTGCCGTTTTGCGGCACCCGGTTGTTCGGGCACATCATGCGTTTTGCACGCATGTGCTGTTTGACGGGCCCCGCAACTTTCCAAAAATTCGAGAGACGCTACGCAAGGTTCATAAGCTGCCCATACCGCAAGAGCCGTTGTTGAAGCGAAACCTGAAAGGGTACGATATCAATGCGCACCACAATGCTTTTCTGGCCTTTCTGGGCTTCTTGAAGCACAACTTATCCGCGCAAACAGCAGTTCGCATTGATCCCGCATGGGCCAGCCAGCTTTCGATACTACAGGGTATGGCGCAGTTCGGATTACCTGATGTGATCCTGCGCGAAGAGCGCCTTGTCAGTGATCTGGATTTTCTAGGATCGCAGGTCGGCCTCAACAATCTTCCAGTGATGCCACCAGACGAGGATGTCGAGACAACATTGCTTGCGGAGGTTTATGATGCAGCCGTAGAAAAGGCTGCACAAGAAGCATATGCCCGGGACTACCTGGCGTTCGGATTTGCCGGTTGGGCCTGACTCAGGCGGCTTGCGTTGCGTGAACTTCTGTCAGGATCGTATGCAGCGTTGCCGCATCGCTATTTGCGCGCAACTTCGCACACACGGCCTGATCACGCAGGGTTCGTGATACAAGCGCAAGCGCCTTGAGATGTTCAACGCCAGCATTTTGCGGGGCGAGCAGCGCGAAAACAAGATCAACGGGCTGCCGATCAACGGCGTCAAAGCTCAGGGGCTTTTCAAGGCGCAGGAAAATGCCTTTGACACTGTCGATATCGGAAAGCCGGGCATGGGGCAGCGCAACGCCATGTCCGACACCCGTTGGGCCCAGTCCTTCGCGCTCGATCAATGCATCAATGACTGATGTCGGGTTTAGATCATAGCAGCTTTCGGCCAGCTCACCCAGATCGTGAAAGAGGCGCTTCTTGCTCGTGCACGAGGCGATTGTCTTAACCGCGCCGGCCCCAAGAATATCAACAAGTTGCATAAGTCACTTCTCTCACAGTCATCTATGGATCAACCCGTTGTCCGGGGATCGATCCAGCCAATGTTTCCGTCGTCCCTTCTGTAGACGACATTGATTCCACTATGTTTTTCGTTCCGGAATACAAGCACCGGCGCGCTTGCGATTTCCATTTGCATCACAGCCTCACCAACAGAAAGCGATGGGATTTTCGTCTCCATCTCGGCCACGATCATGGCGTTCACGCTATCTTCGGCGGCCTCTTCCGACTCATCCCTTGATTCGAGGATATAAGAACCTGCGTCGGAAAGTTCAACGGGTTGCGAGCGTTCCCTGTGGTGGTCTTTCAGGCGGCGTTTATACCGGCGCAACTGCTTGTCCATCTTTTCGCCGCAGCTGTCGAACGCCGCGTAAATCTCGGCCGCGCGGCCGGTCGCCTGCGCTGTCAAACCAGTGGAAAGATGAACGACCGCTTCACAGTTGAATTCGTGGCCCGACTTCGAAAACACGACGTATGCCTCGGTTGGACGCCCGGCATACTTGCTCAGGATTTCGTCCATTTCCGATTTGACATGTGTCTGCAATGCTTCGCCGATGTCGATTTGCTTACCACTGATTTGATACCGCATCGTTTCTCCTATGTGTTGTCTGACGACGTAGCGAATGGCCCGCAATTGCGGACGATACGTCATACTATTGGAAAACGATAACGTCCCGTGTCGCTGATGTTCCCTCGGTATGCAGGCATTTCTGCGGCACGATTGGGGAAAAGTTGAGCGGGCCAGTCATCCTCTTCATTTGGCGACAGAACGGGGCTGTTTGTCAATGATGCAGTCGGCATCATTCTGGCCAGATTCAATTTACGCGGAAGTTGTCGCCCAGATATACACGTCTGACATTTTCATTTTGCACGACTTCGTCGGTTGTCCCACTCATCAGGACCTTGCCATCGTGCAGGATGTAGGCGCGGTCAACGATTTGCAGTGTTTCCTGCACGTTGTGATCCGTAATCAGCACGCCGATGCCGCGGTTTTTGAGGTCGGCAACCAGGTGGCGGATTTCTCCGACCGCGATAGGGTCGACCCCTGCAAAGGGCTCGTCCAACAGCACATACTTCGGACCCGCCGCCAGACAACGGGCAATCTCGACCCGCCGCCTTTCGCCGCCGGACAGGGCCATCGCGGATGCCCGGCGCAGGTGTTCAATCGAAAACTCCGATAACAGTTCTTCCAGACGCTCGCGGCGTTTGTGGCGGTCATCCACCGCAATTTCGAGAATTGCCATGATGTTGTCTTCAACATTCATACCGCGGAAAATCGACATTTCCTGCGGAAGATATCCGATCCCCAGCTTTGCCCGGCGGTACATGGGCAATGTCGTCACATCGCGGCCATCAATGATCACCTTGCCGCCTTCTGGCGTGATCAATCCTGCAATCGCATAAAAGCAGGTCGTCTTACCCGATCCGTTTGGGCCAAGTAGGGCAACGACTTCGCCCCGGCCAAGGTTGATGCTGACATCGCGAATGACCGGCCGTTTGCGATAGCTTTTGCGCAGGTTGACGATGTTCAGGCCAACCTCGCCATCTTGCACAGTTAGAGTTGGCGCATCCGTCATCAGTTTTCGCCCTGCTGCAGAACTGTACGCACACGGCCTTCCATCACGGCAGAACCATCCGTGACATTTACCACCATCTTTTCAGCCGAGATTGCGCTGGCCCCTTGGGTTAGCAGGACATCACCGGTCAGGGTCAAAGTGCCATCTGCCAAGTTATAGTCCGCGTCTTGCGCTTCTGCGGCATCTGTTGCGGTCACAAAGGTCACGCCGCCGGACGCAATCAGTCGCTCAATTTGTCCGCTCGCTTCGGCATAAATCACCTCAACACTGCTGGCTGAAAGCTTCAGCTCGCCCTGTCCCACAATAACATTGCCGGAAAAAACAGCCGTTCCGGTCTCCTGATCCACAGCAAGACTGTCTGCCGTCACCTCGACCGCGTCGGTACTATCTGTCGTGACACCGCCCAGATTGATACTGGTCTGGGCCTGCGCCGCGGCAATGCCACAAACAAACACGATAGCGGCAAGCGCAAATTTCTTGAACACGGCGAGGGTTTCCTTTGATGACATCATCTGGTCAGTCTTGCGGTCTGTATATCAGCCGGACCCCTTCGGTGAAAAGCATCTGCTGACCAGTATCTTCCGCAGATACTTGAAAAGTAACCTGCCCAGCCGTCAATTCGCCAAATGGCGCCCGGATTTCCAACAAACCGTTTGAAGTGACAACACCTGTATCAAGCTTGGCGGTCAAACCGTTCGTCTCCATCTCGTACCCGGTGGATGTGACAAGGCGAGCAAGGCCCAGAAAATGCGCGATCTCGGCGCGCCCATCAACCTCACCACTTGTTGCTGTCACATTGATATGGCTTCCATCAGGATTATCCATGCGCATAGCCATGCGGTCGATGCTGACGGTGTCGGGCCGGGTAAGATCAGGCTTGGCGCTATGTGCGGATATCGCGATAATTGCGCCGTCATCTGTCACGCCGGAAAAGCGCGGCGCGCTGATGCGCTGATCACGGGCGATCGCCTCGATCTCCGCAAATGGAATATCGGGTTGCTGGCCGGTTTGGCGAGAGAACAGAAATAATGTCGACAACAACCCAAGCGCAAAAAGCGGCAGAAGTATTTTGGACCAGCCCACCAATTGCGAGTGAAAATTGTCGCGGCTGCTCATCTGTCAGATCACCCCTGCACGCAAGCAATCATGAATGTGCAAGATACCCGCCACCTGCCGCTTTGCGTCCTTATCCAGTACGAAAAGGCAGGTAATCTGACGTTCGTTCATGATCGAAACGGCCTTTTCGGCCAGCGCATCGGGTTCGATCGTTGTGGGCTTTTCTGTCATGACTTCACTGGCATTGCGATCCAGCAAACCGGTCATATGACGCCGCAGGTCACCATCGGTGATAATGCCGACCAAGGCGCCATCATCACCCGTCACGCCCACAACCCCAAACCCCTTTTGACTGATCGTGAGAAGCGTGTCGCCCATCGGAGTGTCGCGCGCGACAAGCGGCACTGTATCGCCCTTGTGCATCAGATCACCAACTTTGGACAGCCGCGCGCCCAGTTTGCCGCCGGGGTGGAATTCGCGAAAATTTTCGGGGGTAAATGCCCGATGCTCCATCAACGCCACCGCCAGCGCATCGCCCAGCGCCAGCGTCATGGTGGTTGACGTAGTGGGCACAACGCCGGTGTTGCACGCCTCCCCCAGTTGCGGCAGCTCCAGCAGTATGTCGGATTGGGTGGCAAGGCTGCTTTCCTTGCGGCTGGAGATACCGATCAGCGGGATATCAAAGCGCCGGGTATACGCGACCAGATTTGCCAGTTCGGGAACTTCACCGGAATTCGAGATGGCCACAACCACATCGGCGCTGGTGATCATGCCAAGGTCGCCATGGCTCGCTTCGGCCGGATGTACGAAATGGGCTGGCGTTCCGGTACTGGCAAATGTGGCTGCGATCTTGCGGGCGATGTGGCCGGATTTGCCCATGCCAGAGACAATCACTCGACCCTTGGCATTGATCAGCAGATCAATAGCGGCACCAAAGCCTTCGCCAAGTTCTTCGGCTAAGGTTGAAAGTGCCTGGGCTTCGGCTGTGATGACCCGCCGCCCGGCTGCCAGAAATGTCGCATGATCGGCCATCAGTGCGAAAAGATGTCGATCTCTGGCCAACCAGCCAGATCGAGTTTCGCCCGCGTCGGCAGAAAATCAAAACAGGCCTGTGCCATCTCGGTGCGTCCCTCGCGGGTCAGAAGCGCATCAAAGGCGTCTTTCAATTGATGGAGGTACAGGACATCAGATGCGGCATAGTCCAGCTGTGCGTCAGTTAGCGTCTCGGCTCCCCAGTCACTTTGCTGCTGGTGTTTGGAGATATCGACACCAACCATGTCCTGCAAAAGCACCTTTAGCCCGTGCCGGTCCGTGAATGTGCGCACCAGTTTTGAGGCGATTTTTGTGCAGTAGACGGGTGCCGTCAGAACGCCAAATGCATTCAGCAGGGCAGCGATATCAAACCTGCCAAAATGAAACAGCTTCAAGACGTTCGGGTCTTCCAACATGGCGCACAGATTGGGCGCAGCGGTTTGACCGGGGCTGACCTGGACCAGATGACAATTGCCGTCGCCACCGGACATCTGGATCAGGCAGAGCCTGTCGCGATGGGGGTTCAGACCCATCGTTTCGCAGTCGATGGCAACGATCGGCCCGAGCGTCAGCCCATCCGGCAGATCGTTTTGATAAAGATGATTTGCCACGGAAGGCCCCTTTCTGGGATATTCTGTGTCGGGAATACGGTTTGCGGCTTCATTGCTCAACCCCGCATCGGCAGCGATCAGGCGGCATGACCCGCCACTAACTGCTCATTTGCGTGTTTGCCAAGCCATTTGGTAAACTCATTTGGTGGCATGGGCCTGCCAAATCCATATCCCTGACCGATTGCGCAGCCGCGCACATTCAAATGCTCAGCTTGCTCGGCTTCTTCAATTCCCTCGGCTACAACCGAAAGGCCCAATTCGGCCGCCAGCGCAAGAATGGCCCGCACCACGCTGTCAGCGCCGGCATCAGGCAGCGGCGCTATCAGGGACCGGTCCAGCTTGATACCTGCCAGCGGAAGCTGTGTCAGCTTGGACAAGGACGCATACCCGGTTCCGAAATCATCCAGATCAAGCGAGATACCGCATTCGGCAAGCGTATCAATATTGATCGCCGCCATATCGTCCGCACTTTCGATCAGCGTCGTCTCCAGAACTTCGATAATGACCTGATCGGACTCGAGCGACGCTTCCTGTATCCGTTTCAACAGCTTTTCGATCAGATGCGGGTCAGCAATAGTGTCAGGAGCGGCGTTCAATGAAATTTTGGGGCGCCATAAAGCATCGGCTTGCCACCGTTCTGCCTGACGGATCGCCGCCTGCCAGATGGCGTGGTCCAGTTCAACAATCAGGCCCGCACGTTCTGCGGCGGGTAAAAACCGGTCGGGGGTCAGCAAGCCACGTGTCGGGTGCCGCCAGCGGGCCAGCACTTCTGCGCCATGCAAAGTGCCATCCGCCAGATTAACCTGCGGCTGAAACCAGGGTTCGATCTGACCATCCCGTATTGCATCGCGCAGCTCGATTTGTAGCTGTCGCATCAGCGCAGAATCCTCGCCCAGACGCGGACAATAGGCGACCGCCCGTCGGCCACCCCCGGACTTGGCCGCGTGCAGTGCAATCGCGGCATTCCCCAAAATCTGATCCGGCTGGCGGTTTTCAAAACATGTCGTCAGATATCCGATACTTGTGGTGAGCGTGATGTTACGTCCGTTGATCCCGAATGGATCCTCGAAGGTCGTCAGAATACGCTTTGCGACATCCTCGGGCGGTTCTGTGGTGGTGAGCAGAAATTCGTCACCGCCGACCCTTGCCACGAGGTCGTCATCGTCAACGCAACGTTGTAATCGACCCGCCACAGAGGTCAGCAACAGATCGCCGCTTTCGTGTCCAATCGTGTCATTGATCGCCTTGAAACCGTCGAGACCAATAAATAACACACCGTATTTTCTGACCTTGCCCGCGTCCATCAGGTTGTTCATGAACTCTGACATATGCGCCCGGTTGGGCAGGCCCGTCAGTGCATCATGGCTGACCAGATGGTTCAACTGATCATTCATGTCCCGCAGCTGTTTTTGAGAACTGCAAAGAACGGCGGTCTTGTTTCGCAGTTCCTTGATCACTGATTTCACCATCATTTGGGCGGGCAGAAAAATGAAAAGAGCAACAACAACCAATGCCACGCCAGAGATGATCAGGATCGTGTCGAGTATGTATTGCAGACGCAACGCCTCGGAGCGTGACTGGGCCGTGAACAGGCTGGCCGATGTTTGAAGGGCCTCGAACATCCCTAGCGGGCCGTGCAACTCCTGCAGACGCGAGACGATGGCGGGACTTTCTTCGGCTGGACGAATGGCCATCTGGTTTGCCAGACCTGCAAATTCGGTGATCAGTGGGGTCAGGCCACCATCGTAGTGATCTTGCAACCGGTTCGCCCAGATTTCACTCTGAAGAAGGGCCCGATACGTCGTCTTAAAGTCCTGGGTCAGCTGCACCATTGCATCACGCTCCGCGCCATCAAGACCCGACGCATTCTGGGCAAGCAGCAGAATCTGCTGGCTTTGCACCGCGAGGCGCCCGCTTGCGTCGATTGCTTCGGTAGCAGAGTCACTATGCCGCCCGATTGCATCGCTGACAAAATGGACGGCCGTCAGCAGGCAAAGCGTCAACAGCAGGGCAAAGCCATATTGGACCCAGAGCCGTTCTGGATCGATATGGCGTGTTCCCCATCTAAATATGGCGCGCAGCCGGTGCATTGACGAATCCCACTTTCCTTCGTCAGGGACCATGAAAGACAGAGATTAAGTTTAAGTTGCGGTGCATTTGATGGGAATGTCTTTGACATGATCCAGCCGCCTCGGGTGAGGGCGCACATATGCTACGGGCAAAACGGCCCATGAGCCAAAGCAGCGGGCACATTCTCCGTCACAGCCTAGATATGGGTGCTCAGCATATGAGTGCCGCAACTTCTGGGGATTGCTAAAATCCGGCTAAGGGACAAAGATATTTGCATTCCATTCAGCGGGGGCATCTTTCATGTGTCAGGTTTTTGCGGGTCAGGATCCGGAAGGGTACACCCCGGTCACGCGCCGATTGCGGCTGAACGGTCAAAGCACGAGTATTCGGTTGGAACGTAATTTCTGGTGCATCGTCGATGGTATTGCCCAACACGAAGGCATGACGACGCCCGCGTTTATCTCCAAACTTCATGCCGAAGTGCTGGAACTACGGGGCGAAGCGCCCAATTTTACCTCGCTTCTGCGCTGCGCTTGTCTGATCCGGCAGGAACAGATCCTTGCAGCGGGCAAAACGATCGCGGCTGAATAATTCAGCGCATGTAGTACCACGATACTACCCGCCAGTGGCCGTGGTCCCGCAGACTGCCAATACAAGCAGTCAGCGATTGGAGGACCAGATGGCCAAGGCTATCCATTCAATGATCCGCGTTCTGGATGAAGAACGCTCCGTTCGGTTTTACGAAGATGCGTTCGGGCTAACGGCAGCCGAGCGGCTGGATTTTGACAGCTTCACGCTTGTTTACTTGAGCAATCACGAAAACAGCTTTGAGCTAGAACTGACCATCAATAAGGGCCGCACTGATCCTTACGATCTGGGCGATGGGTACGGGCATCTGGCGTTTTGCGTCGATGACTTGGAATCCGAGCACAAGCGTCTGGCGGATGCGGGGTATGAGCCGCGCAAGATTGTCGATTTCGCCCCAGGCGGCGAACCGCTGGCCCGATTTTTCTTCATTCAGGATCCGGATGGATACCAGATTGAGGTCCTGCAAAGGGCGGGCCGCTACCACTAACGGAATTGAACTTTGGGAGGAGATCAGATCCATGAAAGACCAAACATCACATATGACACGGCGCGACCTGCTATCGCGCAGCGCGGCCTTGGGAGCCGCATTCGTCGTGGGCACCAGCTATGTAGCCAGCAGCACGGCGGCCTGGGCCATGGAAGTGGCGCACTTGCAACCAGCCACAATGGCCACGCTGATCCAGATGGCACGCGACATCTATCCGCATGACCATGTGGCTGACGAATACTATGCGACAGCAGTCAAAGGCTACGACAGCGAAGATGCCAAAGACATGGTCGAGGCAGGCATCGCCGCCCTGAATGCGGCAGCAGTCGGTAAGGGTTTTGCCAGTTATGTCGATACAGGCTGGGAACGCGACCGCGTCGATATTCTGCGGGGCATGGAAAACAGCGCCTTTTTCCAGATGGTGCGCGGCGGGCTGGTGACCGGCCTCTATAACCAGAAAGCGGTCTGGCCGCTTTTTGGCTATGAGGGCGAAAGCTACAGCCAAGGCGGTTACATCGACCGCGGCTTTGACGACATCAACTGGATCTGAGGGAGGGCGGAACAATGGCTGCACCATTTGAACTAAGCGACGACAGCGTTGTCGTCATCATCGGAACCGGCGCGGGCGGCGGGGTTTTGGCAAACGAACTGGCTCAGAAAGGCGTGAGTGTTGTCGCGCTTGAGGCAGGCGGGCGGTATCTACCGCAAGATTACATCAATGATGAATGGGAAAGTTTCGGGCAACTGGCTTGGCTTGATGCGCGCACCACGTCAGGTGACTGGCGGGTCGCCAATGACTTTTCCGGCCTGCCAGCCTGGATCGTGAAAGCTGTAGGGGGGACCACGACCCACTGGGCCGGCGCATCCTTACGCTTTCAAGATCACGAGTGGAAGGCAAAGACCAATTACGGTAATGTGCAGGGCGCAAACCTGCTGGATTGGCCCATCGATCCGCGCGAGATGGACGACTACTACACCAAGGCCGAGGACAAGCTGGGTGTCACCCGCACTGGTGGGCGCGCAGGTCTGCCCGGTAGCAACAATTACAAGGTGTTCGAAGCGGGCGCAAAGGCGCTGGGCTATAAAGAGGTCCACACCGGGCGCATGGCGATCAATTCCGCCGAAAATGACGGGCGCATGGCGTGTCAGCAGACAGGCTTCTGCTTTCAGGGCTGCAAATGGGGCGCCAAGTGGTCATCGGCCTATACTGATATCCCCGCAGGCGAAGAGACCGGCAATCTGGAGGTGCGCGAGCGCGCCCATGTGCTGCGCATTGAACATGACGACAGTGGCAAGGTCACCGGTGTTGTGTACGCCGACGCGGATGGTAACGAACAGCGACAAAGCGCACGGATCGTCTGCGTCGCGGGCAACTCCATCGAAAGCCCACGCCTGCTGCTCAACTCTGCCTCCAACATGTTCCCTGATGGGCTTGCCAATTCCTCCGGCCAGGTTGGGCGGAACTATATGCGGCACATGACCGGATCGGTTTATGCGACCTTCGACAAGCCGGTGAAGATGTGGCGCGGCACCACCATGGCCGGGATCATCCAGGACGAGGCGCGGCATGATCCGTCACGCGGCTTCGTGGGCGGGTATGAACTTGAAACGCTGGCACTGGGCCTGCCATTCATGGCGGCATTCCTCGATCCTGGCGGATGGGGGCGTGAATTCACAACGGCGCTCGATAGCTACGAAAACATGGCAGGCATGTGGATCGTGGGCGAGGACATGCCGCAAGAGACCAACCGTATCACCCTGAACTATGATGTAACGGACCAATACGGGTTGCCCGCACCAAATGTGCATTTTGATGATCACCCCAACGACATCGCCATGCGCAACCACGCTTACAAACAGGGCATGGCGGTTTACGAGGCCGTGGGCGCCACCCGGGTCTTCCCGACACCGCCGTATCCGTCGACCCATAACCTTGGCACCAACCGGATGTCCGAAAATCCACGCGACGGGGTCGTCAACAAGTGGGGGCAGACGCATGACATAGCGAACCTGTTTGTCTCGGACGGTAGCCAGTTCACCACCGGGGCTGCTGAAAACCCGACCCTGACTATTGTGGCGCTTGCGATCCGGCAGGCGGATCACATCGCCGCAGAGATGAACGCCGGAAACATCTAAGGCGGTAATTCACAAAGCAGCGACCGGCTTGGGGCAGCCCCAAGCCGGTTTTCCTTTCCCTCGTTCCAATCGCTATTGCGGAGTTGTCAAACCTTACATTGGCTGATTAACTCCATTTGGTGAGTGGGGTGTGCTTTGGCGACGCTCAAACAGGGCGGGCGGCCAAAGGGACGGGATGATTTCCGATGACAGACATTAAGTCTGATGTTTTTCTGAAATTCGATGATGTCAAAAAGAGCTATGACCAGAAAACGCTGGTAGTCAAAGGATTCAATATTGATGTCCAGCAGGGTGAGTTCATCACCCTTCTGGGACCATCGGGGTCAGGAAAAACAACTGTCCTGATGATGCTGGCCGGGTTCGAAAGCGTCACATCCGGTGTGATCGCCATCGAGGGCAAGTCCATCAACAAAACAGCCCCCTATCTGCGCAATATCGGTATGGTCTTCCAGAACTATGCCCTGTTTCCACATATGACGGTCGCGCAGAATCTGGCCTATCCGCTGACCGTGCGAAACATGTCCAAACCGGATATCAAGGCGCGGGTGGCCGAATACCTCGCCCTGGTTGAGCTTGAGGATTTCGGCGGTCGTTTTCCCGGGCAACTGTCGGGTGGCCAACGCCAGCGGGTCGCGCTGGCCCGCGCGATGATCTTTGAACCGACCCTGATTTTGATGGATGAACCTTTGGGCGCTCTGGACAAGAACCTGCGCGAACAGATGCAGTATGAAATCACCCGCCTGCACAAGAAGTTGGGTTTCACCGTCATCTACGTGACCCACGATCAGGCAGAGGCGCTGTCGATGTCCAGCCGGATCGCCGTTTTCAACGACGGGATCGTGCAGCAATGCGCCGCCCCTGCCGAGTTATACGAGCGGCCCGCCAACGCCTTTGTTGCGGATTTCATTGGCGAGAATAACTTCATCAACGGACAGGTCGAACGGATCAATGAAGGTCTGGTCTATGTCACCACACCCGGTGGGGCAACGGTGATCGCGCAAACCTCTGACGGGCTGATCGCTGGTGCACCCTGCCGCGTCTCTGTCAGACCGGAAAAGCTGTTTATTCACCCAACAACCCATGCCCATGACAGCGAAATCACCGCCCGGTTCATGTCGCGCATCTATGTGGGTGATTTCATTCGCTACTATTTCCGTCTGCCCGACGGCACGGATATCGTGATCAAGATGCTCAATGACCTGTCCGCGCCTGAATTCAGCGACGGCCAGGATGGAAAGCTGCTTTGGTTGACTACGGATTGTATCGCATTTCCGGCCGCCACCTGACGGTGCGGTCGAACGGGGAAAACCGGGGCCCTGATGAACGCCCGGGACGAACAAGGAGAGAATGATGAAGCGACATCTGAAATTGATGGCTGGTGCAGCGGCACTTGCGCTTTGCGCGAGTTCGGTATCAGCCCAGGACCTGACGGTGACGTCCTTTGGCGGGGCTTATGGTGCTGCCCAGAAGGAACATATGATTGACCCGTTCGTGGCCGAGACTGGCACGAACATCCTGTTTGAGGATTACGGCGGCGGCGTGGCTGAGATGAAAGCCCAGGTCGAAGCCGGCAACATCCAGTGGGACGTCGTCGATATCGAGGTGATCGACCTCGAACGCGCCTGCGCTGAGGGCTATCTGGAAGTCATTGACCAGTCTGTCCTGCCAGCTGGCGATGATGGGGCGGCTGCCGCCGATGATTTCATCCCCGAGGCGCTGGCGAATGAATGCGGCGTGGGCAATATCGTCTGGTCCATCGTCTTTGCCTATAACAACGCCAATGGCGAAGGACCGCAGACAATCGCAGACTTCTTCGACACCGAAAACTTCCCCGGCAAGCGTGGGTTGCGCAAGCGGCCACAGGTGAACATGGAATGGGCATTGATTGCCGATGGTGTTCCGATGGAAGAAGTGTACGACGTTCTGTCGACCGAAGAAGGTCAGGCGCGTGCTTTCGCCAAGCTGGACACGATCAAGGATGATATCGTCTGGTATGACAGCTGGAGCCAGGCCCCCGTTCTACTGAATGACGGGGGCGCACAGATGGTGCAGTCCGCCAATGGTCGTATTTTTGCGGCCATTCAGGATGAAGGCGCGCCCTTCACCATCGTGTGGGACAGCCATGTCTATGACCTTGATGTCTGGGCGATCATGAAAGGCACACCCAACATGGAAAAGGCAATGGAATTCATTTCCTTCGCCACGCGGACGGTGCCGCTGTCTGGCATGCAGGACGTGGCTTATGGCCCTACTCGCCGCTCGGCCCAAGCCTTGCTGCCGGAAGCCATCAAGCAGGATCTGCCCACCGCACATCTTGATGTGGGCCTGAAGGCCGACGGCATCTTCTGGGCGGACTACGGCGAAACGCTGGGCGAAAAGTTCAACGAATGGCTGCTGCAATAAGGCGCTGAAAACGACATCGCGCGGCGATCAGTCGCGCGATGTCCCTGACCAAAAGATATCCGACGGCAATGACCGACACAGCAACACTTGCAAAAAAGCCCTTAGCACCGGGCCTGAACCGCGATGACGCGCGCAGCGCAGCGCGCGAGGTCCGCAAGCGGCGACTGCAGGCGTTTCTGTTTGTGACCCCGCTGCTGATATTCATCCTGTTCTCATTCGTGGCCCCAATCACCACGATGCTGTACCGCAGTGTTTACAATCCGACGGTTGCCGATCTTTTACCGGATACGCTCGTGGCATTGCGGGGATGGGAACAAAGTGACGAACGCCCCTCCGATGCGGTGCTGACCCAATTTGCCATTGATCTGAAGCGTCTAGCGAATGACCGCACATCCGGTAGGCTCGCGGATGAAATCAACCGGGCATTACCGGGAATGTCGAGCGTTGTGAAATCCACCGCCCGCGCGGTGCGTCGCGTCGATGATGCCGAACTCGCCGCGAACGGTCCGGCCCTGCTGATCGACGCCAATGACCGCTGGGCGGAACCCGAAACATGGCGCGCGATCAAGGATGCGGGGCGAGCCTATTCGCTGGATTATTACCTCACCTCTCTTGACCTTGAACGCGGGAGCGCGGGCGAAATTCAGGCGCGAGACACGCAGATCTACGTCAAACTTTATACCAAGACCCTGTGGATGGCCCTGATCATAACAGTCGCAACAGTGCTTTTGGGATATCCGCTGGCTTACTTCATGGCCAACACGTCCACCAGCCTCAGCAATGCGCTGATGGTATTTGTGCTGTTGCCCTTCTGGACTTCGCTTCTGGTGCGCACCACCGCATGGATCGCATTGTTGCAGACCAACGGGGTTGTCAATTCGACCTTGCAGGCCTTCGGGCTGCGGGATGATCCGCTGGAACTGCTTTACACCCAGTTTTCGACCATCATCGCCATGACACATATTCTGCTGCCCTTCATGGTCCTGCCGCTTTATTCGGTGATGCGGGGTATCGACAGCAGCTACATGCGGGCAGCCATGTCGATGGGCAGTAGACCTTTGGCGGCATGGTTCCGCATCTACCTGCCGATGAGCTTGCCGGGCTTGTCCGCCGGGGCATTGCTCGTGTTCATCATCTCGGTCGGTTATTACATCACCCCCGCCCTTGTGGGTGGTACGGATGGCCAGATGATTTCCAACATCATCGCCTTCCACATGCAGCAATCCAATAACTGGGAACTGGCGGCGGCGCTGGGCGCTTTGCTTCTGCTCCTGATCCTTGTTCTTTACTGGCTCTTCGACCGTTTTGTCGGCGCGGCCAATATCAAGTTGGGCTAGGGCATGGGCCGGTTTCCAGAATACTACAATCTGTGGCACATCGCCGGGCACTACGCCCTGCGCGGGTTTGCAGCGCTTGTGCTGATCTTCCTGATGCTACCGATCCTTGTGATCATCCCGCTATCTTTCAATGCGGAACCCTTTTTCACCTTCACCGAAGGCATGCTGGCACTTGACCCCGACGCCTATTCGCTGCGCTGGTACAAGGAAATCTTCGATGATGAGAAATGGACGCTCGCCATCAAGAACAGCTTTATCGTGGGCTTCGCCGCGGCCATTCTGGCAACGCTGCTGGGGACTGTTGCAGCGGTCGGGCTGGCCTCGCCCTGGATGCCTTACAAGCGGCTGATCACTGCACTGCTGCTATCCCCGATGATCGTGCCATTGATCATCATCGCGGCGGGCATGTTCTTTTTCTACACGCAGTTCAATCTGGTCGGAACCTATACCGGCCTGATCATCGCACATGCGGCGCTGGGCGTGCCGTTCGTCATCATCACTGTCACAGCCACACTTAGCGGGTTTGACCGGTCGCTTTTCATTGCGGGGCTCAGTCTTGGGGCATCGCCGGTCAAGGTCTTCTGGGACGTTGTCATCCCCCTGATCCGGCCCGGTGTGATATCCGGCGGGCTGTTCGCCTTCGTGACGTCGTTTGATGAGGTCGTGCTAGTCCTGTTCCTCGCTGGACCAGAGCAGCGGACCATCCCGCGCCAAATGTTTTCTGGCCTGCGCGAACAGATCAACCCGACGATACTGGCGGTTGCCACCCTGCTTGTCGTCCTGTCGGCTGCGATGCTGTTCACGCTTGAAGCGCTGCGGCGACGGTCCGAGCGGATGCGGGGGGAAGGGCTATAGCGCCTTCATCACGGCAATGACCGGCAGCTATTCCGGCCGTGTGATCGGCATGGTCGTGCTGGCGATGTTCCTGATCGTGGGCGGCGACGCGGCGGCCACCGTGCTGACCGGCTCCGGTTTTCCACAGACTTTCGTGGCATGGACCCGCTTTGCCCTTGCGGCGGTTCTGCTGGCACCGTTTTGCGGGCTGCAACGGCAAGAACTACGGCTCATCCTCGACTGGCGGCTGGCTCTGCGTGCGGGGCTGATCGTGGGCGGAATCGTGTGCATCCTGACCGCGCTGAAAACCGAACCGATGGCCAATGTCTTTGGTGGATTCTTTGTCGGACCAATCGTGTCCTATTTCCTGTCCGCCATTCTGCTGCGGGAAAAGATCAGCGTGCCGCGTACATTGCTGTTGATGGTCAGCTTTCTTGGGGTTCTTGTGGTGGTCCGGCCCGGTTTCGGGATGACCGTCGGCATGGGCTTTGCGATTCTGGCAGGCTGTTTTCACGGGACCTACCTTGTGGCCACGCGCTGGCTAGCCGGTGATTTTCGACCGCGCTTTCTGTTGCTGTCGCAACTAGTGATCGGGGCCATCATGCTGATGCCATTCGCCTTTCAATCGCTCCCTGATCTTTCCCTGCCGTTTATCGGCCTGATCACGATCTCTGCACTGGGATCGGCAGCCGGCAATATGCTGTTGGTGCTTGTGAACCGGACAACACCCGCCGGTGTCATCGCGCCGCTGATCTATAGCCAATTGCTGGCGGCGATGATCATCGGACTGGTCGTTTTCGAACAATGGCCCGATCCGCTCAGCCTTGCCGGGCTGACCGTCATCATGGTCGCGGGGGTATCATCCGTTTGGTTCGCAGGGCGCGGGCGCTAGGCCAGTGTCACGCCCGCTTCCTTCATTCCCGCTTTGGCAGCGGCCAGCGAGCCGTCAAAATCAATGGCCCGGCACAGATCGGTCTGTACCGTCACCTTGAACCCCAGCCGTGCAGCATCCACTGCCGAATAACTCACGCAGAAATCAGTGGCGAGGCCAACAAGCGTCAGCGTGTCGATACCACGGGTGCGCAAGTACCCCTCCAACCCTGTCGGCGTCGTCTTGTCGTTCTCGAAAAAGGCCGAATAGCTGTCAATCGCTGGATTGTACCCTTTGCGGATAATCAAATCGGTCCGGTCTACATGCAAATTGGGGTGAAACTGCGCGCCTGTTGATCCCTGAATGCAGTGATCAGGCCACAGGACCTGTGGGCCATAGGGCATTTCAGTCACGCTCATCGGCGCGGCGTTGTGGGTTGATGCGAAAGAAGAATGCCCTGCCGGATGCCAGTCCTGCGTCAGGATTACGGCAGCGAAATCATTCATGGCAGCGTTGATGCCGGGGACAATCTCATCACCCCCCGCAACCGCCAGCGCGCCACCGGGGCAGAAATCGTTTTGCACGTCGATGACGATCAGGGCGTGTGTCATGCGGAAGTCTCCTGTTTCGCCGGCAGGTTAGCAATGAACGCGGCAACCTGCGAGCGGGTTTGCAAATGGTGGACGATAAGGTGGGGATGGTCGGCGACCAGGCGGTTCAAGCGGTTGCGGTTTGTGTTGCGGGTTGTCCAGATCCACCACCAGAACTCCAGCGTCTGATGTCCGAATGTTTCGGGGCAACCCTCGGCCATGTCCGGCCGCACCTTGCCAAGATCGCGCAACGTCCGCCAAAAAACCCGCGCAAAGCGGAGCGATACCGGCAAGTCCAACCAAATGAACACATCAGATCGGGCAGCACGCGCATCGTAGGTCTTGGAATGACCACCCTCGAACACCCAGCTGTCCCGCGCAATGATATCCAGAACCAGCGGTGTTTTTTCGGCCTTGTCCCGCTCCACCCAACCGGGTGTCCAGTGAATATGATCCATATGGTAGACAGGCAAACCCGTCCGTTCGCCCATGATCCGGGCAAGCGTGCTTTTGCCGGACCCCGGCCCACCACAGATCATGACGCGTTGCATGTCGGCTTCGTAGCCGCGCAACTGTCGGATGAAAAGCGCTAGCTTTCGATGCCAACGTCGTAGGCGCAGAATTGGGTATATTGCAGAGTTGTGTTGCCGTTTTCGACGTAAAGGACGCCGTAATGCGGGGCCTCATGAGCGGGCACGAAACTGTCCCAATCCCATACCGGTCTTGGTGCCGGGGCCTGGAATGACAACGCGCCGAGCGTGGCAAAGGGGATACCCCGGATCGTACCGCAGGTTGGCCGGTGGACATGTCCGATGAACAGGTGTTGGACATTGCCGTGGATTAGGTTGAGGAAGGCATCGCCCTCTTGCAGTTTGATGGTGTCTTGGGGTGGCAGATTTAGGTCCATCGGTGGGTGGTGCATGAAGATATAGGTGAGTTTGTCAGTGCTGAGCTTGTCAGTCAGCCACGCCTGCCGGGCCGCGCAGAATTGACCAGCGTGAGAGCCGACCCTATGGGTGTCGAGGCAGAGGAACTTGGCTTCGGATGTGTCGATACTGTATTGGATGAAGTCATCCATGGTCCCGTCCGGCAGTGACAGATGCGCCCGGAACCCGGCGCGGTCGTCGTTATTGCCTACCAGCGGATAGACAGGGATTTTCGACTGGGCGAGATAGGTGGCGAGCAGCGTGTAGTCGCCTTCGTTATCGTCGCCGACAAGATCGCCGGTCAGAACCATGAAATCCGCATTGGCGTGATGCGTATTCATGTGGTCGATGGCCGCTTTTAGCCGCGTGCGCGGGTTAAGGTCGCCGACCATCCCTTCGTTCTGGAAATGCGGGTCGGTCATCCAGATGATTTTCGTCATATGTGCCTCCTGCGTCCACGCTGACCTGTTGGAGGTCCCGGATCAAGTCCGGGACGGGGTTGCATCTTGGCGCTGGCCTGCCTAGAACGCGCGCCTTTCACCATTCGGACAGGAGGCAATAATGGCGACATTGGGTATCGACTTTGGGACCTCCAACACAGCAGCGGGGGTGATGGTCGCGGGGCGTCCGCATTTGATTTCGGTCGAACCGGGGCGAACGGTTCTGCCGACATCGGTTTTCTTTGATTATGACCGCAAGGTCACGACCTATGGATCGGTGGCCAATGCGGCATTGATCGACGGGCGCGAGGGGCGGTTCATGCGCGCGCTTAAATCCGTACTGGGTACGCCGCTGATGCGGGAAAAACGGCAGATTGCCTATGAAAGGCTGACCCTGATCGAGGTTGTCGCGCGTTTCCTGCAGATGATACGCGAACGGGCAGAGGCCGAGACTGGAGAAACCTATAACTGGGCAATCTCTGGCCGGCCTGTGCGGTTCCATTCGTCCGATGATGCACGCAATGCCCAGGCCGAGGTTGATCTGCGCGAGGCTTACATGGTTGCCGGTTTCGACGCCGTCGATTTCATGTTCGAACCCGAGGCAGCCGCGCTGGCCAGCGGGCCACTGCGCCGCGATCAGTTGGGTCTGATTGTCGATATCGGGGGCGGTACATCAGATTTCTCTGTGTTCCGGCGCGAAGGTGCGGCGACTCGGATCATTGCCAGCCACGGTGTGCGGGTGGGCGGCACGGATTTCGATCGAGCCATCAGCATCGCCCATGTCATGCCGCTGCTGGGACGCGGGGCAGAGGTCCGGAATACACTTGGCAACGGGCGGCATGTGGCGCCCAACGCGATCTTTAACGATCTGGCGACATGGCAGAAAATCCCATTTCTTTATACAGCGGAGAACCGGCGCATGGTCGCTGATTTTGCCAAGCTTGGGATCGAACCGGTGCTGTTTCATCGGTTGAAATCCGTTCTTGAAATGGAACTGGGCCATGACATTGCCTTTGCTGTCGAGGCCGGGAAGATTCAGATCAACAAGCCGCATGTGACGGATGCCGGGATTGATCTGCGTGTCGTGGAGCCAGAGCTTTGGGCGCGTCTGACACAGGATGCACTGGATGCCGTGCTGGCCGAGCACGCAGCCGCTATAAGCGCCTGCGCAGCAGAGACGCTGACTATGGCGGGTGTAGATCCCGGGCGGATTAGCAAAATCGTCTTCGTCGGCGGCTCCAGCCTGATGCAGGTGGTGGAAGGGGCAATGGTTGCGATGTTTCCACAGGCGGAGCTGGAGCGGACAGAGGCATTTACGGCGGTGGCTGACGGGCTGGCGATTGCGGCATCCCGCGACTTGCCCCTTTGAGCGCGGAGGCGTATTTGAAGCCCATGTTTACAGTTGCCGCCCTCTATCACTTCACCCGATTTGACGATCCCGCCGCCTTGCGTGGCCCGCTTTTAGACCTTTGTAAATCAAAGGGAATTCACGGGACTCTGCTGTTGGCGCAGGAGGGCATCAACGGAACGATTGCAGGTGATCGCGCCGGGGTCGATGCGGTGATCGCCCATATCCGCACCTTGCCCGGTTGTGCCGATCTGGAGTGGAAGGAAAGTACGGCGACGACCCCGCCGTTTCACCGCATGAAGGTCCGGCTGAAAAAGGAAATCGTGACGATGGGCCAGCCGGACGTGGACCCGGTGGCGCGAGTGGGAAACTATATCGACCCTGCCGACTGGAACGAACTGATCAGCGCGCCGGATGTAGCTGTGATCGACACGCGCAACGGTTACGAGGTGGCGATTGGCACCTTTGACGGGGCGATTGACCCGCAGACCAAGAGCTTTGGGGAATTCCCCGCTTGGTGGGAAGAAAACAAGTACCGGTTCCATAACAAGCGCATTGCGATGTTCTGCACTGGTGGGATTCGATGCGAAAAATCAACGAATTACCTGATGGGTCAAGGGGTTGAGGATGTGTATCACCTCAAAGGTGGCATCCTGAAATACCTCGAAGAGGTGCCGGAAGCCGAGAGCAAATGGGACGGCGAATGCTTTGTCTTTGATGCGCGGGTCAGTGTCGGGCATGGGTTAGAGGAAGGGCCGCATATCCTGTGTCATGCCTGTCGGCGGCCCTTGCGACCGGAGGACGAGGAACATCCGGCTTATGAGGAAGGCGTAGCGTGTCATCAATGCGTGGATGAGACCTCGGGGGACGACAAGGCCCGGTTTCGCGAAAGGCAGAAACAGATCGCTTTGGCCAGGAAACGCGGTACGCATCACATCGGCGGTTTGTAAGGTTAAGCTGGCGCGCGGTGGAATTCGGGCGCGCAACGGTCAATGCCATCCGAATCATGCGTTAACGCTGGTGTTGCAGGCCAAATCGCCCTGTCGGCATCGCGTCGGACTTGCGTCGGCAAAACGTCGGACTCCAACGCGCGGTGGGGGTGGGTTAAGGGTGCGTGCGCAGGTGTCTGTTAACGATTGATCAAGATACTATCCGACCTGCGTGATCAGACAGGTTTCTCATAAACGGAGATATGGAAAGTGCTGTCGGCGGTGAATGCTGATCTGTCCCAGTTGCCCCACCGATGCTTCAGGCGCAAACCGGCCAAGCGCGCCATCAGATCAATCTCTGCCGGGTACGCGTATCGCAGCGGTAACGGCATGAGTTTGGTACCGGCTTCAGTGATCCGGATGCGTTGAAAGTCAAAGATTTGGTTGACCGGATCATGCTGCACGGCCTCGAGCCAGACAGATTGCGCATCCACCCGTTTGGTTTTCACGCGTTGGTTGTCTGTGAAACCGGTGAAATCCGGCACAAATGCTTCGATCAGAAAGGTGCCACCGGGGTTCAGCCGTTTGGCTGTGTTGGCAAAACAGCGGACCTGATCGTCTTGGGTTTGCAGATTGAACAACGTGTTGAAGACCAGAAAGACATGATCGAACGTCCCGGAGATATCGACATCGGCAAAGTCACCGATCTTAACCGGTATTTTGTCGCCTCCTGGTTTGGCGCGTAGTTTGGCGACCATGTCGGGTGACCCGTCGATGCCGGAGATGTCGCACCCGCGCTTTGCAAGCGGCAGCGCGACCCGGCCGGTTCCGATGGCCAATTCCAGCATCCGGCCCGTGCCAACCATACTGGAGATTAAAGCGACGGTTTCGTCTGTCGTTCCCGGATCATGGAGTTCGTCGTAATCATCGGCGTTCAGTTCGCCAAATGTAGCCGGTCCGAAGTTATCCATCTTGCATGCTCCTGCATCTTCCGACTGGCGTAGCATTCCAGATTTGGGGCTGCAATTGACCGTCCCACGTACCATCGCCATAGAGGTTCGCATGTTCCCACGAGAAGATCCAAGTCCGCTTACTGGAGGCAACGTAACTAGTGGCGTTGTCCGGATAGGTGATACCGTTCGTCGTCCTGTTGGCCCGCATGCATCTGCGGTTCACGACCTGATGAGTCATTTGGATCGTAGCGGCTTCACCCAAGCGCCGAAATACCTCGGGCTGGATGATCAAGGTCGCGAGGTGCTGTCTTATATTCCGGGAGCTACGACTTTTCCGGATGATATGTGGTCAGGTGATGGTGCCTTGATTGCTGCGGCGACTATGTTGCGCCGGATGCATGATGCGACCGAGGGTTTTGGCGGCGGAAGTCGGTCATGGGCGTTTTGCTATCCCGATCCCGACCAGCGCCAAGTGATCTGCCATAATGATTTTGCGCCCTACAACCTGATCTGGCGGGGCGGGCTGCCAGTGGGTGTGATTGACTTTGATCTTGCGGGTCCCGGGCCGCGGCTGCGCGATCTGGCATATCTCGCTTATTGGATGGTGCCGCTTTCATTTGCGGCGCCTGATATGGTCCATTGGTCCCGTGCGGATGCGGCGGTGGACCATCGCAGGTTACGGCTGATCTGTGACAGCTATGGCGCGCCCTGTGATCCAGCGCTGCTGGACATGGTGTCGGAGGTGCTGCATCACATGGCTAGTCCAGATGCGGCGGCTGACATGATTGGCCCGGAGGCGGCGAAGAGGTTGGCGGATGACGGGCATTTCAGACATTGGCAGTGCGAAGCGACGGCATTTGATGCGCACCGGCCTACGCTGCTTTGACGGGGCGCTTTATGGTTGAGGCCAAACCGCAGATTTTCGCGCTGATCCTTGGGTTGATCTGCGGAATTGCAGCCTATTTTGCGGGCTTGCCGCTGCCATGGATGCTGGGCCCGATGATTGGGAACACGGTTGCAGCGATGATGAAGGCGCCGGTTGTGGCCCCGGCCCGGCTGCGCCCCTTTGTGATTCCGGTGATTGGGGTGATGCTGGGCTCTGCCATCACGGCAGAACTGTTGGGTCAGTTGGGATCATGGCTTTTGACGCTGATTTTACTGCCTGTCTTTCTGGCCTGCGCGGCGGCGTTTTCTTATTTTATCTATCGCCGCGTGGGTGATTATGACCCGGTGACCGCCTATTTTGCGGCCATGCCGGGCGGGCTGAATGAAATGCTGATCGTGGGTGGTGAGGCCGGTGGTGATGAGCGCCGGATCGCGCTGGCCCATGCCGCGCGCATCCTGGTTGTGATCGTGTTTGTGGCGTTGTTCTTTGGGTTGGTTCTGGGTGTGTCCGGCGGCAGTACGGCTGCGTCGAACTGGGTGGACCTGACGGCGCTGAGTGTCAGCGATTATGTGATCCTTGCCGCCTGCGCGGTTGCAGGTACGTGGCTGGGCCGCATGGCCCATTTGCCTGCCGCCCCGGTCTTTGGTCCGATGATCCTGAGCGGTGTGGCCCATGTGGCGGGCTGGGTTACCGTGCCACCGCCGAGCCTGTTCGTCATTGCCGCCCAGGTCACGATGGGTACGATCATCGGCACACGGTTTGCGGGGGCGACCCTTGCAGAGGTACGGCGTGACCTAAGCCTCGCTGCGGTCGCATCGGTGGGGATGCTTGTGATCACTCTCGCCTTTGCCGAAGTATTGGTATGGATCAGTGGCCTGCCATTGGCGCAGGCGTTTCTGGCTTACTCCCCCGGTGGTCTGACGGAAATGTCGCTGCTGACGCTCGCGATGGATCAGGATGTCGCCTATGTGTCGGTCATGCATGTGATCCGGATCACCATGGTGATTGGCATGGCGCCGCTGGTGTTCAGGTGGCTGCGGCGTTGATCAGAAATCCAGATTTTCGACGTTGAGCGCATTGGTCTGGATGAATTCCCGCCGGGGTTCGACCACATCGCCCATCAGTTTGGTGAACAGGTCATCGGCTTCGGCCAGATCCTCGACCTTGACCTGCAAGAGCGTGCGCGCATCGGGGTCCAGCGTGGTTTCCCATAGCTGGTCGGGGTTCATTTCGCCCAGACCCTTGTAGCGTTGCAGGGACAGCCCCTTTTCGCCCTCTTCCAGGATGGCCTGGAACAAGTCGAGCGGCCCATGGATGACCTGGCTGCGGTCCTTGCGGACCAGTGTTGCGGGCAGGTTATAGACGTCCTGCAGGCTTTGCGTGAAGGTGCCCGTGCGCCGTGCCTCGCCCGATCGCAGCATTGGGCCGTCGAGCGTGCGCACCTCTTCCACGCCGCGCAGCATCCGTGCCAGCCGCATGCCCTTGTCCTGCGTGATCCGGCCCTGCCAGCCGCGTTCCCATTCGAGCGCGATCAGGTTGAGCCGTTCGGCCACTCGGTCTGCGGTCCCTTGCAGGTCGCTTTCCACGACGCCGGGCACGAACGCCCCGGCGATGGCCGCCTGTTCGAGGATGTGCCGGGGGTAGTGGGTTGGGAAAGCCTCCAACACTCGCTTGAGCTGCCGTGCCTCGTCCACCACGCGGCGCAGGTCAGCGCCGGTGATTTCCTCACCATTGCCCTGGCGCAAGAGCGCGCCTTCGATACCTTGTTCGATCAGGTATTCGTCCATGGCTGCCTGATCCTTGAGGTAGACCTCGGACTTGCCGCGTGCGACTTTGTAAAGCGGGGGTTGCGCGATGTAGAGATAGCCGCCTTCGATCAGTTCAGGCATCTGCCGGAAGAAGAACGTGAGCAGCAGGGTCCGGATATGGGCCCCGTCGACATCGGCGTCGGTCATGATGATGACCTTGTGATAACGCAGCTTGTCGATGTTGAATTCGTCGCGCCCAATACCGGTACCGAGTGCCATGACGAGGTTGCCGATTTCCTGGCTCGACAGCATCCGGTCGAAACGCGCGCGTTCAACGTTCAGGATTTTCCCTTTGAGCGGCAGGATGGCCTGGGTTTGCCGGTCGCGGCCTGTTTGGGCAGAGCCGCCGGCGCTGTCGCCCTCGACAAGGAAAACCTCGGTCTTGGAGGGGTCTTTTTCGGAGCAGTCTTTCAGTTTCGAGGCGTTGAAGTTGACGTCCATCGCGGATTTACGTCGGATTTCGCGGGCCTTGCGCGCGGCCTCCCGGGCGGCGGCGGCTTCGACGATCTTGGTGATGATCGCCCGCGCCTCGGCTGGGTTTTCCTCGAACCACTCGCTTAGTTTTTCGTTCATCAGGCTTTCGACGGCGGGCCGTACTTCTGAGCTGACGAGCTTGTCCTTGGTCTGGCTGGAGAATTTGGGATCGGGGACCTTGACCGACAGCACGCATGTCAGACCCTCGCGGGCGTCATCGCCTGTCAGCGACACCTTTTCCTTTTTGGTGATTCCGGTTTCGGTTGCATATTTGGCGATGGCACGCGTCAGCGCACCGCGGAAGCCCGCCATATGCGTGCCGCCATCCCGCTGGGGGATGTTGTTGGTGAAGGGCAGCACCATTTCATTGTAGCTGTCATTCCACCACATCGCGACCTCAACCCCGATATCGTCGCGTTCGCCAGCCACATAGATCGGGGCGTCCATCAGAGGGGTCTTGGACCGGTCGAGATATTTGACGAATTCCTTGACGCCGCCTTCGTAGAACAGTTCGGTCTTGAGCGGTTCGGCAGGCCGCAGGTCTTCGAGGATGATGCGCACGCCGGAGTTCAGGAAAGCCAGTTCGCGCAGCCGCTTTTCCAGTATGTGGAAGTCATAGTCGCGGTTGCTGAACGTGTCGGTGGAGGCGAGGAATGTAACCTCGGTTCCTTTGCGCCCATTGGCGGGGCCTTCTACGCGCAGGTGTTCGGCTGTGAACCCGCCTTCGAACCGGGCGTAATGTTCCTTGCCGTCGCGCCAGATGCGCAGTTCGAGGAAATCCGACAGGGCGTTGACCACGGACACACCCACACCGTGCAGACCGCCGGAGACCTTGTAGGAGTTACTGTCGAATTTGCCGCCAGCGTGGAGTTGGGTCATGATGACCTCTGCCGCCGACACGCCCTCTTCTTCGTGGATGCCGACCGGGATACCGCGCCCGTTATCGCCCACGGTGACGGACCCGTCGGTGTTGATTTTGACGTAAACATGGTCCGCGTGGCCGGCCAAAGCCTCATCAATTCCGTTATCCACGACCTCGTACACCATGTGGTGCAGGCCCGAGCCATCATCGGTGTCCCCGATATACATGCCGGGGCGCTTGCGAACCGCCTCTAACCCTTTGAGAACTTTGATGGAATCGGCGCCGTATTCTTCTGGATTATTATTCTCGTCGGCCATGTCACTTGTCCCATGTCTTTACCCGCAAAATATATGCGTTTTGGACGGTATTGTCACGCAATTGGCACAATATTTTGTGGTTTCAGGTCAATGACTTGGTCAGGTCGATATGCAGCTGATTTGCCTGCGTTTCCAGTGTGGCAAACGATTGCTTGTCGGGGCTGTCTGCAAGGGCTTCGCGGGTCTGTTTGAGAGCGGTATTGATGATCTGGAAAATGATTGGATCAGGAGCTTCTCCGACCGCTTTTTCGGCCCGCGCGATCTTGAGCGTGATCAGCGATTGGATTGCTGTTGCCTCTGCCGCGCTAAGGTCTGCCCCGTCGCAGAGGCGGGTCATGTCCATCGGTGGCATCTGGTGGTCGTTCAGGTGCATCCAGCGCAAGGCAAGCGCGGGTCGCAGCGCATAGAACAGCCGTTTGAGCCGCACACGCCCGTCTACGAGATGGGTGCGTTTTTCGTGCTGTTCGGCCAGCGACAGATAATGCCACATCATCGGGCGCGGCTGCATGGCCTGTTTGCAGAAATCGATGATCCGCGCATGGGCGTCCGGAACGGATTGATAGATGATCGGCGACTGCAGCCATTCGCCCAGCACGGCGTTGCCTTTCAGCGCGAGGCCAAGCGCCTTGTCCAACTGCCAGCCGGAGATGTCGAGCAGGTCGTCAATCAGCCGTTCAACGACATCCCGTTTCTTTCCAAAGGTGAGGAACCAATCCACGGGGCGGGCATAGATGAAGCGCACGTCATAGTCGCTGTCTGGCGAATGAAATCCCCAGGCCCGTGAACCGGATTCGATGGCGAGGAGGATGGTGATCCCTTCCTCCGCCGCGATTTGATCAAGGCGCGCCAGAATGGTTTGACGCATTTTGGTGGAAACAGCTTTGGTCATGTGCCCGCCTTAGCAGTTCTTCTGTCAGGCGGCCATTGCGCCGATGGAAGTCACCTGTTGTGTCCATTTCTGCACCATGTCGTGAGTGGCGTCGCTAGCACCTGAAAAATAGGTGTAGCGCGTTGGTCTGATGCCGACGAAGCCGAGGATTTGTTTGTTGAGCTGATGCAGGATGGCGCGCTTGTAGATCAGTCGTTCGAACCAGAGCGGTGTATCGGATGTCAGGATCACCCGCGCTGTTTTCCCCGTCAGCATTGGGGTGGGCATGCCCATGCGGGTCTTGACCCTTGTGTTGAAGGCCCGGCCCGGCACGAAGGCCCGGTCGAAGAGCCCTTTCAGTTTTGCCGGCAGTCCACCCCACCACATCGGCGTGGTCAGCACAAAGTGGTTTGCCCAATCAAGATCTTCCATGAACATCTCAAGCGGGAGTTCCAGCGGTTTGAATTTGGAGTAGTTTCCCTGCCCGAAATCCACGTCGAATTGCATGTCTGGCAGGTGATGGATGCGGATTTCGGCTCCGGCCTGTTCGGCCGCCTGCGCATAGTGATCCGCGAATTGCCGCGAGAGCGAGGTTTCACCGGGGTGTCCGTTGAGGATGAGGATGCGTTTCTGTGTCATATCGATTCCCTTAAATTGACCATGGTCAATTTTGTAGTACCTAAAAATGACCGCGGTCAATTACTAAATTTGACCGTGGTCAAAAAAGCTGCGAAATTGCTGCTCATGGAAACACGTGCCCCCCAGAAACGCCGCCTTGAGACGCGGCAAAAGCTGATTGATGCTGCGACAGAGATTATCGCAGACCGTGGATATGCGGGGTTGCGGGTCGAGGACGTCGTGGCGCGTGCGCGTGTTGCGAAGGGTACCTTTTTTTCCCATTTCGACGACAAGGATCGCCTGATGGCCCTGCTGATCGGGCAAGAGCTGGAGCGTATCCTGGCCGACATTGCGGCTGGCCCACCCCCGCCCACGATCGGCGATTTTGCCACCCGGCTGGCGCCGCTGATGGAGTATATGGCCCAAGATCGGGTGGTGTTTGATGTCGTTCTACGGTTTTCCGGGGCCGCCGCGATTGAAACGACCGAGCTGATATCACTGAACTTTTTACATCAGGTTGAGCTGTTTACAGCATGGATCAGGGCGTTGCAGGGGACGGTCGTACGCACAGATGTCGATGCGATGTTATTGGCCGAAGGTGTGCACGCTTTCGTCGTTCAGGCGATGGCGCTGAAATTCTGTGCCCTGCACAACACCAACCAGTCCCATGAACGATTGGCCCCTTATCTGGAGCCGTGGCTTGCGCCGCCTAAAACCACTGATGGGTCGTGATGGTCATTCGGGCGGCAATGTCAGGCTGCCATCTTCGTTCAATGGCCAGAACGGGTTATGGGCGACTTCCCAGACATGGCCATCCGGATCGGCATAGTAGCCGGAATAGCCGCCCCAGAAGACCTTTTCCGGTGCTTTGAGTGGAGTGGCCCCGGCTGCGATAGCGTCTGTATAGGCTGCGTCCACCTCGTCTTCGGTGTTGAAGTTCTGAGCCAGTGTCATAGCGCCGGTGCCCAGTTTCGCGTCAGGGCGGCCCTGATCCTCGGCCAGTGGTCCAAGGCCGAAAAGGCCAAGAGCCATGCCGTTGATCTGGTAAAAGACAACCTCACCCGGCATTTCGCGCGTTGGTGTCCAGCCCAAGGCGCCGTAGAACGCCTTGGACCGGTCCAGATCGGTCACTCCTAGAGTGATCAGGGTGACGCGCTGCGGGGTCATGGGCTGTCCTTTCGTGTGACGGTTGATGCGCCGTTCGTGTCGGTGACTTCTGCATATTGCGCGCGGTCGCCGAGTTCATCGAACAATTCTGGCCCCGTGCCGGTCATGAAGGCCTGCGCGCCGAGGCTGCAGATTTCGTCATAAAGGGCGGCACGCCGGGTCGCGTCAAGATGGGCGGCAACCTCGTCCAGCAACAGGATCGGCGGTGCCCCGAAATCGCGGGCCAATGCGCGCCCGTTGGCAAGCATCAGGCTGATCAGCAGCGCCTTTTGTTCGCCGGTGGAGCAGTCTTTGGCGGCCACGCCCTTGTCAGCGAACACGGTGTGCAGGTCGGCCCGGTGTGGCCCGATCAGCGTGCGCCCTGCGGCCATGTCACGTGCGCGATTTTCCGCAAAGGCTGTTGTCAGGGCGTCCGCGTTGTCGGGTGCGTCGCAGGCGGGGTCGGGGTGGATTAGGTCGAGCAGTCCGGTGGGGAAAGCGGTTTGCGCCTCGCTTTGGGCCTGAGTCAGAAGCAGGATGGCGTCGCTGCGATTGCGGTGGATGGTGGCACCTGCCTCTGCCATCTGCGCCTCTAACGCGGTGTACCAATGCGGATCGCGCACTATATCCTTGAGCAGGCGATTGCGTTCGCGCATGGCTTTTTCATAGGTCAGAACAGCCTCGGCATGGGTCGGTTCAAAGCTGAGCGTGGCGCGGTCGAGGAACCGCCTGCGCCCGTCCGCCCCTTCGATCCAGAGCCGGTCCATCGACGGCACCAGCCACAGGATGCGGGCGATGCGCCCGAGCGCCACCTGTGGCGCGGCCTTGCCATCAATGCGGAGCTGGCGCGGGCTGCCGGCCTCGGCCCATGTCTCGAGCTCGTGGGTTTGATGCAAGGATTGAAGCTGGGCGGTGACCTTCCAGCCCAGCGCCTCGGGCTTGCGCGTCAGGTCATCGGCGGCGGCGCGGCGTAAGCCACGACCGGGTGACAGGAGCGAAATCGCTTCAAGGAGGTTGGTTTTGCCAGCGCCATTGGGGCCGTAGATCGCCATCGGACGCGGGTCGAGTTCCAGCACTGCCCGCTTATGCGACCGGAAATGCGAGAGCGTCAGTTGCGACAGGGCGAGACCGGTCACGAGGCGGTGAAAGGATTTTCCAGAAAATCCTTGTTCCAAAATTTTTCGAGAAAAATTTTGCGCCCCGTCACACGCGCATCGGCATGACGACATAGACGGCGCTGGTGTCATTGCCTTCGCGCATCAGCGTCGGGTCGCCGGAAGAGTTGAACATGAATACCGCGTTTTCACGATCTACCTGGCTTGCGATCTCAAGCAGGTATTTGGCGTTAAAGCCGATTTCCAGCCGTTCGTCGCTATACGCCACTGCCAGTTCTTCCTCGGCAGCACCGCTATCCGGCGCGTTGACGGACAGGATCAGCCGGTCCTCATCCAGTGCCAGTTTTACGGCGCGCGACCGTTCGGAAGATACTGTTGCCACCCGGTCCACGGCTTTGGCGAATTCGCTGGCGTCCACCTCGAGCTTGCGGGTGTTTCCCTGTGGGATCACGCGGGTGTAGTCGGGGAATGTGCCGTCGATCACCTTGGAAGTCAGGGTGATATCGGGTGTCGCAAAGCGGACTTTCGTTTCAGACACCGATACGGCGATTTGCATGTCGTCATCGTCGAGCAGTTTGCGCAGCTCGCCCACCGTTTTGCGGGGGACAATCACGCCAGCCATATCTGCGGCCCCTTGGGGCAGATCGGCGTCGATCCGGGCCAGCCGGTGCCCGTCTGTCGCCACACAGCGTAGGACCTTGCCACCGTCGCTGTCGGCCACATGCAAGTAGACGCCGTTAAGATAGTACCGGGTTTCCTCGGTCGAGATGGCGAATTTTGATTTATCGAACAGGCGGCGCAGGGTCGGCGCGGGGGCCGAGAAATTGGCGGCGTATTCTGAGGACGCCATGACCGGAAAATCCTCTTTCGGGAGCGTCGCCAGCGAGAAGTTTGAACGGCCTGCTTCGATCGTCAGCCGACCAGATGCGCTGTCTTCGGTCAGGGTTACAAGCGCCCCGTCGGGAAGCTTGCGCACGATCTCGTTCAAGGTGACGGCTGCGACGGTTGTGGCACCGGCGCGTTCGACCTTGGCGGGTGCCTTGTCGACCACTTCGATGTCCAGATCGGTGGCACGGAAATGGACATCATCCCCTTCGGCTTCGATCAGCACATTGGCCAGGATCGGGATGGTGTTGCGGCGTTCGACAACGGATTGTGCCTGCGCGACTGCCTTTAGCAAGACCCCGCGTTCAATGCTGAATTTCATGTCCCATGCTCCGCATATCTTGGTGGCCGGGGCCGCCGGGACGCAAAATGTACTGCAATTCTCCGGTGGCTCAAGCGGTTTTTTCGACTGTCCGTTACTGTTGCCACAGGGTCAAGCCCTGTGCGTCCGCAAAGGATGTCAGGCGGTGCCTTTGAGACTCACTCAGCGGAATGGACGGGTCAGGAAAAGCCGGATGACGATCCAGGGATATGCCATGCGGCTGTACCCCAGAAAGAACCGTACCATTTCGCGGGACGCGCTGGGGCCGCGCGGATCGGTATAGCTGCCAAGGGAACGACCCCCTGACCAGGCATGCCCTAATCCCCTTACAAGCCAGTATTCGGCTTGGGCGTGTTCGTCGACCGGCGCAATCAGGTAACGGTGGCACCACCGCCATCCCGACAGCAACCTGCGGCGTCTGACAGGCGCGCCGGGGGCAAAGGCGATCCTGTCGCCATTGGCTGGCGCCACAGTGCTGTCCGCGTCACCCTGAAAGATAATCGCAGGCGTGGGACCCGGCCCGATTTCACCTTCGTCGCCATTTTCCATCGCCCTGAACGCGCCCTGCACCGTCTGGGCTGCGCCTGCGGGCACGCCCGCATGGATGCCGATGCGGTCAATCCGGTCTGGATAGGCCCGTCCCATAATCGCCGCCAGTGCTCCACCCGCCGACAGCCCGGCAACAAAAACGGTGTCCGGCGCTATATCATGTGCTTCTGCGACGCCATCAATCATGCGCATGATCGCGGCCGGTTCGCCGGATTGGTCCTGATTGCGCCTGTCAAACCAGTTCCAGCATCGGTTCATGTTCGCGGATAGATTTTGCTGTGGATAAATGACGATGAAACCGTGACGGTCGGCCAGCCGGTTCATGTCTGTTCCCGTGGCAAAATCCTGTGCCGTTTGCGTGCAGCCATGCAGCATGACAATGATCGCCGGTTTGGGGGCCAGACGCCGCGGCAAATAAAGTTTATAGGACAGATGGCTGAAAGCCGTTGAGACTGTCCCCTCTTGCAAGGGGCGTTCGACGGCGGATTGCCGTGTTGCCGACCCGCCCCACAGGCGCCGTATCGCTATTCGTCCTGGCATGGCCACTTGCCGCTCCGGTTTTTGGCCCTCCCGGATGAAAGCTGTTCATGAGCTGGGATCGAGGTCCAGTGGAAACCGGGGGCGTTTCACCAACCTTGCCGAAATTCGCCGATCTCGTTGGTTTGGTCGGCAGGATTGCTACTTTTTGAGGCGGCTCGCTATTCTTCCAATGCGCGCCGCAGCAGTTCCAGATCATCGGCAATCTGACTATCGGTCGCCTTCAACTCTTCAATCCGGCGGACGCCATGCATGACGGTGGTGTGGTCACGGCCGCCGAAGCGACGCCCGATTTCCGGCAAGGACCGGCTGGTCATATGCTTGGCCAGATACATCGCCATCTGCCGGGGTCGCGCATAGTTGCGTACGCGCTTGGGGCCGATCATGTCGGACAGACGGATATTGTAGTGTTCGGATACCTTACGCTGGATTTCCTCGACCGTGACCTTGCGGTCGGACGCCTTGAGGACATCAGACAGGCAATCCTGGGTTAGCTCCAGCGTAATTTCGCGGCCCACAAGGGACGCGAATGCGAACAGACGTGTCAGCGCACCTTCGAGCACGCGGACATTGGTGGAAATGCGATGGGCGAGGAATTCCAGCACACCAGGCGCGATCACCAGATCGGGATATTGTGCGGCATATACTTCGACCTTGGACTGCAGAACGCCAAGGCGCAGTTCATAGTCGGTGGGATGCAGGTCAACCACCAGACCGCATTGCAGGCGGGATTTGATCCGCTCTTCGAGGTCCTTGATTTCGCCCGGGGCGCGGTCGGCGGAAATGATGATTTGTTTCTGGCCATCCACGAGGGCGTTGAACGTGTGAAAGAATTCTTCCTGTGTGCTGTCCTTGCCGCCGATGAATTGCACATCGTCCACCATCAGCACATCGACCGAGCGGAACAGTTGTTTGAAATCCATCATCTTGCGTTCGCGCAGGGCGGTGATGAAGCGGTACATGAACTGTTCGGCAGACAGATAGAGCACGTTCAGTTCTGGTGAACGCTGTTTGAGTTCGTGGGCGATGGCGTGCATCAGGTGGGTTTTCCCCAGGCCGACGCCGCCATAAAGGAAAAGCGGATTGAATGTGACCGGGCCCCCCTCGGCGACGCGGCGGGCGGCAGCATGGGCCAGTTCGTTCGGTTTGCCGACGACGAAGGTGTCAAAGGTGAAGCGGGCATCAAGTGGCGAGCCGGACACCTCGTCGGATGAGGCGACTTTGCGAATCGCGGGTTTGTTGGCTGTTTTGGCGCGGGATTGTGACGGGACGCTGAACTGCAGGCGCTGCACGTCTTCTTCGCCGTGCTTGTTCAACTGATAGATGATCTGGTCACCGAAATTCTGCGACACGTAGTTGCCGATGAAATTGGTTGGGACATTGAAGGTCGCCACCCCACCAGTCAGTTGCGCAAATTCCAACGGCTCTATCCAGTTAGAGTAGTTGTTTGCCCCCAAGGCACCTTCCAATGCGTTCAGTACCTTCGCCCAGATATCGTTGGTCATCTTGTCCCTTTGTTCTACTTGTACACGCCGTTTCACCAAAAACAGGGTCTGCGCCCTTTACATGCACGATACAAAGCGCCGGGCAAAAACAACTGCGCGCCCGGGCCATGCTCGGGCGGGTTGCCTTTCACCAAATCCATAGGCCTTGGCACCGAAATGCGTGAAGCCGATCACGCAAATTGGTGCCTTGCGGCAGAATCAGGCACATGAACAGCAGCCATCGCCAGAGAGCAGACCCCGGCAACCGCGCAGACACAAACTGGTTTGGTTTCACAGCTAAGCTATGATGACCGCCACCATTTTTGCATGAAGTTCAACAAGCTAAACAACGTCATTCCACACACGAAACGCGTGTTGGATGTCTGTCGTTCGGTGCCGATCTTCTTCATGTCCCCCCGGAACGATGTGAATCGCAGCGCCAAGCTAGCAAGGGGTTTGGGGCCGCTTCAACAGAACATCGTACTTGACTCTGCGATTGATCAAAAAGAATCTCTGACCTCTTTAAAATGCCGCCAAATCACGGCACGCGGGCAACAGAAAAATAAAAAGCGCGCCCGGTCTGGACGCGCCTTGAATCAGTTCATTTTGTGCGTTTCGGCCAGATTCTGCCGAATTATCCCAACGCTTTGACCCGCGATGACAGGCGCGACATCTTCCGCGCTGCGGTGTTTTTGTGAAAGACGCCCTTGGTGACGCCGCGCATCAGTTCTGGCTGTGCGGCGCGCAGCGCATCTGTCGCAGCTTTCTGATCGCCAGAGGCAATCGCCTCTTCCACGGCGCGCAGATGGGTGCGGATCCGCGAGCGGCGCATTTTGTTGACTTGAAAGCGGGCTTCGTTCTGGCGCGCGCGCTTTTTGGACTGAGGCGAATTTGCCATGTGTCGGTTCCTTTGCTTAGACCCATCTGTCGGGTCAATATCATTCCAATAGCGCAATAAGCCCGACCGGGTTCAGAACCGGTGATTCTGGCCAAAGCGGGCCTCTCGCGCATGTATGTCGCGGCTCTTAGGTCAAATGGCGCTGCAATGCAACGCCAGTTTGATCCGCCTCAGTACCCGCGTTTCGAAAACGCGGCGTAAAGTTCTGCGATTTCTTCCATCTTGTGCATCTTAGCATTCAGCCGCTGGAACAACTCAGCGCGTAGTTCGGCGTCGGCTTCACCAGCTTTCACTGTTTCAAGATAGCCCGTGATCGTGTCCCAATCACCACCGACGACGGCCAGATGTGCCGCGATCTCGGGTGTGGGGGGCGGGTTGATCCCGACCTCTGGCATTCCGTTCGACATGGCGTTCATGGCAAAGGCGAACTGTTGCACTGTCTTGTCGAGGTCAGCGACCAGCGCGTCATTGCCGTCACCTGACCAGATGCGGCACGCCTCGTAGGAAATGCGTTGGGTCATCATCGCCTGACGTCCCGCCACTTCGAGCAGCATCACGTCGGACTGCATCAGTTCAACAGGGTTGGCATATTCGCCCTCAAGTTCACTGAGCAGATGGGATGTCTTTTCGAGCATGACATCGGTGGAGTCATAAACTGTCATGGCAGAGGCCGCATCGGATGGATCGTTGAGAACAGCGATAGCGGCATCGCGAATGGGCTCCCAAGATGCAATCAGCGCTTCGATTTCGACCGCAGTCCTGCGCCGTTCTTCGCCACCGACGATCCCCATGTCGGCGTTTCCGTTCAGCAATGCATCGGCCACGGCATCAAACTTTGCCGTTCCGCTGGTCAACAATGCGATGCTGCCTTCGACATCAATTCCGTTGTGCAGGTGGCAGACCGAAGATGGGATTTCCTGCGACAGCGTGCGCAGAAGATCACCAGCTACGATCCGATTTGCGGCGCCGGAGTCTTCCAGGAACTGGATTTGTTCAATCAGGACAGGCCGACCATCTGCGTCGATCATCGCTTTTTGGGTTTGGATTGTTGCTTCTGCAGCAACATGCACCGGCAGTGCAGCGGCCAAGGCAATGGTAACGGTCGTCAAGGACAGGTCGGTGAACGGCAAAGAAATCATTAACACTAGTCTCCGGTTTGCGAACATCCGGGTCCCGCCACCACCCCGATTCAACATAAAAAGAGGGCCCAAGGGGCCCGGCTCATCCTTAGGAAATAGCTTGACGCCCGATTGGGGCAAGATCATGAAAAAACTGAGCCAAATCGTCGGGAAACGGGTGAATTGCCCGAATTGCTTAACGGTCGCGGAATTGCGCCTCGCGTTTTTCGACGAAGGCGGCCATGCCTTCAGACTGATCTTCTGTCGCAAAGAGAGACTGGAAAAGGCGACGTTCGTAGTTCAACCCCTCGGCCAGCGTCGTCTCGTAGGCGCGGCCGACGGCGTCCTTGGCGGCCATAACCGCGATCTGGGATTTTTCGGCAATTTTTTCGGCGGTGGCTTTGGCCTCGCCCAAAAGCTTCTTGCCGGGGACGACCCGACTGACCAGCCCGCTGCGCTCTGCCTCTTCGGCGTCCATGAAGCGGCCCGTGAGGTGCATGTCCATTGATTTGGATTTACCCACATAGCGGGTCAGGCGCTGGGTGCCGCCAATACCGGCAATGACGCCCAGATTGATTTCGGGTTGCCCGAATTTGGCGTTGTCGGCTGCGATGATAAAATCACACATCATCGCCAGTTCGCAGCCGCCACCCAAGGCATAGCCTGCCACGGCGGCGATGATTGGTTTGCGGGTTCTGTTGAAGCGGTCGGTTTCGTTTTCGAAGAACCGGCTGGTATACATCTCGACAAAGGATTTATCTGACATTTCGCTGATGTCGGCCCCGGCCGCGAACGCCTTTTCCGACCCGGTGATGACGATGCAGCGGACCTTGTCGCTGGCATCGGCCTCTTCCAATGCGGTGCAGAGTTCTTTGAGTAGTGCGGAGTTCAGCGCATTTCTGACATCCGGCCTGTTGAGAGTGATGGTCGCGACATAATCGCTGATATCCACGATGATATTCTCAAATGCCATGCTGCTGTCCTTGTTGCCGCTGGTCAGACCTTAGTGCTTATCAAAGCGTGGACGCGGATCAAGCTATCTTTGGCATTGCGGACAGAAGAAAGATGAGCGTCCGGATTGCACGATTCGGCTGATTTTCTTTCCGCATCCGGGGGTTATGCATGGTTCACCATCGCGGTCATAGACCTGAAATCCATGTTGGAAATAGCCCAGTTCACCATCGGCTTGCCGGTAGTCGCGCAAGGATGACCCGCCTGCGGCGATCGCTTCGAACAGAACATCGCGGATCAGGGGCACCAGCGTGGCGACCCGTTTTGCGCTGATTTGTCCCGCCTTGCGTTTGGGGTGGATGCCGGCCCGGAACAGCACCTCGCACACATAAATATTGCCGAGGCCAGCCACAATGCGCTGATCCAGAAGGGCGGGTTTGATGGGTGTGTTGCGCCCGTGCAGGCACGCGATCAGGTATGTTTCATTGAAAGCGTTTCCGAGCGGTTCAGGACCCAGATCGCGGATCAGCCAATGATCGTCCTGCGTGGCGGTTGGCATCAGGTCCATTGCGCCGAACCGGCGTGCATCGTTGAAGGTGATCCGGGTGCCGGTATCCATATGAAAGACGACATGATCATGTTTGGCCGGCGCGGGGTGTTCGTGGTGAAAATCGCCCAGCATGTGCCCAGAAATCAGCATGCGTCCCGACATGCCCAGATGGATCAACAGCGTTTCACCGCTATCCAGATCGGCCAGAATGTATTTTGACCGCCGCCGCAAACCAGTGATCCGCTTGCCGGTCAGCCGATCAGCCATGTGATCGGGAAAGGGCCACCGCAGGTCGGGGCGGTTGATATCCGCGCGTGCGATGACCTGCCCTTCCATGACGGGGGCGAGGCCTGCCTTGACGGTTTCGACTTCGGGGAGTTCGGGCATCTGGTTTTGTCTATGCTGTGGTCTGCCCTTGCATATGCGACAATGATGCGAAGACCCACAAGGTTTTTCAGGCGCATCACCCCGTGGCAGATTGACAGTTTGTCTATCTGCCTAACTGCGTATAACTGCTTGTGAAACTGATGCGAGCGGAAGCGGATATGACCGAGAAGCCAGAAAATACGACCCATTTTGGGTTCGAAACCGTTCAGGAGGATGAAAAGGCGGGGCGCGTGCAGGGTGTCTTTTCTTCCGTGGCCAGCAAATACGATATCATGAATGACGTGATGTCAGGCGGCATTCACCGCATCTGGAAGGATGCGATGATGGATTGGCTGGCGCCGCGTCCGGGCCAGAAGCTGCTGGATGTGGCGGGCGGCACCGGCGATATCGCGTTCAGGTTTCTGAAACGGGCCGGCCGCGGCCATGCGACCGTGCTGGATCTGACCGAACCGATGCTGGTCGAAGGGCGCAAGCGGGCCGAGGCCGCGCGTATGTCCGACAGTCTGGACTGGGTGGTGGGCGATGCGATGGCGCTGCCTTTTGAGGCGAACAGTTTTGATGTCTACACGATCAGCTTTGGTATTCGAAATGTCACCAGGCCGCAGGATGCTCTGGCCGAGGCGTACCGCGTGCTGAAACCCGGTGGCCGCCTGATGGTGCTGGAATTTTCGCAATTGCCCAACCCCATGATGCAGGTAGCCTATGACGCCTATTCATTCAATGTCATTCCCCGGATGGGACAGGTGATTGCAGGTGATCGCGACAGTTATCAGTATCTGGTCGAATCGATCCGCAAATTCCCCGATCAGGAGACGTTTTTGGGAATGGTTCGGAATGCCGGTTTCGAGAATGCAAAGTACCGCAATCTGACCGTGGGCGTTGCCGCGTTGCATTCGGGTTGGAAACTGTAACTTGCGCGGTCCCCACAACATTATTCGCCTGATCCGGACAGGCGCCACGCTGGAACGCACGGGCGCTATGAAAGTCGTTCTTGATGCGTTTGATGCCGGGCCGCTTTTGCGGATCACGTTCCGCGCGCTTGTCTGGCCGTTCCGTTGGTTGGGATATCAGGGTGATATATCTATGCCACCTGCGCCGCGTGCGCTGACGGCCCTTGGGCCGGCCTATATCAAGTTTGGTCAGCTTCTTTCGACCCGGCCCGATGTGGTGGGTGATGAACTGGCGGTTCAGTTGCGAGTACTGCAGGACAAGCTGCCGCCATTTTCAATGAAAGAGGCAAAGATCCAGATCCAGCGCGAGCTGGGGTTGTCGTTTGATCAACTGTTCACATCGTTTTCCGAACCTGTCGCCGCCGCATCGCTGGCGCAAGTTCACAAGGCGCATCTGGCTGACACGGGCGAAGCGGTCGCTGTCAAGATCCTGCGCCCGGGCATCGAAAGGGCGTGCCGAAAGGATATTGATGCCTTTTACTTTGCGGCCCGCGCCATCGAAGTGTTGTCACCCGCGTCGCGTCGATTGCGCCCGATGGAGGTGATCACCCATTTCGAAGGGGTGGTCATGGGTGAGCTGGATTTGCGCCTGGAAAGCGCTGCCGCCGCAGAATTTGCCGCCAATACCGAAGGCGATGCGGGTTTTCAGGTGCCGCAGATCCGATGGCATCTGTCCAGTCGGCGGGTCATGACGCTGGACTGGGCCGAGGGTACCAATATCGGGATCAACGATGCGCTGGATGCGGCTGGACATGACCGGCGCGCGCTGGCCGCCCGCGTGCTGCAGCTGTTTTTGAACCACGCCCTGCGGGACGGTTATTTTCACGGCGATATGCATCAGGGCAATCTGAAGGTCGCGGCGAACGGGGATATCATCGCCTATGATTTCGGGATTATGGGCCGGATTGATGAATACACCCGCCGCGTCTACGCCGAAATCCTGTTCGGGTTCATCCGCAAGGATTACAATCGCGTCGCAGAGGTGCATTTTGAGGCTGGCTATGTGCCCGCCGACCGTGACGTTGATGAATTTGCGCGGGCCTTGCGGGCGGTGGGTGAGCCGATTTTCGGCATGGATGCCAGCCGCATTTCGATGGCCCGTTTGCTGACCTATCTGTTCGAGGTAACAGAACGGTTCGGGATGGAAACCCGCACGGAATTGATCCTGCTTCAGCGCACTATGGTTGTTGTTGAGGGGGTCGCGCGATCGCTGGATCCGCATATGAATATCTGGCAGGTCGCGAAGCCCGTCGTCGAAGACTACATCAAGGAAAGCATCGGCCCCAAGGCGCTGCTGCGTGATCTGGCGAAAACCGCACAAGTTCTGGCCCGGTTTGGCCCGCGCTTGCCACGCCTGGCCGAAGATGCGTTGATCCGCCTGAACAACCCGCCGCCAGAGCCAAAACCCCAGCGTCGGATTGCACGCTTGTCCTGGATGGCGCTGGGTGGTGTGCTTGTGGGCGGTGCCTGGATCATCACCTTGCTTTAGATGCGCCTATGCCGACGGGTCACGCAGTGCCGTGACATCGCCACTCGCAACTTCTGCGCCGCCTTCAAGGATCAGCATGGTCTGCCCATCGTGATTGCGCACTTCGGTCACGCGGCTGTAAATCTCAACCGGGGTTTGGGCGATGACCTCGTTGTTCGAGATGCTTGCAACCTCGAATGAATACAGGCCGAGCGGATAGGGGAAACCACCTGGTGCAACACCAGCCCACTGAACAGGATCGGAAGTGACAGGGATGTCGAAGCGCTGAACCTCCGTTCCGTTTTCGTTGCGCACGATCACCTCGGCCCGGTCTGCGATGGCGGAAGGGTTGGGCGTGATCGTGATGGGATCCCCATCGAAATAGGCTGGTGCTGGCGCCCGCGCCTCTTTCCCGACCCAGTTTGCCATGCCTGCAAGGCTGCTGGTGTTCATTTGTGCGGTCAGGGATTTGAGCAGATCATTGGTAAGAACCGCCTGTTCGACGCCCGAGAATGTCGCGAGCTGGACCGCATAATCTGAAGAATCGACCGGGTTCAGCGGGTCCTGATTTTGCATCTGAACGGTGAGCATCCGCAGAAAAGTGTCAAAATCGGAGCTGATTTGCCCACTCGATTCCGAGGCTGCTGGAATGGTCGCGGTCGTATTCGGGTTGGTGATCTGTCCAATTTCCATGATTAATCCTTAGAGGCGCAGGTCGAGCCCGCTTTGCACTGTGTGTTTAGGGTGAGATGGTGGGTCTTCTACTGTGCCGCCATCAACGGTTGCTGATTTCGCGCCGGGCTTTTCCGATTTGTCCTCAGGCTCTGTCTGGCTGTCATCCGCGAATGAGAAGGCAATGTCGTCATATCCCAGCGATTTGAATTCTTGGGCCAACACATCGATATGGCGACGCATCAGGTCAGCGGTTTCCGGTCGTTCGGCCAGGACGGCCAGTGTGATCGCGCCGTCAACCGCCACGATGCTGAGCCGGACGCGCCCGAGTTCCTTGGGGCTTAACGCGATCTCTGTTGTTTGTCCTGGCTGGGCGCTGATCGCGACGGCCACCTGATGCGCCACATGGCGCGCGGTATCAGCACCGGCCGTAATCGGGCTGGCGGTTGGCGTCTGCAGTATGGATGCCCCGCGTTCGGTCAGTGGCAGCAATGACGCGGTTTCTGTTGGTATTTCAGCCCGCCCCCGGCTTTGCAGGTCAAATAGCGGGGCTGCAATAGCGGGGGTCGTATTGCTGCCGATCCAATGGCTGATGTTGGACGCCGGTCCGGTTGTGGTTGTGTTGCGTATCTCTGCTGGTGGCGGTTCGATACGACGCCGGGGGGCTTCAACATCTTTCTGGATGGGCAGAGGCAGAACAGGCGCTTGATCAATTGGCAGAGCCGCAGCTTGAACTTTCTTGTTGGTCATTGGACCGGGCTGTGCGACCGGTGTCACTTCGGGGGTTGGCACAGGTGCTGCAGGAGTGGCCAGCCGGCCATTTGTCATCTTTTCAGCCGGGATTGCCGGTTTTGTGGCGTTTTCTTGCGGCAGCCGACCCTCCAGCACCGTTTGAGAGACCGTGACCTGACGCGGCTCTGCCCGGTCGGGTATTGCCGGCTTTGTCGCAACCGGCTGTTCGACGTCAGTTGATGGCGCAGGGCCGGTTGGCGCCGGTGCAGGTGTGCGGGTCATCATAATGATGTCGCCCTTATCTACCGGTTTATTTGGCGGTGCTGCCGGCCCTGATCCGGAGGCAACAAGGATTGGATCAATCGGAGTGTCACGCTCCTCAACCGTTGGATCAGGTACTGGCACGTCTGTGTCTGTGGGCGCGGGAGTTATCAGATCATCCTGTGGGATGAGCAATTCCTGATCCCCGGACGCGGTAGTCGGCAGCGTGATCTCTGCGGTTTTTGCCGGGGTGGTTGCTGCCAGCAGGGAAAAAACATCCGCAAATGCAGTGCCTTCCGCTGTTGTAGCTGCATCCGGCGTGATAGCGACGCCATTTTGCGGCGCGGGCCCCGTATCGGTTGGCAAGAAAGGTATCATCGGTTCTCCGACAGAATCTGGTTGGGTTTCTTTTTCGCCGAAAAAACTTACTGATTCTTTACGGCTGATTGGCAAAAGGATCTGCGATCAAGACACGGAGAATCCGAATGACAACGATCCCTGTATTGCCGGCGCCGCGCGGCGCGCCACAATTGCCGGACTATATTCAATCAGATGTGAAGCTGCGCGAAGCGGCCCAAAAGCTTGAGGCGACATTTCTTGCTGAGATGCTGAAATCAGCCGGTGTCGGTGCCCCGCGCGACACCTTTGGTGGTGGCGCGGGCGAGGATCAGTTCGCGTCCTTTCTGCGCGAGGCGCAGGCCGAAGAAATGGTTGCCGCCGGTGGCATTGGACTTGCCGAAGCGCTTTTCAACGCGATGAAAGTGCGGTTGGATGCGTGATCAGGTCGTCAATCAGGTGTTGGACCTGCTGGATACGGAACGACAGGCACTGCGGACCGGCGATTTTGATGCCCTGAGCCCACTTCTTGAAGCCAAAACGCAGCTGTTCGAACGGTTGCAGGTTGCGGCGCCGGGGCGGCGCGACCTTGAGATCATTCAGCAGAAACTGTCTGAAAACCAATCGCTGCTATCGGCGGCCATGCAAGGGGTTGGTGCCGCGCGCACGCGTTTATCGGCGCTTCAAAACGTACGCGAAAACCTGAGCACTTATGATCACAACGGGCAAATGGCAAAGCTGCCCACCGCGCGCCCTGCCATGACGAAGAAGGCGTAATTTGGATCAAATTGACGCTATTTGTCTGGCGGGCCTTAAGAACTTGTTCAGGCAGAAATGATCAGTCTGCAGGCATCGCCACAAAGGCTGAACCGCCCTGGAATAGCGGCGGTGACCCGTCAGAATGACGTTTCAACCCACGACAAAGCGCGTGGATTTCCGAACCAACCCGGCGCAAAGCGCCTTCTTCAAAGGACCAATGAATATGTCCAGTATTCTGACCAACAACAGCGCCATGGTCGCGCTGCAGACCCTGAAATCCATCAACATGGACCTGGCAAAGACCCAGTCCATGATCTCGACCGGCAAAGAGGTGGCATCTGCTAAAGACAACTCTGCCGTTTGGGCCATTTCCAAGGTGATGGAATCCGATGTGAAGGGTTTCAAGGCCATTTCCGACTCGCTCGCCCTGGGTGAATCGAGCATTGCGGTTGCGACAAGCGCATCCGAGCGGATCACCGACCTTCTGACAGACATGAAGACCCAGATTGTTGCATCGCAGGGTCAGAACGTTGACCGGACCAAGCTGCAGACGGATATCGAGTCGATCACAGGACAGATCGAATCCATCGGCAACGCGGCCCAGTTCAACGGCCTGAACATGTTGCAGGCCGGCGACGATGTTGAAATCCTGTCATCGCTGGATCGCAGCGGCTCGGCAGCGCCGACCGCATCCTACATCACTGTAACGCGCCAGGATCTGTCGTTGTCCTCGTCTGGTGGTACTGCGGCGACCTTTGGTGGCACGGCTGTTACCGATACGAGCTTGATCGACAATGGCGGTTCCAATGCTGGTACTGAACTTGCCCTGGCAGATGCCGGTACACGTGACATCCAGATCACAAGCGTGGCTGATGGCAACAGCTATCGCATCGTTCTTGACGATGCTGGAGCCGGTGAAGCCAACAGCATTGGCCAGCGTACGTTTGAATATGTGGCGAACGCAGATGACAGTGCCGCGTCAGTTGCCGCACAGTTGAACAACCAGATCGCGAACTTCCTGACAGTCACCGCGAACAACGACTACTCGGTCACGCGGGACGGTGACACGATCACGCTGACCAACTCCAGCGGCGGCGCGGTTGGTGTGCTGGCAGAAAGCGCGACCGGCGGTACGGCAGGTGTGTCGGCCGGTGGTCTGGGTGAGCTGAACAACATCGATGTTACAACCGATGAAGGTGCCGCATCCGCATTGGCAACGCTTGAGACGTTGATTGATCGATCAATTGATGCGGCAGCTTCGTTTGGTTCCGTTCAGGGCCGGATTGAAACACAGTCAGCCTTTGTCAGCTCGCTGACCGACAACTTGAAATCCGGCATCGGTTCGCTTGTTGATGCAAACATGGAAGAGGCGTCCGCCCGCTTGCAGGCCCTGCAGGTGCAGCAGCAGCTGGGCGTACAGTCGCTGTCGATTGCCAACCAGGCGCCGCAGACGATCCTGTCGCTGTTCCGGTAAGTTGAAAAACCAGTGGCGCCCCCTGACGGGCGCCACTGACCCATTCGCTGCGGAAAAACCGCGTCTCGTTCAATTTCGTGCCGGAAGGACATCACGTGAACGTCATAGAACAAGCCCGGCAAGCCTATGCCCCGACCCAGGTTTCGATCCGCTCCGAACGTTCGGTCGAAGCCCAGCTGATCAGCCAGATTACTTCGCGGATGCGCAAAGCGGCCTCTACCAAGCCATCGGATTTTCCCGCCCTCGTTGCCGCGCTTCACGACAATCGTCGCATGTGGACAACCATGGCTGCAGGTGTCGCCGACAATGACAATGCTTTGCCAAAGGAGTTGCGGGCACAGATTTTCTATCTGGCCGAGTTCACAGAATTGCACAGTCAGAAGGTGCTGCGCGGCAAGGCGGACGCAACAGCGCTGATTGATATCAACACCGCCGTATTGCGCGGTCTTAACGGACAGGGGGCGGCATAATGTCTGGCCTTGTCCTTAAGCTGAATCCGAAGGAACGTGTCCTCGTCAATGGTGCGGTTATCGAAAATGGTGACAGGCGAAGCCGCCTGTCGATCCTGACCCCGAATGCCAATATACTACGTCTGCGCGATGCGATCAGGCCGGATGAGGTGAATACACCCGTGCGGCGGACCTGCTATATCGCCCAACTGGTGCTGTCGGGTGATGTGGAGCAGGATGATGCCCGGTTGCAGATTCTGCGCGGTATCGAGCAGCTGAGCCAGGCATTGCGCGATGATGACAGCCGCACCCATTTGGATGCGGCAACAGAGGCAGTGGGCCGCAACGATTTCTATCGTGCCTTGAAATCATTGCGCAATCTTCTGCCCCGCGAAGCGCGTTTGCTGGCGGCGCATCCACAATGAGCTTTCAGCCGGTTGTCCCGCTGACCGGTTATGTCGGCTGGCGTTTTCTCGAACGCACGCTGGAGAACCAGCAGACTGCGTTCTCGGAAAGCCAGCCGATTTCGCGCGCGACCGAATATTTTCGTGAAAACATCGCCAATGTGCGCACGGCCGAGGATCTGGTGAGCGACCGCAGGTTGTTGTCGGTTGCTTTGGGGGCGTTCGGGCTTGATGAAGATATCAACAATACGTTCTTCATCCGCAAAATTCTGGAAGACGGGACGATCTCTGATGATGCGTTGGCCAACCGGCTTGCCGATAATCGTTATGCTGATTTCAGCCGCGCCTTTGCATTCGGTGACAGACCCGTACCACGCACCGGTCTGATCGGGTTCGCGGATGAGATTGTTGACAGGTATGAGCTACGCCAATTCGAACGTGCTGTTGGAGACCAGAACAATGATTTGCGCCTGGCAATGAATGTCAGCAGTGGCGTGTCGGACATCGTTGACCGGACGCAGAACGAAAATGCCCAATGGTTTTCGATCATGGGTAATGCGCCGCTGCGCAATGTATTTCAAACCGCACTTGGCTTGCCGGCAAGTGTCAGCAGCATTGATCTGGATAAGCAGCTTGAGCTGTTTCAGGAACGGTCGCAATCCGTTTTTGGCACAGACAAGGTTAGTGATTTTACCGCGCCTGACATGCAGGACAAACTGATCCGCCTGTTCCTCGTCCGGTCGGAGGCGGCGGCCATCGCAACATCCTCTGGTGGGTCGACCGCCCTCACACTGTTGCAGTCTGTACGACCCCTATTTGGCTGATGCTGGCCGCAACTCTTCGGTTTTCATTGGACTGGAAGAGCGTGCCATCGCCTGCCGCAGCTTTGCGAAATGCGCGAGCGTGCCGCGCGTGTCCTTGATAGTCAGGAAAGAATCCAGACTGGGCGCGCATGCGATGGCGGCATCAATCGCCGGGTCCGACCCGGAGGAGTAGAGCCCCGACTGGATCATCAGTTCGGCCCGATCATAGGCCCCAAGATGCGCTCTTGCCTGGGCAATCATTGCGTTTTCCTGCGGCGTTGCCGCATCCGGCAAGGACCGAGAGACCGACCTGAGCACGTTGATCGCAGGGAACCGGCCCCGTTCGGCAATCTCACGGTCAAGCACAACGTGCCCGTCCAGCACGCCGCGCAGCATATCCGCAACCGGTTCGTCCATATCGGACCCTGCAACAAGAACAGAGAACACTGCCGTGATGTCCCCCGCCGTTGCAGTACCCGGCCCGGCCCGTTCGCAAAGCGACGCGATGGCCAGGCTGGTTGATGCAGGGTAGCCGCGCAGATTGGCGTTTTCGCCAGCTGCGACAGCGACCTCGCGATGGGCCTCGCAGAACCGGGTGACGGAGTCGACCAGCAGCAGAACCTGCTGTCCCTTGTCGCGAAAATGCTCGGCCACTGACATGGCCGCCCAGGCGCAGTTTCGGCGCACCTGTGGTGCACGATCCGATGTTGCGGCGACCACCACAGACCTTTGCATCCCCTCCGGTCCCAGCACGTCCTCTACGAAGTGGCGCAATTCGCGCCCCCGTTCACCCACAAGGGCAATGACGATCACATCGGCGACCACACCGCGGGCCAGATCAGCCAGCAGGCTGGATTTGCCCACGCCTGATCCGGCAAATAGGCCGATCCGCTGGCCCTGGACCAGCGGCAGGAGCGTATTGAAGACAGCCAGCCCGGTTTCCAGCCGCGCACCCATTGCGCGCCGCTGATGTGGGGCCGGCGGCGTTGCGCGCAACGCACGCGGGGCGACACCGGGCAGCAGCGGGCGACCGTCCAGCGGCTTGCCATCAGGATCGATCACCCGACCGATCCAACTGTCATCGGGCGCAAATTTCGGCGGCGGCGCAAAAACGACGCGATCCCCGATGGATATACCTTCGGCGGCTCCTTCGATCAGTAGATGCGCACCCCTCGCGTCGAGCCGGACAACCTCTGCCGTCATACGCTCTGACCCGGCGTGGATTTCCGCGCGATCCCCGAGCCGCACGACCGCGCTGACCCCGCCAACCTGCACCGTGCCTGTCGCCACACCAAGAACGCGGCCCACGTGGTGGATATGTGACAGACCCGAAATCGCTTTTGTTATCTGTGCAAACAAGTTTTCGGTCATGTTTTGTTCCATCCGGTTAACCACAAACCTCTTCTTAAGGAATCAGGCTTAATGCTTCGTTGAAACCAGACGAGGGAGAATCCCCGATGTATGATTCACTGGAGCTGTTCCAGACTGCCACTGCGATGGCCCGCCATGCCGGGTCACGGCAGGCTGTTGTGGCCCGCAACATCGCAAATGCCGATACGCCGGGGTATCAGGCTCGGCATATCGCCCCTTTCCAGGAAGCCTATGGCGCGACCGGATCGGTCCAGATGCGGACTACACGGGCCGGTCACATGTCAGGGGCCGCACATGGTGGCCCTGCTGCGGTCGTCACCGCCCGTGATGCTGAACCCTCACCGAACGGCAACACCGTTTCCCTTGAAGAAGAGCTGTTGAATTCGGTTGCCGTCAGTCGAGAGCATAACCGTGCCCTGACGGTCTATCGGCACGCGATGACGGTTCTACGCACGACGCTTGGCCGATCATAGGAGGTGACGCATGACAGATTTCAGTGAAGCCATGTCAGTTGCTGCAAGCGGGATGAAGGCGCAAGCCAACCGCCTGCGGCATGTGTCAGAGAATATCGCAAACACCGATACCCCCGGTTATCAGCGCAAGACCGTTTCGTTCGAACAGATGGTCGCGAACGGGCACGCCACGGGGGCGGTGACAACCGGCCCGATGCGGCTGGATAAAAGCGAGTTGACCCGCATTTACGACCCGGCCAATCCGCTTGCTGATGACACGGGCCATTATGATGGATCCAACGTCAATCTGCTGGTCGAGATTGCGGACGCCCGCGAGGCGCAGCGCAGCTATGAGGCCAATCTCAAAATGTTCGATCAGGTGCGGCAGATGTCGTCGGCACTGATGGATCTTCTTCGGAACTAAAGGAGCGAACCCATGGATATCAATGCACTTGTCGCCCAGAACTATGCTGCCGGTAAGGCAGCCACCGCACCGGGCGGTGAAGGCGGAAATGCCCTTTTGGGCGCCGCACAGGACTTCATGCAGACCATGCGAGCCAGTGAAAACACGGCGATGCAGGCCATGACCGCTGGTGCGGATCCGCATGCGCTGGTGCAGGCCCTCGCCCAGACTGAACTGGCGGTGCAGACCGCAGTGACGGTGCGGGACAAGGTTGTTGAGGCTTATCAGGAAATCCTGCGGATGCCTGTCTGATGGATGAAGCGCTGTTTTACGACACGCTGCGGCAGGGATTGTGGACCGCATTTGTGATCTCGATCCCCATTCTGACCGTTGCCCTTGCGGCCGGTCTGGTCGTTGGCCTGTTTCAGGCGCTGACATCTATTCAGGAAATGACACTGACTTTCGTACCCAAACTGGCCGCGATCATCGGCACCTTCTGGATCACCATGGCCTTCATGTCAGAAGCATTGGTGAGCCTGTTCAAGGGCACCCTGATCCCGATCATCGCAGGAGGATAGACATGGACAATGCCTCATACACCGCACTGACCCGGCAATCAGGCCTGATGCAGGAAATGCGTGCGCTGGCCAATAATATTGCCAACAGCGCAACCACCGGGTTCAGGGCCGAGGGGGTGGTGTTTTCTGAACATATCAAGGCGCTGGGCCCCGGCGCGGATTCGCTTTCGATGGCGACTGCGGCCGTGCGCGACACCGTCATGACCCAAGGCAGCCTGTCCCAGACCGGCGGTACGTTTGATCTGGCCATCGAAGGCGACGGTTTCTTTCTGATCGAAACGCCGAACGGGCAGCGCCTGACCCGCGCCGGGGCGTTTGGCCCCAATGAAAACGGCGATCTGGTTACGCCTGATGGGTATCAGGTGCTGGATGCAGGCGGTGCGCCGGTTTTTGTGCCACAGGGTGTCGGCCGCATTGGTATCAGCCCGGATGGGACGATCAGCGCAGGTGGGCAACCGATTGGCCAGATCGGTCTGGTGACCCCGACAGACCCCAACCAGATGTTTCGCGAGGGCGGTGTGATGTTCGAGGCGCGGGGCGGTTTTGAACCGGCACCGGATGGCCGCATGTTGCAGGGCTTTCTGGAGGATTCGAACGTCAATCCGATCCTGCAGGTCAGCCGCATGATCGAAGTGCAGCGCGCCTATGAACTGGGCCAGAATTTTCTGGACAAAGAAGATGAACGCATTCGCGGCGTTATCGAAGCCATACGGCGGTAGAGGAGCAGGGATATGAGGGCACTTAAGATTGCGGCGGCAGGTATGTCTGCCCAGCAAATGCGGGTTGAAGTGATTTCCAACAACCTCGCGAACATGAACACCACCGGCTACAACGCGCGGCGCGCCGAATTTGCTGACCTGCATTATCAGCAACTGGCACGACCGGGCACGATCAATGCGTCTGACGGCACGGTGCTGCCGACGGGGGTGCAACTGGGGCTTGGGGTGCGGGCCAATGCGGTGTCCGTGATGCTGAGCCAGGGGTCACTTGCGGCCACCGGTGGCGATCTGGATGTCGCGATTGAGGGCGATGGATATCTAGAGGTGACGCTGCCGTCGGGTATTTCAGCCTATACTCGCGATGGCGGGCTGAAGCTGACAGGTGATGGTCAGGTGGTCACGTCCGACGGGTACCCGGTTGTGCCGGATATCACGATCCCGCGCGATACGCGTTCAATCTCGATCAATGCTGAAGGCGAGATTTACGGCTATTTCAACGATCAGGTGCAGCCGCAGTTGCTGGGCCAGTTTACGCTGGCGGGTTTCACAAACCCTAAGGGGCTTGAAGCGATAGGATCGAACCTGTTCCTGGAAACCCCGGCCTCTGGCCCGTCCGTGGTGACCACGCCCGGCGAGGACGGGTTGGGTGTGTTGCGGCAAGGATATCTTGAGGATAGTTCGGTTGATCCGGTCCGCGAGGTGACCGATCTGATCGAGGCGCAGCGCGGGTATGAGCTGAACTCCAAAGTGATCACCGCCGCCGACCAAATGCTGAGCGCGATGGTACAGTTGAGATGATTTGCAGACTCGCATTTTGTGCTTTGCTGGCGGGGCCGGTGGCGGCAGATACCGTTGTGGCGGCCCGCACGATCCCCGCGCAAACGATGATCATGCCGGAAGACATCCTGACCCGGGACCGCGATGTGCCCGGCAGTGTTGAAAACCCCAATGATATCATCGGGATGGAGGCGCGCGTTGCCCTTTATGCCGGGCGCCCGATCCGCCCGGGCGATGTGGGGTTTCCGGCGGTGGTCGAACGTAACCAGATCATCCCGCTGCATTATCAAAGCTACGGTCTGGTGATTTCGACCGAAGGGCGCGCGTTGGGGCGTGCCGGGCCCGGCGACATCATCCGCGTGATGAATATCAGCTCTCGTAGCACCGTGACTGCCCGGATTGGTGCAGACGGTGCTGGCTATGTGGCCCGGTAAGGAATGAACATGCGTATAACCGTTGCTTTAATGGCCGTATTGGCGGGTTGTAGCACCACACCCATCGGCCAGCCGCCCCCTTTTACCCCGCCCGACCGTACCGTTGAACGGAATGCAATGTTGAACCCCGGCACGCCTGCGGCGATCCAGACAACAGCGCTTGCGCCATCGTCCCGGGCATCGCTTTGGACAGGTGAGCGCGGATCGCTTCTGGGTGATCGCCGGGCGATGCAGCGTGGCGATATCATGACGGTGGTGATCGAGATTGATGACAGTGCCGAGATATCGAATTCCTCCGACAGGTCCCGTTCGGCTTCGCAGCAGGCAGCGATCCCGCAGCTTCTGGGTATTCCGCAACGGCTGGATCCACGTTTGCCGGAAGGCGCGTCATCGGCAGCGCTGGTTGATCTGAATTCACAAAGCTCATCATCCGGTGACGGCACCGTGCGGCGTAACGAAAAGCTGACCTTGCGGGTTGCGGTGACAGTCACGGATGTGCTGCCCAACGGGGTTCTTTCCATTGTCGGACAGCAAGAGGTGCGGGTGAATTTCGAACTGCGAGAGTTGCTCGTGACCGGTTATGTCCGGCCAGAGGACATCACCCGGCAAAATGAAATCACCTATGACAAGATCGCGTCGGCGCGCATCTCTTACGGCGGCCGCGGCCAGATCACAGATATGCAACAACCCCGCTATGGCCAGCAGGTGCTGGAGTCCGCCCTGCCGTTCTGATCCCCTTCAGGAGTGACACGATGAAAAAACTGCTTCTGCCTTTGCTGCTGGCCCTGATTGGTGTCAGCGGCGGCGTGGGCGCTGGTCTGTATCTGAAACCCGAACCGGTCGAAGACCCACTTGACCAAGGGCACCCCTGTGGTGATGCAGGAGAGACCGAGATAGCGACGGAAGAACCTGCCGCGGCCCCGGCGACCGAGGAGCGGGATTACGTCAAGCTCAACAACCAGTTTGTCATCCCTGTGGTCGAAGACGGGTCCGTCACGGCGCTGGTCGTGATGTCATTGAATGTTGAGGTCACAGCCGGTTCAGGCCCAGCTGTTTTTGCCGCCGAACCCAAGTTGCGCGATGGTTTCCTGCAGGATATGTTCGATCACGCCAATATCGGCGGATTTTCGGGGAATTTCACCAGCGGGACAAATATGCGCGCCTTGCGGAGCGAGCTTTTGCGGACCGCGCGCGAGGTGGTCGGTGATCCGGTCACCGATGTCCTGATCATCGATATTGTCCGTCAGGATTCGTAGTCTTGCTTGCGCTGCAATGCGCGTTTTTGCGATTGAACCGTTTGGTCATGCAAGGTTTGCGTGACCTGATCACGCCCAAATGCGCGCTTTAGCTTGACCCGGCAGTTTTCCTTAAGTGCCAGGATCTGTGCCAATTCGGTATTGATCGTCGCGCGCCGCTGATCCACCCATTGGTGCCACCGAATATCGGCCCCGGCGATCAAGGCGGCTTCGTCCGACTGGCGGCTGGCCTGCGCTTGCCTCGATTTGCTCTGGATCAACTGTTCAAGGTTCTGGCGCAGCGCGGATTCCCGGCGCAGCAGTTCCGCCATCTCGGCTTGGGCTGCCCGAAACTGCAGCCCGGAGAGTTGTTTCAGCCCGTCAAGCTGGTGCTTTCGGGTCATCGGTTCCGGACTTTCTGGCGGATGCTTTCGGCAAAACGAATGGCCGCTGCGACAGCACGATAGTGGTCGGGCGTGATTTCAACCCCGACTTCGACACTGGCATGCAGCGCGCGCGCCGTCGGCGGATCGGAATGGAGCGGTACGGCGTGTTCGTTGGCCAGCTCCCGGATGCGCGCGGCGATTTCATCCACACCTTTGGCTACACAAACCGGCGCACTGCCCGCCATGCGATCCCATTTCAGGGCGACGGCGAAATGGGTCGGGTTCACGATCACGACATCCGCTGTCGGCACATCGGCCAACATCTTGTTCATCGCGATTTCCTGGCCTTTTTGCCGTCTTTGCTGCTTCATGGTCGGGTCGCCTTCGGATTGCTTGAGCTCATCCATCATTTCCTTACGGCTCATCCGGTTTTTGCGGATGTGTTCGGCCCGCTGCCATAGAAAATCAATGCCGCCCAGCACAAGTGCCACCAGCAGGACGATCATCATCAGTCCAACGACCATCCGCCCCAACTCTGCCACGATCAGGCCCGGGGGCAACTGCATGCTGCCGACAATCCGGTCCATCTGGGACATCAGAAAGAACGCCATGATAACGCTGTAAATGATCAGCTTGGTCATGCTTTTGACGAATTCAAACAGGCCCTGCCGACCAAATTTGTTCTTGAAGCCAGCGATGGGTGAAATCCGGTTCAGCTTTGGCGCGACCTTGCTGGGTGCGACGACAAATGCGCGCTGTGCCACGACCGACAGAATGGCAAGAATGGCGGGCATGGCAAACCAGGGTGCGGTGTTCCAGACGGCCTCTTGCAGGATGCCACCCATGGCGGGGTTTGGCGACCCAGCGAAAAGATCGGCGGAGATATCGGCGGATTGGCCTAACAGCACGCCCAAGACCGTGCCGAGTCCGATGATTGCCGCAGGACCGATGGTGACCAGTACCAGTAGGAAACCGCCATAGGCCGCCGCTGTGGTCAGATCTGTTGATTTTGCAATTTCGCCCTTTTTGCGAGCATCATCGAGCTTTTTCTGGCTTGGTTCGAATTGCTTGTCGCTGTCTTCGTCCTGATCACTCATGGCCAAGCACCAAAGGGGGCGGCCATGAAAGTACTAAACGCCGTCATCCAGATCGCCAGCATGATAGGCGCCGTGATCAGCAATAACAGCAGCCCGCCCGCAGTGATTGCCGGTGCGCCCACGAAAGACACCATAAGCTGTGGCATGGCCCGGTTGATCACCCCAAGGACGACGTTGTAGATCAGTGATGCAATCAGGAACGGCGCGGCCAGAGTAAAGCCCAGACCGAATGCTCTGCTGACCTCGGCGGTTCCGATGTGGCTGACCACCTCGCCATCTATCCGGACGCCGAAAGGCAGCAGATCATAGCTTTGGATCATGTAAGCGGCGGCCTGAACGTGAAGTCCCGACAGGGCGGCCAGAGCGGTACCGGCCACAACCAGAAGATGGCCGATGGCTGGCTGAGGGTCCACCCCGGCGGTCCCTCCGAATATCTGCGAGAGCGATGTGGATTGTGCCGCGATAGATCCGGTGATTTGCAAGGCGAGGACGAAAAACCTTAAGAATAGACCGAAAAGGAGGCCTGCAATCACCTCTGGCCCGAGTAAGATTGCGGCGTCCAAGGGTGATCCGGGCAGCATGGCCAGGCCAGGCGCAACCGCTGGAGCCACGACAAGCGTGAACATCAGCGAAAGCATCAGCCGGACACGTATGGGCACCGGCTGATCGCCAAAGGCAGGCAGTACAGCCATCATCGCGCTGATACGCACAAAAACTGCAAACCCAGTCCACAACACCGTTTGCGAGATCGGCAGCAGCGGCATCAGGTCGTCCATCATCCGGGAACAAGCCCGACCAGCGCAGGGCGGGCATCGATCCCGATTTCCTCAAATGACAGCACAGGGTTCATGACCCCTTTGGCGGCCATGACCGTGCGCAGAAAACGCCGCCTGCGCATGGAGGTCACAACAGCCGCATACGCCCCGGTCGCGGCGGCTTGTCCAAGTTTTTCGGCAATGCCGTCGGCCAGTTGGTTGAAACTTTCGGGGGGCAGGGCAACGTCACCTGTCCCCCGGTCGCTGCGTATTTCATATGTGGCAAAGGTATCTTCCCATTCCGGCGCAAGCTGTACCAGTGGGATCGTGCCATCGGGCCTGCGCATTTCAGCGACCAGTTGGAAGCCAAGCCGCTGACGTACATGTTCGGTGATACCATCGGCGGTTTGAAACAACTGACGACCCTCGGCGGTTGCTTCCATGATCAGTGGCATGTTCCGGATCGATACGCGTTCTTCCAGCAATAGCCGTAGCACCGACAACAGCACATCAATTGGCACCTTGTCGGGGATCAATTCGTCCAGCAGTTTACGGTTGGCTTCGGCCCGCCCCGGATCGCTCAGATTGACCATTTCATCCAAACGTCTGCGCAAGGCCTTGAGCGTCAGTAGCCGCGGGAAGTTCCTCTTGACGATTTCGAGCAGATGTGTTGCCAGCACTTCGGTCGGTTGCACGGTCGTCAACCCCGCCAGGGCGGCAGCTTCCTGATGTACAGGATCAATCCATCGGGCTGGGGCGCCATAAACTGGTTCTTTGACCGCCTCGCCCGGAAGGTCGGACGCTTCGCCATCATTCATCAGCGCCAGTACCTGATTGGCTTTGAGTGTATCGCGCACCTGTTCGACCCCTTGCACGTGGACGGCATAACAGCCTGCCGGTAATGCAGCATTATCGGTCAGCCGGATTTCGGGCAGCAGAACGCCAAAGGCGGTGGCGACATGGCTGCGCATGTTGGCGATACGCGCATCAAGACCGGTGCCTGGGTCCAGCACCATATCGACAAGGTCCGGGGCGAATTCCACATGGATGTCATCCAGGTCAAGTACATCGCCGAGCGACTCCTTCGCCGGTGCCGTCTCGGCCTTTTCGGGGGTTCGCGCTGCCTTTTCGGCCGCCTTTTGTGCGGATGCAGACATCAGATAGGCACAAATCCCGAGGGTGATCGCCCCCAGCACGAACGGCAGAAACGGTAGCCCCGGAACCAAGGCAAACAGCCCCATCAAAAGCGCGACTGTCGCCAGCGCGGCCGGGTGCCGGCCCAACTGAGCGACCAAGGCCAGATCCGTGGCACCGGTGGCCCCGCCCCGGGCGAGCAAAAGTGCGGACGCAATTGAGATGATGACAGCGGGTATCTGCGAAACCAGCCCATCACCCACTGTCAGAATTGCATATGTTTCAAAGGCTTGACCAATTGGCATGCCGTGGACCGAGATACCGATAACCAGCCCCATGATCAGGTTGAGCGCTGTAATCAGAAGCCCGGCAATTGCATCGCCCTTGACGAATTTGGATGCCCCATCAAGTGAGCCAAAGAATGTCGTTTCCGCCTGCTCGCGTTCCCGCCTTTGCTTGGCTTCCTGATGGTCGATGGCGCCTGCCGACATGTCGCTGTCGATGGCCAACTGCTTGCCCGGCATGGCATCCAGCGCAAACCGCGCGCCGACTTCGGCCATGCGGGTGGCGCCCTTGTTGATGACCACGAAGTTCACAATCAGCAGGACGCAGAACACCACAACGCCGAGCAGGACGTTGCCGCCCATCACAAACATGGCAAAGCCTTCGATCACGTCGCCCGCCGCATCCGTTCCGGTGTGTCCTTCGCCAATGATCAGTTTGGTTGATGACACATTGAGCGACAGCCGCAGCATCAGCGACGCCAAAAGCACCGTCGGAAAGGCGGAGAAATCGAGCGGCCTGTCGATGAATAACGTGACGGTAAAGATCAGAATGGCCAGAGCGAATGACGCGGCCAAACCGATGTCCAGCACCCAGGCCGGCATGGGCAGAATCATCATCACGATGATCGCCATCAACGCCAGTGCCAGCAGGATCGTTGGCTGAAAAATGTCTTTCAGGGCGAGTCCGGTCATGCTTTAGCGTCCGTTTAGTACCGGCACCAGCGATCCCATCGCGGTGTGGCCTGATCCGGGTTGCAACAGCGGGAATGTGTTTTCCCTGCTGGCCAGGATTGATGGCAGAATGTTCGTATCAGCCGCTGCGGCATAAAACTGATCAAAGCGCTGGCGATATTGCGCAGCGAGTATCGGTGTGCGGGAATGATAAGCGCCTGCTGCCTGTGACCAACTGCCGGTTTCATCAAAAAGCTGTTGTAAGAACCGCGCCGCGTATGACGCACCGGCATCGGGGTCAAGCATCTGATCAACTGACGCGAAGTGCTGACCATGCCATCGATAATTGATCTGAAAACAGCCTAAGTCAAAGCTGTGAACGTTTCGGGCCACACTTTGTTGCGCCTGCGTGAGCGCTGCAGCGCGTGTATCAAGCCAGTATCCTTGACCTTCGATGTTGAGGGTCCACGGCCAGGGTGTGACATCGCCATCTTTGTTGCGTCCTGTTTCGGTCTGAGCAATGGCCCAAAGCACAGCGAACGGCACGCCTGTTTGTGACGCGGCACGCTGTGCGGCGTCTCTGCAAATGTTGGATGTGCGCGGTTCTGCCGGACTTCCCATGTGCACGATTATAAGTAGGACCGCGAAGCCCAGCACATTGCGAAGCATCGTTCGCCTTGGCATTCTGCCAATCATTCCTTCACACGCCTTCTGATGTCGACCTTGATCAACGCTAGTGGCGAGAGGTTGACAATTCGTAAGCTTTTAAGGAGCCGTCAAAAATCAGACGGCCCAGCGAAGCGCTCAAGAAGGTCCTGGACGACGTCGCGCGACTGCGCGGATTGTTCAAGCATTGTCCGGCCACTGGCCAAGGACATTTCCGGGTCGAGCGTTGCGCGGTCCTGATCCAGAAACGCGGTGGATGCGGCTTGTAACAGCGCATCCTCCGAGCTGACCAGATCCCCCCAATCGCCGCGCTGCCATTGCGACCGCGCGTCGCCGCCACTGCGGAAATCGCGTGCGATGATGCTGTCTGTGGCGCGCATGTCATCAATGATCTGCCGCAGCGTGTCCGCCCGTTCGGTGTTCCAATTCGTCAGAAGCGAATCCGCTCTGTCCAGATCGCCGAGCGCTATGGCCGCTTCGGCGCGGAGGTAGCCGCGCTCTTCCGCCGTAGTGTCGCTGGCTTGGTTGGTCAGAAACTGCTGCGCTCTCTCGGCAAAGCCGAGGTCCAGCAACCGTCGCGCCAACGTGTTTTCCGTTTCCGGAGAAATTGACGGCTGATCGTCTTCAAAGGCGAAAGAAAGAAAGTCACTATTTGGCATACCAGCAGTTGCTGATCTCGCAAATTCATCCGCCAAAACAGCCCCTCGTGCATCGCCGATTTGCTCAGCCTCGTCGCGCATCAGTTGTCTTGCTGCAGCAAATTTTGCGATGTGAAGATAGGCTCGGATCTGTGCGACGGCCAGGTCAGCCGCCACTGTCAGCTGTGCATTTTCAAAACGGAGAGCGTCGGCGAGAACCAGATCATCTTTGTCGATGGGACGGTTATTCCGGACGGCCTGTTCAAGCAGGCTGATCATCACCTCGGGCGTGACGCGCACTTCGGTGTCGACAATGTTCTCCAGCTGCTCTGCGGCTACCTCATCTTTGCCGAGTGCTCTGTTCAACGATACCTCCGCAAGCGCGGCGTCGAGCGGCGCATCGGATAGGTCCCGGACGACATCAAGCGCCTGGAACGCGGCGTCGTTATCTCCGATCGCCACGAACCGTTCCGTCAGGCGCGGTGCAAGATGGCTTTGTAGTGCTGGTGGAAGGGATTTGAAGGTGCGCAAAACAGACGGGCGATCCAATTGTGAATCGAGCGCGCCGTCGGAAAACGCCAGAGCAGCCCAGAGGGCGACTTCAGATTGGCAACTGACCTGTTGTGCGAATAAATCTGTATCGACCGTTTCGCCATCGATGATGTTCGCGATTGCCGCCAGATATAGCCGTTCCTGCGATGTGACCGCATCCAGTTTCAGAACTTGCTGCGCCTCACGCCCGAAGCCGAAATAGATATATCTGCGGGCAAGCATTGTGACGGCTTCTTCTTCAAGCCCGTCGAATTCCCCTGTCAGCTGCGCGCGCGCCTCACCAATCTGGGCCGCATAGGGTCGTTCATCCCCCCAGCTTGCCACGTCAAAATACTGGCCTGGAAGGCAGGTGTTCCCTTGTTGGGTCGTCGGTACAAAGGGATCATCGGGAATGGCGGCCCGGTCAATGCTGGTCGCAACGCGGAGTCCGGGGGCGGGCCTGTCTTCGAGATTATTGATCATCGGTCCGCCGTCAGATGTGCCATTACCCAGATCAGTCTCCAGCAATCCCTGACTCAGCGCACGCCCAAGACTTTCCGTTACAGATTGTTCCAGTGTCGCGAGATCAGATATGACGCTGCCCTCAACGGATAAGTCGGGTTGCTGAACGGGCACGTTCGTGACAACAGCCGGCTGAACTGCTTCAACCACTTCCGACACGGTTTCTGATCGTTTTTGGGGGAAAAGTGGCAAAATCGGTTCGCGTTGGGTCAGGTATGTGGTGTTGGGCACTGGCCCGCGTGCCGCTGAATCGTCGGGCGGCACGTCCAGAACCGTCTCGAAGGGAGACCCAGGCGAGGCGGTGCCGTCACGGATGTCGATCACCAGAACGCCTGGACGATCAAGGAATGCTTCTGCGTAGCAGGTGCATCCCAGCTGCAAACGCAATTCACCCGCATCCGGGTTCTGCGACACCGCTGCAATCCGGTCCTGAGGAATCAGGTCGAAAAATCCGCTTGTCTCGTAACCGTCCGTTCCAGGAAGCCTCACCACATAGCTGTTGTCGCGTCGCCCAAGCTGCCATTCGGCACCGGTCGGAATAATCAGAACGACCCGTGTGAATTCAGCGTGCTCTCCTGTTTGTACCCGGACGGGTTCAGCGGTCGCTGCGCCTAGCCAGAAGACCGAAAGCAGAAATACTAGCATATGTCTCATGCTGCATCCTGTTTTGCAGCCTTCAGCGCATCCTCCATCTCGGCAAAGGTGGGGCGGTGATGGCCCGGCATATTCTGGCGACCGACTTCAATGCAGATGTTGGGAGCGTGCGCGTGCAGATTGGCGACCAGCACCTCGCGGATCAGCTGATGGAAATGGGCATCTTCTTCGATCACGGCTTTCACTTTCGCCGAAAATGGGCCGACGAGACCATAGGCCAGAAACACACCCAGAAATGTGCCAACCAATGCGCCGCCAATCAGCTTGCCCAGCACTTCGGGCGGCTGATCGATCGACGCCATGGTTTTGATGACCCCCAGAACGGCCGCCACAATGCCAAGGGCAGGCAGACCATCGGCCACAGTTTGCAGCGCGTGGGTCGAATGCATCTTGTGATGCAATGTCGCCTCAATCCTTTTTTCCAGGATCTCCTCAACTTGGTGAGGATCATCATAATTCATTGATGCGGATCGCAAGGTATCGCAGATCAGGGCAACCGCCTCCTTGTCGTCGAGAATTTTTGGATACTTTCCGAAAATCGTCGATGAATCCGGTGCCTCGATATGGCTTTCCAATGAGACGGGGTTCGTGCGCGCCACCCGGATCAGTTCAAACAGCATGCACAACAGATCGCGATAATCCTGCGCCTGCCATTTCGGGCCCTTAAAGACCTTCCCCAGATCCTTCATCGTGTGTTTGATAGCGGCAGTGTCGTTGCTGATCACAAATGCGCCGATTGCGGCGCCACCAATCATGATCATCTCGAAAGGCAACGACTTCAAAATGATACCCATCTTGCCGCCAGCCAGCAGATAGCCACCAAAGACCATCACAAAGATGATCACAATACCGATCAGACCAACCATTCTAGTACGGTTCCCTTTGCAACCCAACAAGGCCTGACGGCCCCCGCCCTTACCTCTACAGCGAAGGTGTTAACTTTCTCTCAGCGGCTATTCAGTTGGCACATTTGCGTTGCGCCCGGCCAGAACGACGCTGAAGGAATACGCTGTTTCCGGTGCGAGCTGTGTCATGATCAATGCGGCGGCGTCAGGCCGCATCATGCCCAGAAAACCGGCAGCGAACTGGGGTGGCATTTCCTCGAACAAGGCGGCGGCTTCTTTCGGCTTCATGTTTTCATAGACCGTGGTCAATTGCTCAAGATCGGTAAGAGAGGCGCTGTCGGCCGCAGCAATGGTGGCGGCGAGTGCCTGTTCTGCTGCAACAAGCTCTTCCAGCCGTTCAGCAATCTCGACCTCGGCGATGCGCAAGGCCTGCACGCGGTCCTGCAACTGCGCCTCGCGCTCTGCGAGCCGTGCTTCCCGATCCCGAAATGCGGCGAGCAGCGCATCTGTGTTGGTTTCCTCAGGCGCCGTGGCGGTCATCGCCGGTTCAACCTCAGTATCATTTGCCAAGGCAGGACCGGCCTGCGCGCTGAGGCGGACCACCGCAGAGGCGATCAGAAGGCCAGAAATGATATGCAGCGTACCGCGCCTGCCGCGGTGTCTTACCTTTGACATTATTGATGGCCCTTCGGGCCCGCGGGCCTGCGTACGAAAAAGGGACTATCGCTGGTTTGGCGTGTCACCGGGTCGGGTAAATCGTGTAGTGATGCGACCAGAAGTTCCAGGCGCTGGCCAGCCGCCTCTGCCCGGGTGCTGACCTCATCAAGGGTGCCAACAGAGGTTTTTGCCGTCATTTGCGCCTGATTGAGCGTCTTGGTCAGATCGTCGACCTGAGCCGATAAAACGGCCACCGCGCCGCCGACACCTTTCTCTAGGTCGGTGAACCGGCGCAAACGGCGCGACAGGACAAAACAGTAAAGGCCCGCGCCAAGCGCACCTGCTACCAACAGAATATCAGCGATCATCATCATTCTCTTATCCCTCAGCTCAGCACGAATTCCATAATCAGCAGATCCTTGATGCGACCCTCACCGGCGACGACCTGAACCCGTCGCAACATCTGCCCGCGCAGGCGAACCAGCGCTGTCGGGTCTTCCAGTTCGCGTAGTTCCACCGCCCGAAGATAGCCGTTCAGAACATCGATAATTCGGGGTTTGATTGCTTCCACCTCGGCCACGTCGTCAGGCGCAACCTCAAGCTGCGCGGAAAATCGCAGGTGATCGCGGCCACCGTTACCTGGCAAAGAAATGACCAGCGGTTCGATTGCCACAAAAGATACGTTCAGTTCCTTCGGCTCAGGCTTGTCGTCAGCGCTGGCGTCTTGTGCATTTTCAGCAGAACCGCCGATCATGCCGGATTGAACGGCAAAGAATCCGCCGCCACCGCCCAGAAGCGCCAACACCAGTCCGATAATCAACGGCAGCTTGGACCCCTTCTTGGGGGCCTCTTCGGGCACGTCAGCATCGGCAGTCATGGCAATCAACCCTCTTAGAACTTTTCCGGAACATAAACTGATAAGCCCTAACCGATTGTTAAGGCTCATGGCCCTAAACAGGGGATATTCGGCAGAACGCCAATGTGATGGAGAACCAGATTGCAAAACATCAGCACCGCGTGGTCCGCCCTCGATTCGCGTCGGCGTGTCTTTGTTGTTTTCGCCACGGTGGCGGTTTTTGCGGCCGTGCTTTTGCTGGCACGGGGGGCGGGCACGCGTGATATGTCGCTCCTTTTTGGCGGGTTGGAGCCGCGGGCGGCAGGCGATGTGATTGCCGCGCTGGACCAGCGCGGTGTGATGTATGACGTGCGCGGCAGTGCCATTTATGTCCCCACAGGTCAGCGCGACAGCCTGCGCATGACCCTCGCCGGGGATGGTTTGCCCGCTACAGGAAGCCAGGGGTATGAGTTGCTGGACGGTCTGTCGGGGTTCAGCACGACCTCTCAAATGTTCGATGCCGCCTATTGGCGTGCAAAAGAAGGGGAACTGGCGCGCACTATTCTGGCCAGCCAGCACATCAGATCGGCGCGTGTTCACATCTCGACCCCGTCCAACCGCCCCTTTCAGCGGGACCAGACGCCGACAGCCGCCGTGACGGTCACGACGGCGGGCGGTTCGCTTTCGGCCCCGCATATCAAGGCGCTGCAATACCTTGTCGGCGCGGCTGTTCCCGGCCTTTCGCCCGATTCAGTTGCGGTCATCGATGGAAATGGTGGTCTAATGTCAGACGCGGACGGCAGCGCGATACTGCCGAATGGTGATGAAAGGGCTGATGCCCTGCGCCAGCGCGCCGAACGCTTGCTGGCGGCGCGCGTCGGTGTTGGAAATGCGGTTGTCGAAGTGTCAGTGGACACCATCACCGAAACCGAATCGATCACGGAGCGGCGGGTGGATCCGGACAGCCGTGTCGCGATCAGTACCGATGTTACGGAAAGCGCCGGGACATCGACCGATAGCAGGGGTGGCGATGTCACCGTCGCATCCAACCTGCCTGACGGGGATGCCGGGGTCGCCAACGGCGCGTCCAGCAACGAAAATTCGGAAAGCCGTTCTTTGACGAACTACGAAGTGTCCGAGACTGAGCGGCAGTTACTACGCGCGCCTGGTGCGGTACGACGGTTGACGGTGGCCGTGCTGATCAATGATGTCAGCACGGTTGCGGATGACGGGACTGTCACAACCACCCCTCGCAGCGAAGAGGAACTGCAGTCGCTTCAGGACCTTGTGGCCTCTGCCGTCGGGATTGATCTGGATCGTGGCGATGTGATCACGCTGAAATCAATGCCATTTGAACCGATTGCGTCGCTTGGCACGGAAGTTGCGGCACCCGATGCCGGACTGCCGCTTGATACGATGCAACTGATCCAAATCGCCGTTCTGGCCATCGTTTCACTGATCCTCGGACTTTTTGTTGTGCGGCCGATCCTGACCCAGGCCAGGCAATTGCCGGCACCTGCCGACACCATGGCGCTGCCCGAACCGGAAGCATCCGACCCCCCGATGGCCATGGCGATTGGTGATGACACAATGGGTGATTTTATGGGGGGCGACATGGGCATGATAGGCGGTGGCATGGATGAAGATCCGGTTTCCCGGCTGCGCCAGATGATTTCAGAACGCGAAACCGAGACGATACAGATTCTGCAGGACTGGATCGAAGATCCGGTGGCGAAGGAGCGTGCATAGATGTCCCAGATATTGTCGCTTGAATCCTTTGAAGTTGCGCTTGGCAACGATGATGTCGCCAGCGCTGATTACAATCAGGGATACCAGGATGGCCTGGCTGCAGGTGCCGCAGCCGCGCAGGCTGAGGCCGCAGTGCTTGACGAGGCATTTGTTCAGGCGCTTTCGGATATTGATTTCACCTATGCAGAGGCAAGACGACAGATCCTGCAATCGCTCGGGCCGCTTTTTGCGACCCTTGTGGATCATGTTCTGCCGCACTGTATCGAAACAGGTTTCGCCAGTCAGATTGCGGATGTTTTGCAGAAGGCCGCGGCAGCCGACACGTCCGCACCCATCACCCTTCATGTTCACCCTGATACTTGTGATGCAGTGGCCGCACGATTGGCCGACATGAAGGTTCAGTTGAAACTTAAGACGGACCCGTCGCTCAGCCCACATGCCACATGGGTGCAGCATGGTAATGGTGAAACGCTGTTGGACGCTGACAAACTTCTGGCCGAGATCAGTGATCTGCTCGGCATTGTCCTCAACGAAGATGACAGGATCAAATCTCATGGATGACATCGACAATCAGAACGCAGCTCCGGAGGATCACCCCTTGCGGCGAATCCCGATTGAGATTTCGGTCACCGTTGGCAAGGCGCGCCCGCTGGTCCGTGATCTGCTGAGCCTGGGTGAAAATGCGGTCCTGCCACTGGACAAGCGGATCGAGGACCCGGTGGAGCTATATGTCGGCGGTCGGCTGATCGCGCGCGGAGAGTTGCAGGAAATGGAGGGCGGGGAACCTGGCCAACTGGCCGTAAGGCTCACCGAAGTGGCTTCTGACAAAGGCGATCTGACCTGAAATGTTGCGGAGCTCGCACTGCGCATTCATCGGGCTGTTGCTGCTCAGCGGTCCGGCATTCGCACAGGATGTATCAATTACTCTTGGTGATGACGGATCTCTAGCGACAAGATCAGTGCAACTGCTGGTCCTGATCACCGTGCTCAGCCTCGTGCCCGGCATCGCGATCATGGTGACGTGCTTTCCGTTTATCGTGACCGTCTTCGCGATTCTCCGGCAAGCCATCGGGCTGCAGCAGTCCCCGCCAAATATGCTGATCGTCAGCCTGGCGTTGTTCCTCACCTATTTTGTGATGGAACCGGTCTTTGTTGATGCGTGGAATAGCGGCATTGAACCCTTGCTGAACGGAACGATGGAGCTTGAGGAGGCATTTGTGCAGACAATGGATCCTCTTCGCGCATTCATGTCGGCGCGGATCGCGCCAGACACCTTCGCTGCACTGGCAGAGTTACGGCCAGATCTGGAGGCTGGTACCACCGTGGACGAGGCGCCGCTCTCGGTAGTCGTGCCGTCCTTCCTGCTGAGTGAGATGGAGCGGGCATTTCAGGTGGGATTCCTGATCTTCATACCTTTCCTGATCATTGATCTGGTTGTCGCAGCGGTACTTATGTCGATGGGGATGATGATGGTGCCCCCTGCAATCGTCTCGCTGCCGTTCAAACTGGCATTTTTCGTTGTTGCCGACGGCTGGGGCCTGATCGCATCCAGTCTTGTTCGCAGCTATGGTTGAGTTGTGGGATGGTCGCCTTGTTCCGGACAACTGCGCGCAAGATATGACAGGACTCTATGCAAAACACGTCGGAAATGGACCGCTCAAACTGTCCGAAAGTTACAGTTGCTAGTCGTTCCAATCGATGTCGAACGCGGTGACGACTGCCTGCACCTGATCGTCGGTAAGGGCATGGGCTGTGACGCCCCGCATCATCATCGCCAGTCGGGCCGTGTTTTCCAGTTCTTCGATGGCGTTGCAGGCGGCCTCCACGTCTTTGCCCGCGACCACCGGGCCGTGGTTAGCCAGCATGACAGCACTGCGCTTGCCTGCCAGTCCGCGCACGGCCTCCCCCATCGCTGGATCGCCAGGAAGGAAGAAAGGCAACAGCTTCACCCTTCCAAGTTGCATCAGCCCGTAAGGTGTCAGCGGGGGCAGGAAGTTGTCTGGATCGGCATCAGGCATCATGGACCAGGCTACCGCGTGACAGGAATGCAGATGCACCACAGCCCCGGCCGTTTCGCGGGTTTCGTAAAAGGCTGAATGCAAAGGCATCTCCTTGGTCGGTTTGTCACCACCAATCAATGCACCTTGATCATCAAAACGACTAAGCGATCCGGGGTCGAGCCGCCCAAAGCTGGTGCCTGTGGGCGAGACCAGCAGCCCGCCGTCGGGCGTGCGTGCAGAGACATTTCCGGTGCTGCCATGGGTTAGGCCGCGATCAAACAGTGATTTGGCCAGCAGGCACATCTGCTCGCGCAGCTTCGCCTCCACACTCATGCGCCGCGCAACATGGCATCGGCCTTGGCAAAGAAATCCGGTGCGCCAAAATTGCCGGATTTCAATGCAACGACGAGGTTGTCGCCCGCGCGCAGGGCGGGCACGCCGGGATCAATTTCTGGCCCAATTTCCAGTTTCTTCAACTTCAGACCTTCGACCACGGCACCTGACGTCTCGCCACCCGCAGTGATCACCCGGGTGGCGCCGCCTACTACAGCGCGGCGTGCGACCTCGGCAAAGAAGGCTTCCAGCGCATTCGCGGACCTGTCACGCCCGAATTGTTCCTGAACCTCTCTCACCACCGCAGGATCGGCAGAACTGTAGACCAGCGGCACGCCGGTTTGATCCAGCAACCATGAAACGACATCGGTGGCCGTCAGCCGACCTTCGATCACATCTGCCGCGTTGATCTCGCGCGCCGGATGGTCAGCTTTGTGTTGCGCCACTTGGCCCCGGGTCGTAATCGAGCAGGACCCGGACAGCGCGATTGCCTTACCCGGCTGACCGGTCCATGGCGGTGTCCTGGGGGTACAGCCGAAATTTGCTGGCAGACCCAATGCCACGCCAGAACCGCCCGTGATCAGCCGCAACTCCCGCGCCGCCTGACCGATTGCATACAGGTCCGCATCGCGGATGGCGTCAACAACAATGTGCCGATGACCTGCCTGATGTTGCCTTTCAAGCGCGGCCGAGATTGCGTCTGGCCCGGCAAAGACATCCCGCGCACCAACATGACCAACACTGTATTTTGTCTGCGGCTTCAGCCATCGCCGGATATCCGAGTCAGTCATCGGTGTCAGGGGATGATTCTGCATACCGCTTTCGTTCAGCGGCTTGTCCCCGACAAACAGATGCCCCTGATAAAGCGACCGCCCCGTGCCCGGAAAGGCAGGACAAACAATGACCTTGTGCGCGTCCAGAGCATCAGCAAGCGCGTCAGCGACCGGACCGATGGTCCCTTTAGCCGTGCTGTCGAAGGTCGAGCAGTATTTGAAGAAAATTTGCCGACAACCCTGCGCCAACAGCCAATCCAGCGCCTGCAGTGATTTACGTACAGCCTCGTCCGGTTCAACAGAACGGGACTTGAGCGCCACAACACCCGCCTGAACGCCGGTGCCGGCCTTGATGTCGGGCACACCGGTATACTGCGTCACCCGCATTCCGCCCTTGGCCAGCGTGTTTGCCAGATCGCTCGACCCGGTAAAGTCATCGCAGATACAGCCAAGTAACATTCTCACACTCCTACCGTCATGACGGCAGAGAACGCTGTCACGCGTATTGCGTCAAGTATAATGTATACATTATTTTGATGTTGGCCGTGCTGATGTGCCGGTTATGATCCGGCAACACATACAAGGATTGATCAGATGAAGCTTTGCCGTATCCAGACCGATAGTGGTGTGCGCCCTGCACTGGTGGATGCCGATGGGCAGCTGCGTGATCTTGGCGGACATATCGGCGATGTGGACGGGGCAACTGTGGGTCCGGCAGCGTTGGACGCATTGCGGGCAATTGATCCAGCAGATCTGCCACTGATCAGCGGAGAATATGCGCCGGTCCTGTCTGATATCCTCCGGATCTTCTGTATCGGCCTGAACTATTCCGACCACGCCATCGAGGCGAACATGCCTATCCCCGACCACCCCATTCTGTTCATGAAAGCTTGCCCTGCCACAGGTGCCAATGACCCGATCATCATCCCGAAGGGGTCGGAAAAGACAGATTGGGAGGTTGAGCTGGGTGTCGTCATTGGCAGCGAAACAAGGCACGTTTCGCAAGCTGACGCCCTGTCTCATGTCGCCGGCTATTGCGTGGCCAATGATGTGTCCGAACGCAGCTTTCAGATGGATTTTGGCGGCCAATGGGTCAAAGGCAAATCCTGCGACAGCTTTGCCCCTATCGGCCCGTGGCTTGTGACGAAGGATGAGGTGCCGGACCCACAGGCGCTGGACATGTATCTGGACGTGAATGGGGAGAGGCGACAAACGGGAAATACAAGAACAATGATCTTTCCCGTGGCCGAGATCGTATCATTCGTTAGCCGCTTCATTACCCTGATGCCCGGTGATGTCATCATGACGGGAACGCCGCCCGGTGTGGGTATGGGAATGAAGCCAGCGCAATACCTGCGGGCCGGTGATGTCGTCACACTGGGTATCGACGGGTTGGGAACTCAACGACAAGAGGTTGTCGCCTATCACGCGTGACGGGTATTCCGCTAAAACTTGGCAATCTTTACAAGGCAGCGACGCAAGGTTGCCACCTCTTCATCAGTGAAAGGGGCGGTCAGGTTTGCCTCAAAATCCTGGGCGGCGCGGTAGAGATCACAGAATGCCGCGTGCCCTGCGGCTGTCAGTTTCAGCGTTTCATGTCGCCGGTCATCAGGTAGCGGTGTCCGGGTCAGAAAGCGCCGCTTTTCCAGTGCCGATACCGCCCTGCTGACCTTGGTTTTGTGGATCCGTGCGCGTGTGCAGATATTTTTCGCAGTCATCTCGCCATAATGGCCAAGGTGGAAGACAACACGCCATTCGGTGCGCAACATCCCGTATTTGGCTTTGTAGTAGCGCTGGAAATCAAGGCTCGACATTTCGGCGGCCTGATTGAGGAGGTAAGGCAGGAAATCCTGCAGGTCGAATGCGCTATCCTTGGTCATCGGCGGAAACTATGGCTTGTTAGTTACAAAAACAACTAATATCTGAAGGCGCAAGCAGGAGGTTGCCATGAACAAAGACATTTCGCCCCATGCGCTGCAATCGGCCGGGACCCCGGTCGGAACGGTGGCCGGCTACATGCCCGGCTTCGGAAACGACTTTGAGACAGAGGCGCTGCCGGATGCCTTGCCGCAAGGCATGAATTCACCCCAGAAATGCAATTATGGGCTTTATGGCGAACAGCTATCAGGTACCGCCTTTACTGCGCCGAGCCATCAGAATGAACGGACCTGGTGCTATCGCATCCGCCCGTCGGTGAAGCACACGCATCGGTTTCAGAGGATCGATTTGCCGTATTGGAAATCCGCGCCGCATATCGACCCCGATGTGATCTCGCTTGGCCAGTATCGTTGGGATCCGGTGCCTCATTCGGATCAGCCGCTGAACTGGCTGACCGGCATGTGGACGATGACAACCGCAGGTGACGTGAACACACAGGTCGGCATGGCGAGCCATATCTACCTTGTGAACGAAAGCATGGTGGATGCCTATTTCTTTTCCGCCGACTCCGAGCTTTTGGTCGTACCACAGGAAGGTCGGCTGCGGTTCTGTACTGAACTGGGCGTGATCGATGTTGAGCCGCAGGAGATTGCGATCATTCCGCGCGGGCTGGTGTACCGCGTTGAGGTGCTGGAAGGCCCCTGCCGGGGGTTTGTCTGCGAAAACTACGGACAGAAGTTTGACTTGCCCGGGCGCGGCCCGATTGGGGCCAACTGCATGGCGAACCGTCGCGATTTCAAGACGCCTGTTGCGGCCTTTGAGGATCGCGAGACGCCATCGACGGTCACGGTCAAATGGGCGGGTCAGTTCCACCAAACCGAGATCGGCCATTCGCCGCTGGATGTGGTCGCATGGCACGGCAATTACGCGCCCTGCAAATATGATCTGCGGACCTATTGCCCGGTCGGCGCGATCCTGTTCGATCACCCTGATCCTTCGATTTTCACAGTTCTGACAGCCCCATCTGGGGTGGAAGGCACCGCAAATATTGATTTTGTGCTATTCCGTGATCGCTGGATGGTGGCCGAAAACACGTTCCGGCCGCCGTGGTACCACAAGAATGTCATGTCCGAACTGATGGGCAACATTCACGGCATTTATGATGCGAAGCCCAAGGGGTTTGTGCCTGGCGGAATGAGCCTGCACAACATGATGCTGCCCCATGGGCCGGATAAGAACGCGTTTGAAGGGGCGTCGAACGCCGACCTGAAGGCAGAGAAACTGTCGGACACCATGTCGTTCATGTTCGAAACCCGGTTCCCCCAGCATCTGACCAGATATGCAGCGGAGGAGGCGCCGTTGCAGGATGATTACATTGATTGCTGGAGCGACCTCGAGAAGAAGTTCGACGGAACACCGGGGGAAAAGTAGCGCATGCCGCTGATGAAAAGCTGGGTGGAGAGCGCAAACAATACCGACTGCCCCTTTCCACTGAATAACCTGCCTTATGGTGTGTTTTCGGTTGATGATAGCAAGCGACGCTGTGGAGTAGCTATTGGTGACCAGATCCTTGATCTGCGCGGTTTGTCAGAGGCTGGTGTGATCAGCTTTCATGGCATGATACCTTCAGAAGTGGCCAACCCCTTCCTTGCCTCAACATGGAATGGGTTCATGGAACTCGGACCCGGTCTATGGAGATGGTTTCGAGAAACACTTCAGAAGTCATTGGCAGCAGAAAGCACCAAAGCAGACTCGATCCGCCCTCATCTTGTGCCGCAAGGCGACGCGACCATGCATCTGCCGATTGAGGTTTGTGAATACACCGATTTCTATGCCGGCAAGCACCATGCGACCAATGTCGGCACCATGTTCCGCGGACCCGAGAATGCGCTGCCACCCAACTGGTTGCACATTCCCATAGGTTACAACGGTCGGGCCTCGTCGGTGGTGGTCAGCGGCACTGATATCGTTCGCCCCAATGGTCAGACAAAGGCACCTGATGCGGATATGCCATCCTTTGGCCCCAGCAAGCGGCTGGACATCGAGTTGGAGATGGGAGCGATCGTCGGTACCGCGTCGGAACTGGGTCGGCCCATCACAGTGGCCGAGGCTGACGACATGATCTTTGGCTATGTTCTGCTGAACGATTGGTCCGCCCGCGACATACAGGCGTGGGAATATCAGCCGCTCGGCCCGTTTCAGGCCAAGGCCTTTGCGACGTCTATCAGCCCTTGGATCGTGACCAAAGCCGCGCTGGAACCGTTCCGCGCCTCGACCCCACAACGTGAAAAAGACCTTCTGCCCTATCTGCGTGAACCGGGGCCGATGATTTATGACATAGACTTGCAGGTCACAATGGCGCCGAAGGGCAAGGATGCCACGACCATTGCGCGCACCAACTACAACCAGATGTACTATTCCGCCGCGCAGCAGTTGGCGCATCACGCCAGTTCCGGCTGCGCGATGAATACCGGCGATCTGCTGGGGTCGGGTACGATATCTGGCCCGGAGAAGGATCAGCGCGGCAGTCTGCTGGAACTCACATGGGGTGGCAAAGAGCCGTTGACCCTATCCACCGGCGAGACGCGCACGTTCATTGAGGATGGTGACAAACTGACGCTGCATGGTGCCGCCAAGGGGGACGGCTATCAAATCGGGTTTGGTGAATGTATCGGCACGATCAGACCGGCCCCCAAATTCCCAGTAAAAGAGGACAACAGCATTGGCTAAGACTTTCGCATCCCAAGGGGACATGACCGAAAAGAAAATCAGCTTTGACGAGGTCGGGCGTGATCTGTGGGCCTTTACGGCCGAGGGTGATCCGAATTCCGGCGTCATTATCGGTGATGACAGCGTCATGATTGTCGAGGCGCAGGCGACCCCATTGCTCGCTGCGAAGGTCATTGAAAAGGTGCGCAGCGTGACCGACAAGCCTATCAGCCATGTGGTGCTGACCCATTATCACGCGGTCCGGGTGCTTGGGGCCAGCGCATACGAGGCCGATCAGATTATCATGGGCGAGACGGCACGCGGCATGGTGGCCGAGCGCGGGCAGGAAGACTGGGACAGTGAATTCCAACGCTTTCCGCGCCTGTTCGAAGGGCATGAAAGCATCCCGGGCCTGACATGGCCCACAACGACCTTCAGCGACACGATGACGGTCTATCTGGGCAATCGGCGGGTTGATCTGATGCATCTGGGCCGTGCCCATACCGCCGGCGACATCGTCATTCACGTACCGGATGAGAATGTCATGTTCACTGGTGACATCGTCGAGGACCATTCCGCCTGCTATTGCGGCGATGGTTATTTCAACGAATGGGGTCACACCCTCGACAATATCGCGGCGTTTGATGTGGATGCGATTGCACCAGGCAGGGGCGCTGCGCTTGTCGGGAAGGTTGCGGTTGAACGGGCCATCGAAAGCACCCGTGATTTTGTCGATAGCACCTATGATCCGGTGGCCCGCATTGCGGCCCGTGGCGGCACCTTGAAAGAGGCATGGGATGCCGTCCGCGACGCCTGTGATCCCAAGTTCAAAGACTACGCGATCTATGAACACTGCCTGCCCTTCAACGTCGCCCGCGCCTATGACGAGGCACGCGGGATCGAACACCCCCGCATCTGGACGGCCCAGCGCGATCTGGACATGTGGGAAGCATTGCAGGGTTAGGGTGGTCATGGCTGCAAGGTATCAGACTGCTTTCACACTTTACCCCTACGCACGAGTTCCGGCACAATCACAAGCACCCGTCAGACATCCGGTTGTCATCGTTGGCGGCGGCCCGGTGGGTCTGATCCTTGCCCTGGATCTGGGCAAGAAGGGCGTGCCGGTCCTTCTGCTTGATGATCATGAAGGGCCGGGACTGGGCAGCAAGGCGATCTGTTTTTCCAAACGTACGCTGGACATCGCGCACCGGTTTGGCGCCTGCCAGCCGATGGTGGACAAGGGTGTTGTCTGGAACGTGGGCAAGGTTTTTCACGGGGCCGGCAAGGTCTTTGAATTCAACTTGCTGCCGGAAAAGGGTCACCGCAACCCGGCCTTCATCAATCTGCAGCAGCCATATTTCGAAAAGTTCTTGTTCGATGAGATCCGCAAGGCGCAAGACGCCGGTGCGCCAATCGAAATTCGAGGAGGCAACCGTGTTACCGGTGTGACCGAAGCAGATGACCATACCGTGTTGGATATCGAAACGCCGGATGGGCCTTATCAGGTGCAGGCTGATTGGTTGATCGCATGTGATGGCGCCCGTTCACCGATCCGGGATATGATGGGTCTCAGCTTTGATGGTCGCGTGTTTGAGGATAATTTCCTGATTGCTGATGTCAGGATGAAGGTCGATTTCCCGACAGAGCGGTGGTTCTGGTTTGAACCCCCGTTTGAAGGCGCCGGACAGTCGGCCCTGCTGCATAAACAGCCTGACGATATCTGGCGCATCGATTTTCAGCTTGGCTGGGATATCGACCGCGCGGCAGAGCTGGACCCGGCCCGCATCCGCGCCCGCGTTGATGCGATGTTGTCGTCGCAAAGCGGCACGATCCCGGATTATGAGCTGGAATGGACCTCGATCTACACATTCCAGTGTCGGCGGATGAAGAAATTTCGCCGTGGGCGCGTGATCTTTGCTGGTGACAGTGCGCATCAGGTGTCGCCCTTTGGTGCTCGGGGCGCCAATTCCGGTGTACAGGACGCCGAAAACCTGGCCTGGAAGCTTGATCTGGTGCTGCAGGGCATTGCGGATGCGACGCTGCTGGACAGCTACGCCAGCGAACGCGAATTTGCCGCTGATGAAAACATTCTGAATTCGTCGCGGGCGACCGATTTCATGACCCCAAAGTCAGAGATCAGCAAACTGTTCCGCAATGCCGTGTTGGAACTGGCGGAACGTCACCCCTTTGCCCGCCCGCTGGTGAATTCTGGACGGTTGTCAGTACCGTGCAAGTATGAGGGTTTTCCGCTTTTCGGCGAGGACGCGCTGGGCGGGCCTGCATTGACGGGCCCTGGTGCGGTCTGCGCCGACGCGCCAGTGGATGACGGCTATCTGCTGGATCATCTGGGCGGTGGCTTTACGATCCTTGCCATTGGCGCAGCACGGGTAGAGGCGGTTTCCGCCGCGGGCGTGACCGCGCAAGTGCTGCATATCCCCGCACCAACGCCGGAATTGGCTGAGCGGTATTTAGGCTCCGCACCACAAGCCGTCTATCTGATCCGCCCGGACCAGCATGTGGTGGCCCGTTGGGCAGATGCGGATCCGGATACCATCAAGGCAGCATTGCGTCTCGCCATAGGAAAGGCTGACCCATGTCAATCAATCTGACACCGAACATACCCGACCCGGATGGCTTTTATGATGAGCTATTGGCCGCTCACAAGGGGCTGAGCAAGGCAGAAAGCCACGCGTTGAACGCGCGGCTGATCCTTGTGCTGGCCAATCATGTAGGGGATCGCGCGGTTTTGCGAGAGGCGTTGGCCGCTGCAAAATGAACCTTGATGTAAAGCGTTACAGCGATAGCCCGAATATCTGTAATCTGTAACGCTTTATTGCCAGCCCCCTTGTTTTGCGCTATTTTCGCAGGATAGTCCGATCGGCCGTCGCTCGACAGCCAACCGGAAGAAAGGGCGATCCATGTATGCACAGATGATCAAGTCAGAGGCGACTGCTGATGATCCGGACAAGCTGAAGGCATTTCAGGCCCGCATCGATGCCGGTGAAAAGATCGAACCAAAGGACTGGATGCCGGAAGGGTACCGCAAGACCCTCATCCGGCAGATTGGCCAGCATGCCCATTCCGAAATTGTCGGCCAATTGCCCGAGGGCAACTGGATCACGCGCGCCCCAACGCTGGAACGCAAGGCAATCCTGCTGGCCAAGGTGCAGGACGAGGCAGGGCATGGCCTGTATCTCTATTGCGCGGCCGAAACGCTGGGCGTGTCTCGGGACGAGATGACCAGAATGCTGCTTGATGGACGCATGAAGTATTCGTCCATCTTCAATTACCCGACCCTGACCTGGGCCGATATGGGTGCCGTCGGCTGGCTGGTTGATGGTGCGGCGATCATGAACCAGGTTCCCTTGCAGCGCACATCGTACGGACCCTATGCACGTGCCATGATCCGGATCTGTAAGGAGGAGTCGTTCCACCAGCGTCAGGGCTTTGACATCATGATGAAGATGGCCAACGGCACACCGGCGCAACGTCGGATGGCGCAGGACGCGTTGAACCGCTTCTGGTACCCGTCACTGATGATGTTCGGCCCGTCTGACAAGGACAGCGTGCATTCTGCGCAATCGATGCGCTGGCGGATCAAGATCAACACCAATGATGAGCTGCGTCAGAAGTTTGTCGATCAGACTGTGCCACAGGCCGAATATCTGGGCCTGACCGTGCCAGATGAGACACTGTCATGGAACGAGGAAAGGGGCGGCTATGACTTCGCCGAACCTGACTGGACGGAATTCTATGACGTCCTGAAAGGCAATGGACCATGCAACACAGACCGAATAGCGGCCCGGCAAAAGGCCTGGGATGACGGCGCATGGGTGCGTGACGGGCTGATGGCCCATGCGGCCAAACGCAAGGCAGCAAAGGCGGCAGCGCAATGACAACGGAAATGCCCCTGTGGGAAGTCTTCATTCGCGGCCAGCACGGGATGAGCCATCGCCACGTCGGCAGCCTTCATGCCGCCGACGCGGAAACCGCGCTCCTGAACGCCCGCGATGTCTATACCCGTCGCAACGAAGGCGTATCGATCTGGGTGGTCCCTGCGGCGCAGATCACGGCGTCGTCCCCATCCGAGAAGGGTCCATATTTCGAGCCTGCGAATGACAAGGTGTACCGGCATCCGACGTTTTTCGACATTCCTGATGAAGTGGGGCCAATGTGATGTCGGACCCATTGTTCGAATTCCTTCTGCGTCAGGGCGACAATACCCTAGTCCTTGGCCACCGGATTTCCGAATGGTGCGGTGTCGCCCCGGCGGTTGAAGAAGACATCGCGCTCGCCAATACCGCGCTTGACCTGATCGGACAGACGCAAATGTGGCTCGGCCTTGCGGCAGAGATCGAAGACGCCGGGCGCAGTGCCGATGATCTGGCGTTTCACCGCGATGTCTGGGATTTCCGCAATCTCTTGCTGGTCGAACAGCCAAATGGTGATTTTGGCCATACGATCATGCGCCAATTCCTGTTCGATGCATTTCAGGTGCCACACCTGACTGCCCTGCAGAACGCCAGTGATGACCGGATCGCCGGGATTGCCGCCAAATCGCTGAAAGAGGCGCAGTATCATCTGGAACGGTCGCGGGAAACTGTGATTGCCTTGGGCGATGGCACCGAAGAAAGCAACAGTCGGATGCAGGCCGCACTTGATCGGCTTTGGCCCTATGCGGGAGAGATGTTTTTGCGCGACAGCGTCGATGACGCGATGCATGAAAGCGGAATTGCCGCCGATCCAACCAGCCTTCGCGCCACTTGGGATGATACGGTACGGGCCACCATGGTAGAGGCGATGCTGACCATCCCAGACAGCGATTTCGCCCAGCAAGGCGGCAAATCCGGCAAACGCCATTCCGAACATCTGGGCCATCTTCTGGCAACGATGCAATTTCTGCCCCGGTCCTACGCCGATGCCCGTTGGTAGCATGACGCGCCCTGGCATTGATCAGGTCTGGAAATGGCTCGATGCTGTGCCTGACCCTGAAATCCCCGTGATCTCGGTTGTTGATCTGGGTATCGTCCGGGCCGTCGACTGGGACGGTGACGTGCTCAATGTGACGGTCACCCCAACCTATTCCGGCTGTCCGGCGACCCGCATCATCGCGATGGATATCGAAACGGCCCTGCGCGATCACGGTGTGAGCGATGTCAGGATCAGCACAAAGATCACACCGCCATGGACAACCGACTGGCTGTCGGACAAGGGCCGCGCCCGGCTTGAAGATTACGGCATCGCCCCGCCACAACCCGCAGGCGGCCCGACCCGTTGCCCGCATTGCAAATCGCACGCGGTTGAGCGGGTCAGCCAGTTCGGCTCCACACCCTGCAAGGCGCAGTGGCGGTGCACGGATTGTCTGGAACCCTTTGACTATTTCAAATGCATTTAGGCGGATCTCATGGCCCGATTTCACCCTCTTGTCGTGACTGACATCCATAGAACGATCCGCGATGCGGTGGTTCTAACGCTGCAACCCGAGGACCCCGAGGCGTTTGATTTCATTCAGGGCCAGTACTTGACCTTTCGCCACTCGTTCGACGGGGAGGAGCTGCGCCGGTCCTATTCAATCTGCGCAGGCAAGGACGATGGCATGTTGCAGGTGGGGATAAAAAAGGTCTATGGCGGCGCGTTTTCCACCTGGGCCAACACGGCCTTGAAGGTCGGTGACCGGTTAGAGGCGATGCCGCCCATGGGGCAATTCCACGTGCCTTTGCTGCCCGGTCAGGGGCGGCACTATCTGGGCTTCGCCGGTGGGTCCGGGATCACGCCGATCCTGTCGATCCTGCGTACCGTTCTGGAACGCGAACCGTCGTCGCAATTCACGTTGGTCTATGCCAACCGCGCCGTGAACAGCATCATGTTTCGCGAGGAACTGGGTGATCTGAAAAACCGGTTCATGGCGCGGCTGAACATCATCCATATTCTTGAACAGAATGCTGACGATAGCGGCGTCTTCACCGGCCGCATCGATGCAGAGAAATGTGCGCTGCTGTTCAAGCATTGGATCAATCCCGATGACGTCGATGTGGCCTTCATCTGCGGACCAGAGCCGATGATGCTGACAATCTCGGATGCGCTGCAATCGCACGGCCTGCCCAAGGACAAGATCAAGTTTGAGCTGTTCGCAAGTGGTCAGCCCGGTCGCCTGAGACGGCCGGTCCAATCTACAGAGGTGGCGCAGCACGCTACATCCGCAACGGTTACGCTGGACGGGGAAAGCCGCAGCTTTGACGTAGCCCCTGATCAAAGCCTGTTAGAGGCGGCATTGGCCAACAGCATCGACGCACCCTTTGCCTGCAAGGCCGGCGTCTGTTCCACATGCCGCGCAAAGCTGACACTGGGCGAGGTCGAGATGGCCGCAAATCACGCGCTGGAAGATGGCGAAGTGTCACGTGGCTATATCCTGACCTGCCAAAGTTACCCGCTGACGGATAAAGTGGCATTTGATTACGATAGTCACTGACGCGGCTTTTTGGTTGGCGGTTTCCATCATTTGAACGGACAGCGATTGCGCCTCTGGTGCTGTGGTTCATTGTCGAGACGGCTCGGAGTTTCTAGTGAATTAGGCAGTTGAATTCTGTCAGAAATGGAACGCTTCGACCGTTACCCGTTTGCCCAGCGTCAGCGCGTCGGCCACGTGGATCATCGGGGATAAGTCCACGTCAGATTTCCCGGTTTCGACCAATTCCGCCATCCGATCGTAAAGCGCGGGGTATTCCCGGTCGGACCCGGCTTCGACCTCTTCGTCGTTGATCAGCAGCCGTGCGCCGCCGTCATGTAGCGCAAGCGTGCCCGCGTCGGTTTCAACCGTGATGTCCCAGCTTTGCGGATCTTCCTGTCGCCAGTCAAAATCACCGGTGACGTTGCCGGTCCACGTCAGTTGGGCCGCAATCGGGGTGTCACAGTTGGATGGGAACAGGAGCTCTGCCTGCCGCAGATGCACCGGCTGAGGCAAAATCTCGGTCATGATCGACAAGGCGTTGCTGCCCGGATCAAAGACACCCATGCCGCCGGGTTCAAACACCCATTGCTGGCCGGGATGCCAGCGGCGCACATCTTCTTTCCAGCAGATATGGGCCGCAGTGATCTGTTTATCGGCCAGCCATGCCTTGGCCGGGGCGACCCCTTTGGCCATGCGGCTGTGCCACGTGGCAAACAGGGTTACGCCCGCATCGCGCGCCATAGCCTCCAACGCCTGCACCTCGGCCAGTGTCGCACCGGGTGGCTTTTCCAGCATCACATGGCGACCTGCCGCAATCGCCTTCGCCGCGTAATCATAGCGCGGGACTGGCGGCAGGCAGAGCGAGACAACAGAGATGTCCGACCGCTCTGTCAGCATCTGGTCGAAATCGGTGAAGGCAGGCACCCCATCGACCGTTCCCGACCGGCTGACTGTGGCGGCCAGGGTCCAGTCATTGCTGGCATTGATCGACGGCACGTGCTGATCAACGGCTATCTTGCCGATACCCACAAGGGCGATATTCATGCTCATCAGCGCGGCTTTCTTTCAGTGGGCGTTTGCGGCATCCTTAGCGCGCGTGCTAGCCAAATCCAAGGGAGCGGTGATGAACAAGCCCACAGAAAACCTGACCCACTGGACCGAGCGTGTTGATCTGGCCGCCGCCTTTCGCTGGACCGCCCGGTTGAACATGCACGAGGCCGTGGCCAATCATTTCAGTCTGGCAATCAATGACGATGGCACCCGGTTTCTGATGAACCCCAACCAGATGCATTTTTCGCGGATCAAGGCCAGTGACATGATCGTGGTGGATGCCAATGATCCCGAAACGCTGCAGGGTCCGAATGCGCCGGACCCGACCGCCTGGGGCCTGCATGGTGGGATTCACCGGCTGGTGCCCCATGCCCGCTGTGCCATGCATGTGCATTCGATCTTTGCCACGGTGTTGGCGTCACTGGCCGACGGCCGCCTGCCCCCGATTGACCAGAACTGCTGCACCTTCTTCAATCGCTATGTGATTGATGATGGTTATGGCGGGCTGGCCTTTGAAAGCGAAGGCGAGCGCTGCGCCGCCCTGTTCACCGACCCGAAGAAAAAGGTGATGATCATGGGCAATCATGGTGTGCTGATCATCGGCAATAGCGTGGCCGAGACCTTCAATCGGATGTTCTATTTTGAGCGCGCCTGCGAAACATATATTCGCGCGTTGCAAACCGGGATGCCGCTGCGCGTGTTGCCGGATGATGTGGCCGAAAAGACCGCGCAAGAGCTGGAGAGCTATCCAGAGCAGGATGTGCGGCATCTGGCGGAGTTAAAGGCGATCTTGGATGATGAAGGGTCGAACTACGCGGCTTAGGCATTTCGAAACAAGACCAGTCGCGCCATGTCATTGCGGTGTGCCTCATCTGCCCGGTCGTCATAAATACGAACCTGCCGGAAATTCAGGTCGGTGATCTGGTCCGAAAGAGCCTCCAGCGCCGGGCCAAACCCATCCGCATCGAAATGGGCCGCGTTGACCGAGATCGCAAAGACAGCGCCCGTGTCGGCCACGTCCAGCAAGTGCTGCAACGCACCCGGTCCGACATGGCCGAATGTGAAGGTGCCCGCGCTGACCACCCCCGCATAGGGTTCGCCCTTGAGTGAAAGCGGTCTGGTGATGTCGCCCGCCATCAGATGCCTGTAATGCCCCTTCATGTCGGCGACGCGCAGCATGTCATCCGACAGATCGACCCCGTCGATCGGATCGATGCCAGCCGCCCTCAGATGTTGCCCCACCAGCCCCGTGCCGGCCCCCACATCCAAGACCGGGCCACGCCCGTTGCCCGCCAGAAAACCGGCTGCAACCTCGCGCGGCAACTGATAGCCCTGCCCATCGTGAAAGGCGGTGTCATAGCTATGCGCCCATGTCTGATAGAGCGCTTTGACATCCTCGGGGGATTTCAGCGCATATGCATCGTTTACATCAGGATCATCAGCCATGGTCCGTATATTATCACAGGCTTGCGCATTCCCAACAGCTAAGGCAGGACAGAACCTATGACCAAAACGCTGCTTTCCTTTGGCCATGGCTATAGCGCCCGTGCCTTGTCCCGTATTCTGTTGCCGCAGGATTGGCGGATTATTGGCACCACAAGGTCAGAGGATAAGGCCGCCCGTCTGATGAATGAAGGGATTGAGCCGCGCATCTGGCCGGGGGCGGATATGGAACCTGCGCTGGACGCCGCGACCCATCTGTTGATTTCCGCGGCGCCGGGGGACGATGGCGATCCGGTGCTGGCGGAATTGCAGGACGCGATTGCCCAGCGCGCGGGCCAGTTTGCATGGGTGGGGTACCTCTCCACCACTGGCGTCTACGGCGATCACGATGGCGATTGGGTGGACGAAAACACCGCCCTGACCCCCGCCACCAAACGCGGGATTGCAAGGGTCGAGGCCGAGGCAGCATGGGCCGCCATCCCCGGCCTGCCCCTACATATCTTTCGGCTGGCCGGTATCTACGGCCCCGGACGCGGGCCGTTTTCCAAGGTCCGCAATGGCACGGCGCGCCGGATCATCAAGCCGGGGCAGGTGTTCAGCCGCACCCATGTGGCCGATATTGCGCGGGTCCTTGCGGCATCTATCGCCCGCCCAAACCCCGGTGCGGCCTATAATGTTTGCGACAACGACCCGGCCCCGCCCGAGGACGTGATCGCCTATGCTGCCGAATTGCTGAACCTGCCGAGACCGCCAGCCGAAGATTTCGAGACCGCCGAGATGTCACCCATGGCGCGCAGCTTTTATGCCGAAAGCAAGAAGGTGCGGAACGACCGGATCAAGGATGAACTGGGGGTAGAGTTGCTTTACCCCGACTACAAATCCGGGCTCAAGGCGTTGCTGGCACAGGAAATCGGCGCCTGAAAATCCATGCGATTCCGGCATAGATTAGCAGCAGCACAACGCCAGTCGCCAGATTGCTGCCATAGAAAACGGCCCGGTCCGCCAATTCCAGATTGTTCAGAAACGGATAGGGCAGGCCCGATGTCACCGCGCCTTCGGGTCTTTGGTTGAACCCCTGCACAATCAATTCCGCCCACAGTACATAAACCCCGATGACACCAACTAGCCATACGACTGCGGCCCTGAGCCGGTGAAAACTGCGATGAATGAAAATGGCGTCGATCACCTGCAGCAATGGCCCCAGCAAGTGCAAATACATCTCCAGATACCATGCACGTAACTGGCCATCATCGGTGACGGAATTGGGATCGGCAAAGTAAAGCCGCCAGTAAAGAAACACGACCATCGTATTGATGACAGCGGTCATACAAACCAGACCATCCCAGCGGCGGGTACTGCGCCCCTCTTCGATCGCCATCATCCGGCTGGCGGCAAAGAATGAAAAGAACAGCGCCCAGATCGTCAGATATCGGAACGGCCCACCAAAATTGCCGGTAAAGTCGGAAAAAATCAGGGTGCGGATGCAGTAGCCACCCGCCAGCAGAAACACGATCCACCGATAAACCAGCACAGGGCGCATATGTCTCACGTCTCCTTCGTTTCGCCGAAACATGCATGGCGACGGTCGATCCGGTCCATCATGACCTTGCGTCACTGACTTCTTGCCGATCTCATCCTGCTGGGCAAGACCGCAACTGCCAATTGTGCAGGCCCATCTCGATTATTGACCGTTATGTCCTATTTTCACCGTCAAAGGATGACCCATGCCGCGCCGCTACGCCGATATCTTTCCATCGCTCCCGCTTCTGAACAGCGATACGCATGAACAGAGCTCTGCCGCCGCATTGATGTCGGTGCGGTATTTTCAGGCCGAACCCGATACCATGCCAGAGGATGTTTTTGCCGAACACCATATACTGCTGAACTTGCAGGAAAATGCGCACCGCGTGCAGAATACCCGCGATGGCAAGATGCGCGATTTCACGCTTCAAAAAGACGATATTATCGTGACACCTGCAGGCATGCGTTCTGGCTGGCGGTGGTTCGCCAAAAGCGATGTCATCATTGTCACGCTGGACCCGGCGAAAGTCGCGAAGTTCGCGCAAACCGAATTGGGCCTGCTCCTCGATCCGCAGCAGTTCAACGACGAACCACAGTTTTCCGACCCGGACCTGTGCGCTGCCGGTGTGATGTTGCGCGACGCGCTTGAAAGCGATGACATCTCATCCGGCGTGATGTTCGAAGCCATGAGCCGGGTGTTGCTGGTCAAGCTCTTGCAGCGATATGGCAAACGCCGCGCTGAGGATATTGCGCTAAGCGCGCGCTTCACGTCCAGCCACTACAACCGGGTCCTTGCCTTTATCCGTACCCGGCTGGATCAAACCATCACGGTTGATGAACTGGCAGGCGAAGCCAGGATGAGCCCGTCGCATTTCTCGCGGGTGTTCAAGGAAACGCTTGGGTCAACCCCGATGCAATATGTACTTGCCTACAGGATCGAGCAGGCCATGAAGATGATGGAAGATGCCACCCGCCCACTGGGTGATGTGGCGCTGGCCTGTGGTTTTGCCGACCATGCGCATTTTTCACGCAGCTTCAAGCAGGTCACCGGGCAAACGCCGCGACAGTTCAGGTCCGCGCGCGCGGCCTGAGCGGATATCTTCAAAAAGCGGAATCCTACAAAAACCGCGCAGGCCGGTTCAATTAATTCAGCCGGCGCTCCCGTATCTCTTTGGTCATCGCAACAAGACATCCAAGACCAAGGAGACAAACAATGAAAGCCCTCACTGCCGCAACAGCGTTGATCGCTGCAACAAACTTCGCCATGGCCGATACACCAACATTGGCAGGTGATCCCATCACCGCAGAAAACCTGGCCGCTCAGGCCGAGATGGTGCGCATCGCAGATGCCATCGACGCCGGTGTCGACGCCAAGGACTGGGAGCTGACCCGCAGCTTTTTCACCGACGAAATCACAGTCGATTTCACGTCACTCGTCGGGGGAGAGCCTGCAACGATCCCGTCTGATGGTCTGATCGCCGGATGGTCCGCAAATCTGACCGCAGAAAAGACGTCATTCCACCTGCGGGGCAATCATCGCGTGACATTCCACGGCGATGACGCGGCCACGATGGTTTCGCATGGCTATGCCTGGAACCGTATGGAAAGCGGCGGCTTGCCCGAAAACGGCGGCGAGGCCCTTTGGGAGGTTTGGGGCACTTACGAGCACGGCTTCGAACGCACCCAGGATGGCTGGAAGGTCAACGCGATGACATTCACTGCCACGGCCGAACGCGGAAACCCATTCGTGCGCAATACGCCCGGTTCCTGAATCCCTCTTAACAACGCAACTCAAGGAGATCCCAAATGAAAACCTTCTCACTGACCACTGCTGCATTCCTCATGGCCTCAACTGCGGCCATCGCGCAGGTTGAAACCCGCACGCTGACCTTTGAAAACGAAGGGGCCACGCTGTCCGGCACACTTTATCTGCCCGAAGGGCACGATGGCAGCGCCCTGCCCACAGTTGTCGTCACCGGCGCATGGACCAGCGTCGAAGAACAGATGCCCCGCATCTATGCCGAGGAAATGGTCGAACGTGGTTTTGCCGCCTTCACATTCGACTTCCGCGGCTGGGGCAAATCCGGCGACCTGCCGCAGAACGTGCGCTTTGTCGAAAGCCCGGAGGCAAAGACATCCGACATCCGTGCCGCGTTCGACTTTGTCGCCACACTGCCAGAGGTCGACCCGACACAGATCAACGGTTTGGGCATCTGCGCCTCGGCTGGCTACATGATCGATGCTGTCGCCGGGAATGACCTTGTCCAACGGATCGGACTTGTGGCGCCGTGGCTGCAAAACGAAGAGATCGTGAATGCCGTCTATGGTGGCGAAGAAAGCGTGCAAGGCCTGATCGCAGCGAGCCGCGCCGCCGAAGCGGCGGGTGGCCAGATCATCCCTGCCGCTGGTCCCGAAGGTGCCGAAGGCGTATTGATGCCCATCGGTGGCTATTATTACGAGGCCGATCGCGGCGCGATCCCGGAATATGACAACCAGTGGAATAACGCAGGCTGGGAAGGCTGGCTGACATATCATCCGGCGGATAACCCAAACCGGCTGACCCAACCGCTCGCCATTGTGCATTCCGAAGCGGCGGCAATTCCGCAGGGTGTCCGCAGCTTCCTCGAAGGGTTCAGCGGTGATGCAACATTGCAGATGCTGGAAGACGTCACGCAGTTTGACTTCTACGACAACCCCGAGGATGTGACGCGCGCCGCAGACACAATGGCACAGCACTTTGCCGGACCGGTGGGGCAAGATAGCTGAACCATTTGAATAACCCGAAAAACGGCGGTCAAACCATTGGCCGCCGTTTGCTGTTCACTGCCAGTATTGCAGTGACCACCCATCGGAACTCTCGCGGTGCCACGCCATTTCCGATCCTTCGCTACCTGTAAATCCAAAACCGTCCTTGACGCCCGTGGGTCAACTGCGGAAACTTATGCGTATTCCTCGCGGCACCTTCTGCCGCCTCATGTGATTGGATCCGCCCGTTCATGTCGCCCGATGATGCGCCACCGCTTGACGAAGAAAAGACACGACCGCCCGCGGTAGCCACACGGTATGAAACACTGGCTGATCTTTACGTGGCCATCCCGCAACTGGCCGAAGTGACCCAGCAGCGCCCACGCCCCGAGGAAGAGGCACTGGATTATCTGATGCGCCTGCGCCAGTCGACGACCCCGGAAGAGGCGGTGACCTTCACTGCCTTTGCCATCCAGCCCAAGCTGGCGATCTGGTGGGGGCACGAATGCCTGCGCAACATGCCAGATGCGCTCACCCCGCTGGACCGGCAGATGATGGAACTTGTGGCGGGCTGGATCGGGCGCCCCGACGACGCCATGCGCCATCATGTAATGCGAGAGGCGCTGTGGGCCCCTGCCAAATCGCCCGGTGTGCATCTGGCATTGGCCGTGGGCTGGTCTGGCGGGTCCATCGCCCCCAATGATCCGGCCCCTGTGCATCACAGCCGCGCGCCGCGCGCGATCAACACGGCAATCCTGTCCTGTCTGGCCCGCGCCGATCTGTCACGCCGCCCTATTTTCCTCGCCAGGTTTATCGACATGGCAGAATCTCTCTTCAAGGTTTATTAGCGGTCCCTGACCCCATTTGACTGGTACGGCGTGGCATGACCCTGACACTGAGGATCGAGAATTATGACAGCCTGCCTGACGGCGGGCCGACCTCGGCTACGGTGACGGGTGCGGGCATGAGCGCCGGGCGTTCTGCCGCGATGGACTGGACATTGCCTGATCCGCAAAAGCATATCTCGGGCCATCATTTCGACATCAGCTATCGTGACGGGGCCTATTGGCTGACCGATGTATCCACCAACGGCGTGTTTCTGGATGGCCAGCGCCACCGGATCGAAGGGGCCTATCAACTGAAACAGGGCGACCGGTTTCAGGTCGGCAATTACTTTATCGTTGTTGATCTTGGCGCAGGTATCGCGGCAGCCCCGCCGCCACAGGCGATGACCCCGGCACCGCAATTCGAAGACAGCGATCCCTGGGCCGTGTCATCTACCCCCGCCGCCCCGGTTGATGTCAGCCCGAGCCCCGACCCGCGCGCGTTCGAGGATTTTGCCAGCGACTTTATTGTGAACCCCGTCGCGCCGCAGCCTGCACCGGCACCCGAACCATCGCCATCTGCGGCGGTGCCCGCTGCAGCCCCGTCGCCTTTTGGCGCATCGGATTCACCCTTTGGTGACAGCCCGATCCCTGCAGCCCCATCACCCATGCCCGGCCCGACCCCGCAGCAGCCGCAGGCGGCCACACCATCGCCCACGCCAGCACCACCACCCGATAACGGCGCTGCGATCCTGAAGGCGTTCTGTGAAGGGGCGGGTTTACCACCGCCACCGCCGGGCAGTACGGCGGATGGTGAGGCACTTGCCCGCGAACTTGGCCAGACAATGCGAACCGCCGCCGCCGAACTGATGGCCTTGCTGCAAGACAGGGCAGCGGCCAAGAAATTCACCCGTGGCGGCGACCGGACCATGATGGGGGCCGCCAACAACAACCCGCTGAAATTCCTGCCCGATCCGACCCAGGCACTCGAGGTCATGTTTGTGCAACCGCGCGAAGGTTTCATGACCGGCGGCGAAGGGATGACATCGGCACTGAACGACGTGAAGACGCACCAGATGGCGGTCTTTGCCGCGATCCAGCCTGCGCTGATCAAACTGCTCGCAGACCTGGCACCGGAGGCGATTGAAGAATCGACCGGTGGCGGCTTGCTGGCAGGCGGACGGCGCAAGGCCTGGGAAGAATACGTCAAACGCTGGGACGCCAAGGTTGCAAATCATGAAAACGGGATGCTGGATGTGTTCCTGCAGCACTTTGCCGAAAGCTATGCCGCCGCCGTTGCGGCAGCGCGCAAATAGGCCACAGACGTGAAAGGTCTGGAATCCCTTGCTTGACCCTTGCACCCCGTCGCGGCACGCTTGATGGCAGATTTAATCGGGTACACTGTGCGTTGAAAATGCTGTCACTCCAAAAGGATAAGTCATGAGTTTCGACTGGCTCAGCGAACCGGTGTCGGATGATGCGCCCTGCGGGCCAAATCTGGAAGCGACCGACGACGCGGCCTTTGTCGACTACTATTTCGAGGCCGAAAGCCGGATGCCCGAACGCTATTTCGTGCCCGGCATCAAGGACCCGGATGACGACTACACACCGGGAACCTTGTTCGATCCCAAATCCATCGCCCACGCGGACGAGAAAAAGACGATCACTGCCCTGCTCAAGCGCAGCCGCGATGCGCGCCTGTTGTCGCTGCTGGCGCGGATGATGATCCTGGCCGGTCGGCTACCCGATTTTGCCGATGCGGTCGAAGGGCTGGCCATTCTGCTTGAGACCCGGCCCGACGATGCCCACCCGCAGGACGCATCTGATCGGCGCGGTAGCATTGATGAATTGGGCAATTCCAGCATGGTGATTTTGCCGCTGCAGCACGCCAATCTGGCCGGCGCCGGCGAGGTCAGCCTGCGCCGCTATACCGTGGCGACAGGCGGGGCAGAGCCGCGCAAAGGCGAGGTTGGGTTGAACAGCGGCGCAATGCTGTCCGAGATCGCGGCCCCGGGAAACCGGGACGCGGTAGAGGCATCGCATGCCGCCCTGTCCAAAGCCGCCGACGCGCTGACCCGGATCAAATCAGCCTGCCTGCGCCTCGACAATCCGTTCACGCCATCATTAGGTGATACGCTCAAGGTAATCGCGGATATTCAGGATCTGATCCACAATGGGCGCAGCGATCTGAAACCATGGTCGGCGGAGGGCGAAGCGCCAGTTGAAGCGCCTACACAGCCGGTTGAAGAGACCGCCGAAGGGGCAGAGCCTGCGCCAGACGCAGCAGCTACACCCGCCCAGCCAGCACCCGCAGCGCCCGCCGTCAAAACCAGCGTCCCAAGCCGGGCAGCCGCCCTGCAAATCCTGAACACGGTCGAGGGTTACCTTGCCACCCACGAACCAGCGGCCCCGGCGCTTTTGCTGATCACGCAGGCCCGTCTGCTGGTCGGTCGCCCGCTGGTCGAAGCGATCGAAACGCTGATGCCGGAACAGGCCAACCAGACCAAGATTACGTTCGGGTCCGACACCGGTTTCGTGTTATACATGGACCGGCTGAAAATGCTGGCTGGCGAAGGGGCCGGTCAGGCCGAGACGACGACTGACGCCGATCCCGGCCCACGACCAGAGATCGCGGACCGGTCAGCAGTGGCCCCGCTGATCAGCGCGGTGGAAGAGTATTTTCGGGTCCGCGAACCCGCCAGCCCGATCCCGGTGCTGCTGTTCAAGGCGCGCACATATCTGGACAAGGATTTCACCGCGATTGTCGCCGATTTGTTACCGCCAAAGGGTGAAAGTCAGTAAAAAGAATGCAACCGATATTTGTGTCCAAAATCACCGTCAAACCGTTTGAAAACGTGGTAATAGCGTTGACTTCAAGTGATATTCAAAGTTTCATAACGCCGATGTTGAGGAGAGTTTAGATGCCATCAGATTCCGCCACGGGTTTTATCAAGCGTAACCGCCCTCCGCGCGTGAACATTTCCTATGCCGATCCTTATGATAGCGAGAAAATGGTCGAGCTGCCGTTTGTCATGGGTGTGTTGTCTGATCTGTCCGGCAACGCGTCAAAGGTGGAAAAACCACCGGTGGCCGAACGCAACTTTACCGATGTGACGGCATCGACGCTGGATGACTATATGGCGAGCGTATCGCCCGGCCTGTCCTTCGCTGTTGAAAACAAGCTGGAACCGGATAGCGACACCAAGCTTGGCGTGAATCTCGAATTCAATTCGATAGATGATTTTGGCCCGGCACAGGTGGCACGTCAGGTGCCCGCGCTGGCCAAACTGCTGGAAGCCCGGGAACAATTGGCCAACCTGTCACGGTATATGAACGGGAAATCCAAGGCGCAGGATCACCTCAAGGCGCTTTTGGAAGACCCAGAGCTGATGGCCGCACTCGCCGAAGCCAACAAAAGCGACGAAGACGACGCTGAATAAAAACACGCATTGCGTCGGGTTGGCGCAAGCAGCGGTGTAATAGGGAAGATGTGAAATGGCAGAAGAAGCGCAACAGCAGGACGCCCAGGTCAAGGAAGGCCTGAACGAGCTTGATGAATTCTCTGATATCCTCAAGCAGACGATCAAGCCACGCACGGATGAGGCCGCCAAGGAGGTCGATAATGCCGTTGTGACGCTGGTGCGCGAGGCGATGAATGACCAGACGGTCATTTCCGATGATATCATCGATACAATTGGCGCGATGCTGGCCAAGATCGACAAGAAGCTGACCGATCAGGTCAACCAGATCATTCACGCCAAGGAATTTCAGGAGCTGGAAAGCAGTTGGCGCGGTCTGGCCTACACGGTCAACAATTCGGAAACCGACAGCTCATTGCGCGTCAATGTCATGAACGTGTCCAAGAACGAGCTGAAAAGCGAATTGCGCCGCTATCCCGGCGCCAAATGGGACAAGAGCCCACTGTTCACCAAGATTTACGAACAGGAATTTGGCACCATGGGTGGCAAGCCCTTTGGCACAATCATTGGCGACTATTATTTCGACCAGTCCAGTGGCGATGTCGGCCTTTTGCGTGATCTATCCAAGATCGCGGCGACCGCACATGCGCCGTTTATCTCGGCTGCAGCACCAACTCTGCTTGGCATGGATAACTGGACAGAAATGCCGAACCCGGCTGATCTGTCCGAGATTTTTGACACGCCCGACTATGCCGCCTGGAACAGCCTGCGCGACAGCGAAAACTCGCGGTATCTGGCGCTGACCCTGCCGCGTGCCCTGTCGCGTGAACCCTATACCGAAGACGGCACATCGGTGGTTGAGGAATTCAACTTCATCGAAGAAACCGACGGCCATGACGGTAACCAATATGCCTGGATGAACGCAGCCCACGCGATGGCCGCCAATATCAACCGCGCCCACAAGGAATATGGCTGGACAGTCAAAATCCGCGGTGTGCAGTCCGGCGGCGAGGTGATCAACCTGCCCACCCATACCTTTGATACCGGCGACGGTTCCAAGGACATGAAAATCCCGACCGAGGTGTCGATCACCGACCGTCGCGAGGGCGAATTGAGCAAGGCAGGCCTGATCGGTCTGATCCACCGCAAGCACACCGACAAGGCGGCCTTTATTGGTGCGCAATCGCTGTATCGCCCCAAGAAATATGTGGATGATCTGGCCACGGCCTCTGACAACATGTCATCGCGCCTCCCATACATCTTCGCGGTCTCACGCTTCAGCCACTATCTGAAGTGCATGGTGCGGGATAAGATCGGGCAAAGCCCGGATCGGATCCAGCTTGAGAAAGATCTGCAGACGTGGATCAACAAATATGTCTCTGCAAACCCGGAAAGCGCCACCGAGAAAGAGAAGGCAAAAAAGCCTTTGGCTGGTGCAACCGTGCAGGTCATCGAAGACGAGGAGAACCCCGGCTACTACATGGGCAAATTCTTCCTCAAACCCCACTTCCAAATGGAAGGCATGGATATCGGCATGAGTCTGGTGTCCAAGCTGCCTAGCGGCAAATGAAGACCCCTCCCAACCAACCCTTATCGTTAGCGCATTTGAGTACGCTGGCGGCCAAAACGGAGTAATATAATGGCTGTTGATATTTTTCTTCATCTCTCGAACAACATCAAAGGCGAAAGCCAGGATGCCACGCATATGGACAAAATCGACGTCCTGGCGTGGAACTGGGGCATGTCCCAGTCCGGCACGACACATGTCGGTGCTGGCGGCGGCGGCGGCAAGGTCAACGTGCAGGATATTTCCCTGACCAAATATGTCGACCTGGCATCCAACGACCTGATCAAGCGCTGCGCAACCGGCGAACATATCGAAAACGGTGAGCTGATCGTGCGTAAATCCGGTGGTGCGGCCCCTGTGGAGTATTTCCGCATGAAGCTGGAGAACATCATGATCTCGTCCTACGCCACTGGTGGCTCCAAGGATGGTCTTGACCGGATCCAGGAAAACCTGACCCTGAATTTCCGCAAGTTCGAAATCGCCTACACCCTGCAGGAAGCATCCGGTGCTGCTGGCGCTGAATCGCTGGCCGGCTGGGATGTCGCTGCGAACCAGGAGTGGAGCGCTTAATCGGCCATTAGCCGATAACATCGCGGAACGAACACGTTCGGGGCCCTTCGCGGCCCCGAATTACCTTAAGCCGCCCGATTTTCGTGAGCTGACCTGATGAGCACCGACCGGAGCAAACGTGGAAATGACAAAACCCGCGGCGATCCAAAGGATCGGCGGCAGGTGTCATTGATGCATGTGTTCAGATCAGCGCGCGCCCAGCGCGACGCCAGCAAGGATGAAGCCAACTATCAGGACGGCGCCCGCGAGGTCACATCCCGCAGCCAGGAACGCCGCATTGGCACGGATGAGGCGACGTTGCGCCAACATCTGACCGCCGATCTGGCCAGCCTGATGAACACGATTAATCTCGATGCAGTGGTTGATCTGGATGACACACCCTATGTCGCCAAGTCGGTCATCAACTACGGCTTTGGCGACATGAGCGAGATGAGCAATTCGATCCATGCGGGCCAGCAGATTGCGCAACTGATCCGCGACACGCTGATCGAACACGAACCGCGCCTGATCGCCGATACAATCGAAATCCAGCTTAACCGGGATGAACAGGAAACCACCCAGCGGCTCAGCTTTGATGTATCCGCTGAAATGGTGGCCACCCCGGTTGATGTCCCGCTTGATTTCGTGGCCGAGGTCGACATGGGCGCGGGCAAAATCCAGATGACGCGACTGCGGGTGCAGACATGAAAAAGGCATTCCGCGAGGCCTATAACAAGGAACTGGCGCTGCTTTACGAGCGTTCGCGTGAATTTGCCGCCGATTATCCGGGCATCGCCGACCGCCTTGGCGGGCTGATCAAGGAAAATCTGGACCCAGCGGTGGCAGGCCTGCTGGAAGGCACGGCCTTCATGGCCGCCCGTGTCCAGCTGAAGATGGAAGAAGAGTTTCGGACATTTTCGACCGAACTGCTGAACCAGATTTTTCCTGACGCCCTGACACCCACCCCCAGCGTGATGCTGGCACAGGCCAATCCACCGTACGAAAACAAGGACCTGATCAAGGGGCTGCATTTCGACAGTGGTGAATATCTTGATGCCCGTTTTGTCGATGCCGACCAGCGGGTGTCTTGCCGGTTCAGCCTGTGCGGCCCCTTATCGGTCTGGCCGCTAAAAATCCCCAAAGCCGTCTATCACGGCAGCCCCGCCCCCTTTCTGGCAGCCGGAGAGGCAGAGGTCGCGCAAGGCACCAAAGGTGGCCTGCAACTGACGATCCAAAGGCCGCTATCTGCCAGCAGCAGCAAGGGTGGCGGACCACTGGCCGAGGTGGCGGTCGACAGCCTGCCCATTTATCTGATCGGGGATATGCCTGATGCGGTCGCACTTTATGAGCAGATTTTTTGCGATCTGAAACGCGCCTCACTTCGCTATCTCGACAAGAACGGCGATCCGGTTTTCATCCGGCTTGATAAGCAATCCATTGAACAGGTCGGATTCGATGGGGGGGTGAACCTGTTTCCCCATGATGGCCGCCTGTTCGAAGGGTTCGCGCAATTACGCGAAGTTTTCGTGTTTCCCCGCAAGTTGCTGGGCTTCCGCCTGACCGGGCTGCAGCAGCATCTCAAACGCATCAGTCAATCCGAGGTGCAGCTGCTGCTGGAATTCGGCACCGCCAACAAAAACCTGGCCGCCCGGACCAGCGAAAAAGGCTTTGCGCTGAATTGTGTGCCAGCCGTCAACCTGTTCGAGGAAAGTGCAAGCCAGATCAGGCTGGATGACAAACGCACCGAATTTGTGGTGACCCCCGACAGCAGCCCGCTGACCCATTACGAGGTTTACAACATCATCGACGTGCATGCTCATTATCCCGGGCTGCAGGACAAAGTGAAGGTCAACCCGCTTTACGCCGTGCCCAAAGGCGGTGCCAAGCCGCGCCAGTCGCTTTACTACACCAGCCGCCAGAAACCCCGCCGCCTGACCCAGAAAGAACGACGGTTCGGGGCGCAACAACGCTATGCGGGGACCGAGACGTTCATCTCGATCTACGAACCCCCCGATCTGGAAGGCGACGCGCGGGCGCAGCGGCTGCAGGTGCGCACCCGCTGTTCGAACCGGCATCTGCCCGAATATCTGCCGATCGCCGACAGCCGCGATGATTTCCACATGTGCGATGATGTCAGCGTCAGCCTTGCCTGCGTTGGGGGGCCGACACCGCCCCGCCCCGCCATGACAGAGCTTGAGGCGAACGCCGCCCATCGCACCACAGCAGGTGACAACTACTGGCGGCTGATCAGTTATCTGTCGCTCAGCCATTTCAGCCTTGATGGCGACGATGATGGGATCCGCGCGGCGGAGTCACTGCGCGAGCTTCTGTCACTCTTTGCCGATCTGTCCAATGTCGTGACAGAGACGCAGTTGCAGGGCATCAAGACCGTGACCACCCGGCCCATCGTGCGGTCGGTTCAGCGCGGCGATGGGTACCATCCTGCCCGTGGGCTTGAGATCACGATCACAATGGACGAGGCCGCGTTCGAAGGGTCCGGGATCATCTTGCTGGGGGCCACGCTGGACCGGTTTCTGTCCGAATACGCCGCCGTCAACAGCTTTACACAGACAATTATCACCTCAACCGACCGGGGCGAGGTTGCCAAATTCCCGCCGCGCACCGGCACCGGACCCCTGATATGACAGATACACAGGATCATCGGCCGGTCGGCTATCTGGCCCTGCTGCGCAAACTGGAACGCGAAAGCGCGGGCAAACCACGCATCGGGCGCAACACCACGATGGCCGAGGAACTGGCGACCATCGGTCAGGATCCGTTCCTTGCCTTTCCCGAAACCGACCTGTCGGATATCCGGCAGGACAAGGCCGGCCGCCCCGATCTGCGCAACCAGATCATCGGCTTTTTCGGCCCGCATGGCGCGCTACCCCTGAACACCACAGAAGAGGTCCTGCGCTGGGCGCAAAGCGGCGATCTGGCCTTTGTCAAATTCACCGATATCTTTGCCACCCGGTTCCAGCAGATGTTTTTCCGGGCGTGGTCAGATGCCCGCGCGATCACCCAGTTCGACCACGAAGACGACGACCGGTTTTCCCATTATGTCGGCGCGCTGATCGGGATCGGGACACCAGCTTGGGCGGATCGCGGTCATATCCCCGATACAAACCGGCTTGGCATGGCGTCGCTCGGCATTGGGCGCGTCAAAAGCCCGGTCAAGCTGCAGCAGATGCTGCGCTATGACCTCGGGGCGCCTATCGATATCGAAGAGCATGTGCCGACATGGATCGCGTTCGAGGGCGACAGCGTGAACCGGTTGGGCCAGCAGGGCAGCACCTTGGGCCGCGACTGTTTTCTGGGATCGCGCGCGCAATCGGTCAATGAAAAGATCATGATCCAGATCCGTGCCAGAACACTTGCCGAATATCGCGCATTTCTACCTGGCGGGGCGTCGCACACCCGCATGCTCGATATCGTCAACGGCTATCTGGGCCGCACATTCGAAGTTGGCGTGGCCCTGACCCTGCCCGCCGAAGAGTTTGAACCGGCAGTGATCGGCAAATCGGCTGAGGTCGGTTGGATGGCCTCGCTCGCCCCTGAACCGGCACCACCGCCCGGCACCTACCTGCCCGGCGCCACATTCGCATTAAACACCGCTGCATAAGCCAGACCACATTTGAAGGAGCCCGCGCATGGCTGAAATCAATATCGAAAAATACGCCGGCAAGATGAACCGCCTTGGCTATGATGCGTTTCTCAAGGCGATGCGGCAGGCGCGCAGCGAAAAGAACCGCAATGTCGGCACCGCCCATTGGCTGTTCCATATCGTGTCCGACCAGAAATCCGATATCTCCTGCACATTGCGCGAATTGGGGCTGGATCGCGGAACGGTCCTGAAAGATCTGATCGCGGCCATCGACAAGCTGGACAAAAACGTGACCGAAACCCCCGGCATCGCCGAAGGCCTTTCCGACACGCTCAACCACGCATGGACCTATGCCACACTGTTCTTTGGCGAGGTGCAGATCAGATCGGGCCACGCCTTGCTGGCAATGTTGAACGACCGCAATCTGCACCGCGAAATCACCCGCGCTTCGTCCATTTTCAACGATATCTCTGCCGATCAACTGGGCAAGGAATCCCGCACGCTTTGGAAAGAGAGTGACGAGGAAGAGATGCGCCCGATGGACGGGTCCGGCCTGCAATCTGGCGGTACCGCAGCCGATGGTGACGAAGGCCGCAGCGCCTCGACAGCACTTGGCCGGTTCAGCGTCGACATGACCGCCGATGCCGCCAGCGGCAAGATGGACCGCGTGGTCGGCCGTGACGATGAAATCCGCCAGATCATCGATATCCTGCTGCGCCGCCGCCAGAACAACCCGATCCTGACGGGTGAGGCCGGGGTTGGCAAAACCGCCGTCGTCGAAGGGTTCGCCCAGCGCCTCGCCGATGGCGATGTGCCGCATAAACTGCAGGGCACGCGACTGCATATGCTGGATATTCAGGCCATGCAGGCGGGCGCGTCGATGAAGGGTGAATTCGAACAGCGCCTGAAATCCCTGATTGACGAGGTGCAGGCTTCGCCCACCCCCATCATCCTGTTCATTGACGAGGCGCACACGCTGATCGGCGCAGGCGGGTCCGCTGGCACCGGGGACGCCGCCAACCTGCTGAAACCGGCGCTGGCACGCGGCACCTTGCGCACGATCGGGGCCACGACCTTTGCCGAATACCGCAACTATTTCGAAAAGGACCCGGCCCTGACCCGCCGTTTCCAGCCCGTGAACGTCGACGAGCCCGATAATGACCGCTGCGCCTACATGCTCCGCGGCATCCTTGGCCCGATGGAGGCGCATCACGGCGTGCGTATCTCTGACGAAGCCATCGTCGCCGCCGTCAACCTGTCCGCTCGCTACATCCCTGCCCGGCAATTGCCGGACAAGGCGGTGTCGCTGCTGGATACTGCCTGCGCCCGCGTCGCCGTCAGTCAGGCCAGCATCCCGGCCCGTATCGGCGACCTGCAGGCGGCCATCAGCGCGCTGGAAACAGAGATCGCCAGCAAAACCGCCCAGCGCGATCTGGGCGAAGAGAACGAGGAACGACTGGAAGAGGCCGAGGAAGAACTGAAAGCGAAACGCGAAGAACTTGCCGCGTTTGAGGTCAAATACACTGACGAAAAGAAGATCGTCGATGACATCCTTGCCCTGCGCGCCGAACTCGCCAAAGCCGAAACCGGCGAAGACGAACCGCCAGAGCCCGAAGATATCGGCGACGCCCGCAATGATGAGGAAATCAAGGAAGCCGAAGCCGAGCGCGAAGGCGAAGCCCCCCGCGACCCCGACACGATCCGGGGTGAAATGCTGGAACTGATGGCGAAGCTGGACGCCACCGATGCCGATGACCGAATGGTCTATGCCCATGTGGATGAGCAGGCGGTCGCCTCCGTGATTTCCGATTGGACCGGCATTCCGGCGGGTCGTATGGTCGTGGATGAACTTGAACAGATCCTGAATCTCTCTGACCACCTGAGTGAGCGGGTGATCGGGCAGGATCACGGGCTGCGCATGATCGCCAAGCGGATCGAGACCAGCCGCGCGGGCCTTTCGAACCCGAACAAGCCGATTGGTGTTTTCATGCTCTGCGGCCCGTCCGGTGTCGGCAAAACCGAAACCGCACTGGCACTGGCCGAAAGCCTTTATGGCGGCGAACAGAACATCATCACCATCAATATGTCCGAGTTCCAGGAGGCACACAGCGTGTCCCTGCTGAAAGGCGCACCCCCTGGCTATGTCGGCTATGGCGAAGGTGGGCGACTGACCGAGGCGGTGCGGCGCAAGCCCTATTCGGTTGTGCTGCTGGACGAGGTCGAAAAGGCGCATCCCGACATTCACGAACTGTTCTTTCAGGTCTTCGACAAGGGGATCATGGAGGACGGGAACGGGCGGCCGATCAATTTCAAGAACTGCCTGATCCTGCTGACCTCGAACGTGGGTACGGACGTGATCATGGAGATGGGCGAAGGCGGCGAGACGGTTCCCGATATGGATGAGCTTGACGCGGCGATGAAACCGTTCCTTTTGGAGGTCTTCCCGCCTGCGCTACTGGGCCGGATCGTAACGATCCCCTATTTCCCACTGGGCAAGGATGTGCTGGGCGGCATCACCAAGCTGAAACTGGGGTCGGTCGCCAAACGGCTGCGGGAATCGCACGGGGCGAAGATGGTCTATGGCGACGATGTGCTGGATCATATCGTCGACCAATGCCGCGACCCCGACAGCGGCGGGCGGATGATCGACAACATCATCACCAATTCCATCCTGCCCGATCTGTCGCGTCAGGTGCTAAGCCGGATGGTTTCGGGTGAGGACATGAAAGAAGTCACCATCGTCATGAACGACGGCAAAATCGACTACAACTTTGCATAGCCCGCGCACATCAGGAGCAACAATTTATGGACATTTTCTACGGCATCGACGGGACTGGTGAGGACAATAACGATCAATATGCCAAAGACTTCGAAAACAGCCATGTGCGCACCATGTGGAGAAAGTGGCACACGCCGATTGCCGGCTACATCCGGGGGCCATCATTGGCGGGTACGGAAACGGCTGACCGGATGTGGAATGGGCTGAGATGGGTCAAGGAAAAGTGGGAAGTACAATCCAAACTGGCCACGCCTGCAAAACCGACGCGTGTCTTTCTGGCTGGATACAGCCGGGGCGGGGCAGCCTCCGTCGCACTTGCCTATCATCTGGAAAAGGCCAACATTCCGGTCCACGCCCTGTTCTTGTTTGATGCGGTCGACCGGTCGCCATTGCTGTTCACTGACACGATCCCAAGCAACGTATCCGCCTGTTATCACGCTCTGCGCGATCCGCGAGCGGGATCAAGGGAGTCCTTTGGCAATTGCGGGCGCAAGCCCAAGGCGTCGGTTGCTTATACGGAAAAGACGTTCTTCTGCACCCATGGCGGGGTCGGCGGCACCCCGTGGAAGAAAAACGGGAAATCCGGAAAGATCGAGGAGCTGGATACATCCGACAAGGTCGTGGCCACCGTTTTGGGCGGTTATGCAGGCAAGAAGATGGCGGATGAGCACGACTTTACCAATGTCACAGTGGCGCAGGATGAGCAGGGTAGCAAAGCATCCTGGGAATGGATGAGCAAGAACCTGACAATCGCCCGTGCATCGAAAGAAGCCGAAGGTATCGGGACGTTTGGTATTGATGGGAAAACCCGCAAGTAACGCCTGAGAAAGATCTTCAGGCCGTCTGCCCCAACAGCCATTTCTTGAACGTCTTCGCCCGCGCCGACAGGGTGCCGGGCGGGTGCACGATGTAATATCCCAGCCCGTCGCGCCGTTCCGACATCACCGCGATCAGTTTGCCGCTGGCGATGTCATCGGCCACCAGCGCACTGGATACGACCGAAACACCACCGCCGGCGCGAACGGCGGATAGCAGCATGCTAAGCGTTGCGACCTCGTTCGCCTGACAGCACGCCATGTCCAGCCCCGATGCCGTGACCCAGCGCCGGGCCTCGCGATGCACGACCTCGAACAACCATGGCAAGTTCTGCACATCCGCAAGTGTCTGCGCAGGGCGGCCCAGCAATAGCGAAGGCGCGGCCACAACGGTATAGTCCGCCTCGATCAGCAAATCCGCCTCCAGCCCCGGCCAGTCGCCCATGCCATAGCGGATCGCCATATCGAACCCGTCGCGGCGCAGGTCCACGACATCCATGTCGGGATTGATCGACAGGCCCAGCCCCGGATACGCCGCCCAGAACCCGGCCAGCCGCGGCATCAGCCAGTTTTCTGCAAAGCTAGGGGTGACTGTGATCGCCACAGGGCGGTCCGCGGCGTCTGCCGCGATGGCCCGCACGCCGCTGGTGATCATCCCGAACCCGTCGCTGAGCGATGCGGCCAGCCTGTGACCTGCATCGGTCAGGGCCAGACCACGACCGGCGCGCACCAATAGTGACGTGCCCAACTGCGCCTCGATCGCGCGCACATGCTGTGCCACGGCCGCATGTGTGACGTTCAATTCGCGCGCGGCCTCGCTGAATGTGCCTGCTCGCGCTGCCGCCTCGAACGCGCGCAAGGCCGCGAGCGAGGGGATGTCACGCCAATCCATATAAAAGCCCAACTAACATATGGAAAATCATACAGAGTCGCATTGATCAAGCAAGAGGCGTAATTTCCTTTCATCAGATCACGAAAGGAAAAGCCATGCTAACAGGACTTTCAAAACTGTTCCGCTCTGTGCCCCGTAACAATGACTGGAACGCGCCAGATCACTGGAACCAGCATCACGCGCGGCGCACGCGCGCCCAGATGGAACGTGAGGCTGAATTGCGCCGTCAGCGGCTCTATCGGGATGCTTGGATGTGGTAAACGGACCGCCCGTTGGGGTCCGACGTTTTGCCGACGCAAGTCCGACGCGTTGCCGACCGCCCGTTTTCTCCCTGAACGGCTCAACTCTCCTGCGCCAGCAGCGCGTCGATTTCCGTAATATAGGCAAGAACCTCCGGCGGCACCGGCTGCCGCCGGGGGCCGCCAGAGACGCCGCGCATCTTGCGCTGCGCCCAGTTTTCCAGATCCGCGACGGTGTAATTGGCAAGGAATGGATTGGCCCGGACAACGCCCGCGCCCATTACCTCAAGAATGGTCTGATCATCCCGCGATGACAGCACCTTATGCGCCCCGCCCGGTCCCAGAAAATGTGACAGATATAGTCGCCCCGCATCGATACGATGCCCTCGCGCACGCAGAAAGGTTTCGTTTTCACGGGCCAGGTTCTGAACCATCTCGCGCGACAATGTCGGGTCCTTGCGCAGATCCAGCAGATCAGCGCGTGACATGGTACGCGTCAGGTCAGGGCGATAATCTCGCATCATCCTTAACCACGTGCTTTCTATAAACTGCCCCAGACCCGTCGCCGTCGACAGCGGATTTTTGGCATTGGCGTTGCCCGCGCTTTCCACGCGAATGATCTGCTCGGTCAGCGCCTCAACAGCATCTGACGCCACTAGCGTGCCGCCCCCACCCCCAAGCGAAAACGGATCAACAGGCGCTCCGTTCAATCGGAATTCGAAATGCAAGTGCGGCCCGGTAGACCGACCTGTCGTACCCACATATCCAATCACGTCGCCCGCGCGCACTGGCCTGCCCTCGACGGCTGCCGTGTCGAACCGATCCATATGGGCGTAGCGCGACTGCAGCCCCTCGGCGTGGTCGATATAGATGACATTCCCATAGCCGCCACCATTACCCACAAACGCGAATTTGCCATCACGCGCCGCGACAATCGGCGTTCCGGTTGGTGCGGCCCAATCCACCCCGCCATGCAACCGCACCTCTTTCAGGATCGGGTGGAAGCGGGGCCCGAAAGGCGATGACAAAGTGCCGCCTTTGACAGGGGTCACAAAGTCAGCGCCACCGCCACGCAGCCCGCGCGGGGTGTAACAGGCATATTCGTCAAGATCGGCCCCACCGGATTTTCGCGCCACGTAACAGGGCATATCGCCAGATGGCCCGTTGATGGCCGCATAGGCAATCTGCGCCGATCCATCGCCCAAACCGGGGGCATATAGCAAGGTCACCATATCACCGGGGGCCGCGACAGCCTCCAGATCGTAGGCTTGGGACAGCATCACGATCAGCTCTCCCACCAGCGCGGTCGGGACCTCACTGCGGATCACAGCGCTATAGACGGCATCAAGCAGGCGATAGTCCTGCACCGCATCGTCAAAGCTGTCCCGATTGGGGGAGGCCAGGGCCGGTAGGTCATCCTTGATCCAGGGGTTGCTGGCTTCGATATAGCCGACCAGCCCATAACGGGAGAGCGCGCCGATATACCCATCCGGGCCAAAGATGGCTACGTGAACAGGGGTTTGCTGACTATCAATCCGGCGATGACGCACCGCCACGATACTACCCGCGGCCAGCCCATCCTCGGTCGTGATGCCCGCAAGTGCGGGGAATGTTGCCATGGCATCGCGTGCCACCTTGGCGGCAATACCTTCGTCAAATCCATTTGCCGTCAGCAGATTCTCCAACGACCGGGGGTACTCCAACCGCACGACCAGATCGCGAGAGACCCGCTCGCGCTCGGCCTCTGGACGTACAAAGGCGATGGATGTTGTGTTCTGGACCCGCGTCGTCACATAGGTCGTCGGCATCGCATCGTCAGCCCCCCCGACCGCGTCGCCCCAACTGTTATCGTCATCCGTGACGATGACCGTTTCTTCGGCGCTTTCTTCCGGTACTCTCGGGATTAGCTCAGCGAGGTTCGGCTGGCTTTCCAACGATCTGCTGCGCTGAGCCTGAAAAAAGGCGAAATCTTCTCGGCTTGACGGCAGCGCGGTCATCAACCGGCTTTCGCGCACGACCAGATCCTCGGTAATTAGGGCAAAACGTCCCGGGCGGGGCTGGCCGAACCGCGCCGGATCCAATGCGGGCGGCCCGGCGACCTGGCGCCGGGCCACCGCATCGCTGGTTTCAAAGCGCAAGATCATTGGATCGCCGGCAATATCGACAAAGGGTGTCGCGAGCCGGACACCCTGACCGGCTGTCACATCTTCAACCTGCGAAATCTGCTGATCATCACTGTCGCTTGCTTCAGCGATGGATAGGTCCGAATCAATGGCAGGCCCGCTGAAAAGCCAGACGACGACAGCGGTAATAACTGCAACACCGCAAAATCCGCCCACGACGATGGCGGCCAGTCTGACCTGCCGCTGGGTCTTGCGCCGTTTGGCGGCGGCTCGGGATTGGCGGAACTGCGGATCAACCTGCATCCGTAAACAGCCCTACCGGAAGATGCCGGTGCCGGTGCTGCGGTTGATCGTGCGCGACGGTTGTTGCTGCTGCGTCGGCTGTTGTTGCGTTTGCGCAGGCTGGGTCCGTTGCTGCGTACGCGGCTGCGTTGTCCGGGTTGTCGGTGTCCTGTTCGTTTGGGCAACGGGCTGCGCCGGACAGCTTACATCATCCCGCATCATGATCTGGCGAAAGATCGACACATCAGCGTCCTGCGATGGTGAGGCCGCCTCTAGTTGCTCATAATAACGTCCAACAGCCGCGCGGGAGCCTGGCCCCCATGCGCCATCGATCCCTGAATTGTAGCAGTTCATCCGTTGCAGCTCTGTCTGCAGGGCCACGACAAGCTCTGCCGAGGGCGGATCAAAGGCACCACCGTCAACCAGTGTGGCAAACAGTTCAGGATTGTCATCACGCAAGGCCCGACGCCCGGCGATATCCGTATATTCTATGGTAGATCCGGACACCGGCCCTGTGGGTTCTGTCACTGTGGAAAAGGCAACCTCGGTCGGTTCGATCAGCCCGACGATGATTGACGGACGCGGCAGGCCACCGGCACCGGGAACGGCACGGGTGGTGTTGGTTGAAACCTGCACTGGCGTCGGGTTTCGCGGTGCAAGCGAGGCGCTTTGCTGGACCCGCGATACTGCGTTTGTCACCGGGGCGAGGGTTGCCCCGCCGGTTGCGACCGGTCTGACCGGGGATGTCAGCACCACAGTCTCGGTCGTCACGATCTGCGGTATGGTTGCCTGCTGACCGCTCCCGTCTCGGTCAACGGCAATCCCCGCCGCTTCCCAACTGGCAAGCATCCGGGCCTGCGCCTGCGGGCTGAGGCTGTCGAGCATGCGATAATCATCTGCTGTCAGGCGAATTCCCGATTCCACATTGCGGAATATAAACGGCGCCGACAGCGTCGACATGGTGGCCACATTGGTGCCCTCGAACGAAGTCGCCAGATCAAGGCCGGGGATCAAAAGCCGTTCCAGCATCACCTCGGTCAAGGATTGATCCAGATTAGTACACGCCACGCCCACCGGCATGGATGAGGCCACGAACAGCCCATCAGTGGCAGGCACCGGTCCGATGCCAGCATATGTTGCCGTGGCGTCGTCGGTTGTAGACGTTTCTTCCCCGTCCGCTGGCATCGCCGAAGGCTCAACCGGGGTTTCCGGCACGACAGGATCCAGACAGACGTCCAGAAACACCAGGGTGGCATCGCGGCTCCCAGCCCCTGCGCGCGCCAATGCATCATCCAGTTCAACAGCATCCCGGCCGTTGATCGTCATCAGGCGGGTCTGGCCATTTTCGACAATCGACCGTCCCGCGAAATAGATCACGACAGGCCCGTCCTGTGCCTGCAGCCGATCAAGCGCCGTTCTGATATCGGTTGCATCAGGGTTTTCTAGCCGATTGACGGCATAGCCCAGCCCGAACAGCGTTTCCGACACGTCCTCAGCCCGGGTGCGGACGTTGCGGCGTGCCTCTGCGCCTTGATAGGCGTGGTTAACGATGATCAACGCCTGCTCGGCCATCGCACCGGTGCCCGGCATGGCCAGGCCCAAAACAACCCCAAGCTTCAATGCTATGTCACGTGCTGTTGGCATCATCTGTCTGAAATCAGTGTAAACTCTGTCCTTGATACTAACCGATCCGATCACATCAGGCTATGGCGGAGGGGCCAGAAAGAGGGTCCAGCGTTCGGTTTCCTGGGTGTCGACCTCAAGATAGTCCGCATCAAGATAGCCGCGCACCAGACAATCGCGTTCGCCGCGAATGACGAACCGCTTGGGCGCGATGCACATGGATTTGGTCCCCTGCAGGATTTCGTTGCCAAAAACATCCTGCGCAAAGACATAGATATAGCGGGCCTGCAGCGCCTCGCGGACAACATTGGCACATTGATTGGGGCCGACCGTCCACCAGCCCCGGGTGACAAAATCAGTGTCTTCGTACTGGCCCACAGCAACATTCACGACGTCAAACGACTGATTACAAACGGCAAATGCGGCTGACACCGGACGTGGCCAGATGAGCAGCGCGACGAATCCTGCAAAGAAACAACACCGGGCAGATGATAAATATGTCGCCTTCACTTTGCCTTATTACCGCCAATTGTTTCACGTAGGATCATAATCTGATAACCCCGTTATCGAAATTTACTGCTCTTCCCAAGTCTTTCTGTTATAGACTGGTGGCAGGGGCCTAAGGAAAAGGAGGATTGTCAGCCATGGCACATCCTTGGAACGCGAAAATTGCGGGTGTGGTATTTGCCTGCGTGACCAGTGCGATTCCCGCTGCAGCATTTGCGCAAGGCTTTGATACGGCACCTTCGGGATCCTTTACATTCGGCAGCTTTGGCGCGGCGCAGGTTGATGACCTTCCGCTCGAGATTTCCGAGGATTCGACGCTGACACTGCCTCCGCTATCGACGACGGTGACGGAGCTGGGCACGACACCTGCACCTGTCCTGGCCGATGTTCAGTCCGTACGCGTACAGCCACGTCGCATCCAAAACACCTGGTCAATCGGCGTCTTTCGCTAAAGGCGTATTGACAGCGTTGGGCTGATACGGCCCAATCCCTCGCATCGCTTTCTGCGTGAATATGCATGTATATTCACACCCAATGATCCGAGTTGAGGGACCAGATGACTTTCAAGAACGCCATTTCCTACCTGACCGCGGCTATTCTGACCGTGGCGCCCGCCATCGCACAGGACGCCGCGCCCAGTTTTTCGCTTGACCTGAATACGGTGGCCGACACCGAACAGGGTGGTTGTCGGCTGACTTATGTCGCCGCCAACCGGACCGGCCAGGCATTGAACTCGGTATCTTATCAGGTAGCGGTTTTCGACGCGCAGGGGATTGTGACTGACCTGCTGGTCCTTGAGTTCGGCTCCCTGATCGAAGGGAAGACCAAGGTGGTGCAATTCGATCTTGCCGGGCGTGGCTGTGCTGATATTTCGCGCATTACCGTCAACGAAGTCGCGGAATGCAGCCTTGCTGACGGAACAACTGGCGATTTCTGCATGACCGGCCTAGAAACGGCCTCGCGCGGGGCCATCCAGTTTGGCATCTGAACCGCCGCGTCCTGATGTCCGTTTAACAAGGTAACTTTCATGAACGCCCCGGATCTTTCCGCCCTGAACGCGCCGACCATCGCTGTCTTCGCGGCCCTTGCCATCATGTCGGTCATGGCCGTCACCGTCGGCTTTTTCAAAACTTTCCAGTTCGCCCGTCTGGGCGTCGGTCAGAACAGCAGTGCTGAGGCGATCTTGAACGATTGGCTTGGCGGCCGGTCGGACAAGGCGATGCAACTGGCATCCGGCCGCAAATCGGTCCTCGCCCGTGTTTTGCAAGCGGTATTCACCGGCCTGCGCGCCCGCCCCGATGACCAGAGCTTTGCAGAAGAACTGGGGCGCCAAACGGCGATTGTCGAACTTTCCGCCATGACCAGCCGGATGCGCCTGCTGGAAACGGTTGTGCAGGCCGCGCCGATGTTGGGCCTTCTGGGGACGGTGATCGGGATGATTGATGCGTTTAGCACCCTGTCCACCGCTGAAGGTGCGGTTGATCCTGCCCTGCTTGCCGGCGGCATCTGGACCGCGCTAACAACAACCGCCGCCGGGCTGGCCATTGCGTTGGTCACCTTCTTCGTGGCCACCTGGCTCGAAGGGCGGATCGAAACCGAACGTCAATCCATTGAGGCCCTGATATCAGCGGCAATCAATGGCCGCGTGGACGCCAAAACCCCCTGATGTCCGAGGTCGCGAGGGCATATACATCGCGCGAGCATCCGGTGATGCAACCGCGATCGGCATCGCGTTATCGCTTTGCCCTGACCCCGCTGGCCGATGCGATGTTTCAGCTTTTGATCTTTTTCATGCTGACATCCAGCCTGACGCCTTATTCCTTACTGACAATCCGTAGCGGCCCGGAGGCCGGGACAGTAGCCAGCGATCCATCTGCAGAACCCGCAGATGAACCGGCACTGCCGGGCGAAAACGCCCAGTTCTGGACAATCAGCCAAGGCGAAGTCACCGCAAACGGCACGCGCTTTCCGCTTGATCAGCTGCCCGCCTTGGCCGCCGCCCTGGGTCAGAACGATCAGGCAGAGGTGATCCTGATCATGGAAAGCTCTGCACAGGTGCAGGACCTGACCTCGGTGCTGGAGGCACTGACCAGTGCCGGTGTGACATCCGTACAGATCGCAGAAACCGGAGGGCAGCCATGATCCGCGCCTTGCCCAAACGCCACGCAAGCCGGGGCATGGACGTGTCGCTGGCCATTGTGAATATCGTGTTGCTGCTGATCTTTTTCTTTCTGGCAACCGGGCAATTGCTCAACCCCCCGACCCAGGGGGTCGAGATATCAGAAACGACTGAATTGCCACTGGATCAGCTGCCTGCGCCAATCCTGATCGTGCGTGACAACGGCAATTGGGAACTGAATGACAGCGACGTCAATCCGGATATTCTGGGGGCCGCGATCGCCGAACTCGAAGCGCCCTTTACCCTGCATGTGCTGATCGGGCGCGAGGCCCCGGCAACCAGCCTGCTGGATATTCTTAACCGGCCGGAGCTGGAAGATGTCGAGATCAAACTGGTCACCCTGCGCAGAACGGCTCGTCCATGATCTTTGCAAACAAGACAAGGCGGACATTACACTGGGCCGAAGCATTTGGCGCATCAGCGGTTGTGCATCTGGGGGCAGCAATCCTCGTGTTTGATCTGCTGGACGGGTTCAGCGTGTTCGATCCTCGTGAAGAGCCCGAGCCAGAGATTATCATCACCAGCATTATCCTTGAGGGCGAACTGGCACCAGCGCCGGAACAACCGCTGACAAACGACCCGCTCAGCGAAACACCGACCGAGCCAGACACACCCGAAACACCGCCCGACGAATCCGATCCGGCGCCCGACGAACCCGTTGAACAGCCGACAGAGCCTGACCCGGACCCGGACCCGGCGGATATCGCCAATATGGTACCCGAAACACTGGCACCGGTAGACACGCAGACGATGACGGCCTTACAGCCTGAAAACCAGCTGCGGCCCGAAGACGGATCAGCGGTCCCAGTCGCCCCCCGGGCAACCACGGTGCTGACGCCTCAATCCGGCACGGTGATTGCGGCTGTCCCTGCGACGCGCCCTGATACAGGCAACACAAACACGCTGCAGCCACGCCAGACGATTTCGACCGTCCCCACACCTGCAACGCAACAGGCACCAACACCGCAGGGCGACACAGCCAGCGGCGTTGTCAACGAATTAATCACGCGCATCCGGGCGCGGCTTGCCGATACATGTCTGCTCGCCATTCCCCAGCAAGGCAGCAATGACATCCCGGAACTGGTGCTGATGGGGTCTAATGAAAATGGCATGCAGGCTCTGGCCGATGCAGTGCTCGCCGATCTGACCCCACAACCGACGCAGCGGCGGGTATTGATCGACAATCGCCAATGCGCAGCGCTCAATTTCGCACGGGAAAACCGGAACTACCCCACATTCAGACTGTCGATCAGTCTTGATGAGACTTCAATCGAAAGCGGCACAGAATTGTCCGGCACGATCGGAAATGCGGCGGGGCGTTATGTTTCGCTGCTGCTGGTAGATGACAATGGCGTCGTGCAAGACCTTGGCGATGAGCTGACTTTTACCAGTGGAGAAGCGCGATTTGACGTGATCCTCACCCGTGATGGAAATCCACGTGACACCAGCCAGACGCTGGTTGCATTGGCCACAACCACACGCCCAGCGACGTTGAACGAACAAAACGGGCAAAGCGCCGATGTCTATTTCGCAGCTCTGCGCGAAGAACTGGGGCCGGACACCCCAATGGTCCTGCTGTCCTTCGATGTGCGCTAGGGTCTCAGGTCAAAACCAGCAAGCGCAATACCGGCGTTGGTATCGCCGCGCCCTTTCAATTCGGTTTCGATCAACGGCAGCAGGGCAGCAGCACTCATCGCTGGCCCTGCGGCCGCGGCCGCGATCAGTGGACTGTCTGATACCAGCGCGATCACCAGCTGCGGGGTTTCCACATCGCCTTCCTCTGCATTCAGGCCAAAACTGAAAGTGGCACTGCCATCGGCCTGTTCCTCCAGCCGGTCCGTCAGATTGTGGACGCCACCTTCGGTTGACACCCAGGCCAACCAAACAGGCCGCCCGCTACGGTTGCTGACCTTGCCTACGATTGAGCCGCCACTACGCATCACGCCGGAATCCAACACCAGCGCAGGAGGAGCGGTTTCCACCGTGCGCATCACGTTTGCAAGCTCAAGCGCGGGGCATTGGGCCTGACTGACCAGATGCTCTGAAATTGTGGGCCGCGCCCCGAAAATCCGATCATAGGGATCTGCCAGACCTTCAAACGCCCCAGCCGTCGATGAGAACGCGGCAATTGTTCCGCTATTCGATCCGGCGGTCAGCCGGGTTGCAAAGACGCAAGGATCGTCTGACCAGGCGGCCAGAAACCCTTCGCGCGTGTCAGGACCCAGACCAGCCGTTACAGGATCAATACCGTCCGGTTCGGGTATCGTCACTATATCATCCGGTGATCCAAACAATCCTTGCTGCCAGGCAAGAAACCCGCCAATCCCGGCAAAGACCAACAAGACCAGAAGCCAGCGCAGAATGGCGCTATTGTTTTCAGGTTCCGGTTCCGTCTGCGGTGTGACTTCAAGGCCTGTGCTGTGCCCAAACGGGCTGGATGACTCCGTATCGGCCGCGATCCCCCCGAAACCGCCTGTCGTCTGAGATAGGCCCGGCGGCTGCCGCAGACCTGGCACGGCAACAGGTGCCGGAGCGGGAGACGCATCACTGGTCGCGACCGGCTGGGGCTTGCCGTATTTCGCCGGGATCGCTGCGGGATTATCCAGCAGCGCAATCACATCCGACATCCGCGCGGGCCGGTGCGCCGGGTCAGGTTCCAGCATATGGGCCAAAAGCGGACGCAAGGCGGGGTCGATATCGCTGAGATCCGGAATTTCACGCCGGGCATTCACCGCCTCGACAATGGAGTTCCCCATCTCCAGCGCCTTGCCCCGCAGCGCCGCAGCCATCATGAGACCAAGGCCATAGATGTCCGTGCGCGGGCCAATCTCGCCCCCGAAATGGCCGAGTTGTTCGGGCGAGATGTATTTGAATTTGCCCGCAAGCTGGCCGTGCAGCGTGCTTTCCGCCATTTCGGTCGATTTGGCGATGCCGAAATCGATCAGCACGGCATCTTCAACTGATCCGTCGCGCAGCATGACATTGTCAGGGGACAGATCGCGATGGATCACCTCCATCTGGTGCGCCCGGTCTAGGCCTGCGGCTACGCGGCGCATCAGCCCCACCGCCTGTTGCAGCGTCAGGGGGGCGACATCGCGGATATGATCCGACAGCGCGATGCCCTCAATGAACTCCATGATCAGGCAGAAACGGTCCAGATCGGCATCGCGGACAAAGTTGTAGTAGCGCACGATCGCCTGATCGGACAGCTGGCACAGTACTTTGGCCTCGCGCATGAACAGGGCCGCGACCTTTTCGTCATGGGCGAGCGATTGCAGGACAATCTTGATCGCCACAGCATCGCCGGTGAACACGTTTTCGCCCCGGAACACCTCGCCCATGCCACCGGCGTTGATCAGTTGTTTGATCTCATAATTGTTGTTGATCAGCGTCCCGATGGGCACCGGAACCTGCTGCGCCTCGGGTACCGGAGTCGATGGTTTCGGCATCGGGGCCGCGGGCGGGACTGAAGCTGCTGGCGGCGCTGTCGGGTCGGGCAGGACCGGGGGACCGGTCGCTATTTCCGTCCGATCATCAACTGGCGCAGTCTCGGTCTTGTCATCCGCCACGGGCCGCGGTTGCGCGATCTGCGTCCGCTCGTCGTCATTTGGGGGATTGGTCGGTTCGTCTGCCATGCAACCCCCCTAGTAATCAACCGCCGGGGCGACAAGCTCTGCCGCGCTGAAACGCAGGACCACGGCGGTGACATTGTCCTTGGCACCCCGATCCAATGTCTGCGTGATCAACCCGTTGCAAATCGCCTGCGAAGCCATGCCTGAGGCCAAAGCCCGCGCCAAATCGTCGTCGCTATTATGTTCCGTCAGCCCGTCAGAGCAGAGCAGGAACATATCGCCATCCTGCAAATCGCCAAAAGTGGCGTCGCAATTCGGTTCCTCACTGACCCCGATAGCGCGGGTGATCACGTTCTTGCGCGGCCAGTGTTCCGCTTCCTCGGCAGAGATCAGCCCGGCCTCCAGCAATTCGCGCACTTCTGTATGATCCTTTGTCTGCTGGGTCAGAACACCATCGCGCATCAGATAGATGCGGCTGTCACCCGACCAGACACAGACATATTCATTGTCATAGGTCAGCAAACCGACAAGCGTGGCCCCGACAGTCACACCGCCCAGCGCATTGGCATGCTCCAGAATCCGGCCATGGGCGCGGCGCAACCGCTCCATGAACCTGGCCTGCAGATCCTCGGTCGAACTGCCATAGCCGACCGATGACAGCTCGGCCACGATGGTCTGGCTCGCGAAATCGCCGGCGTCATGGCCGCCCATACCATCGGCGACCACCCAGACGCCAAATTCCGGCTTGGTCAGATAGCTGTCTTCGTTGTGGTCACGCACACGACCTGTATCGGTCGCCGCACCGGTTTCGATGACAAAGTAATCGGTCTGGACAGTCATGGCTGCCCCCCTTCCGGACGAACGGGTGGCGTATATTCCGCACCCATCATCCAGGCAAAAACTGCCGCACCGGGCAATCCATCCGTCACATAAAGTGCTGCCGCCTCGGACGAGGCGCGCCAAAGATAGGTGCGCATCGCGCAGGCCCGCGCGCGATCTGCCTCTGCCACATCGGACCACAGCCGGGTGACATCACCATCCTGTCTGGCGGCCCAAAAATCCGTGGCTGGCAATGGCTCCGCACTGTCTACGCCCGGCAGCATTTCGGCCGCAAACACGGCCGCCATGCCACGGGCATCTTCACCACCGCGCTCATAGGTGGCGAGAAAGTTGTCGATGCGATCATAATAGGCCTGATCAGGATCAATGGAGGGGGCAGCAATAGCGGCCCCCTCGACCCCTGCCAGCAGGGGGAACCGGCGTCCGACCTTGTCACGGGTGGCGGTCATCGTTCCACAAAATCCGCGCCCTTCTGGTGTCAGTCCGGGACCAATCCAGATGCGCATTTGCGGGGCGGCGTCATAATGGGCCTCCCACGCATCAGCCACACCGTCGCGCAGGTCAGGCAGCATGTTGTTCAGCCAGTACTCCAGATGATCCGCCAGCGGCTGTGACAGACCGGCTGTCACAAAGTCACCGAACGCCGGATGCTTGCCGTAGAACCCGGCCAAAACAGCCGGTGCATCCTGCATATGAGGGGCAGACTGGCTCACCAATCAATCCACGGTCTGCGGGCAGGTGAAACGGGTCAGATCGGTCATAGTGAACGGGTTAAAGCCGGCGGCAAAGGTCAGATCAAAGATGAAGGTCCTGCCGGAGTAGGTGTGCGTCAGCTGGACACCATTGCCTAAAGGCTGGCGTGATCTAGCATCACTGATAAAGTTGATAATAGTCCAAGGCCCACCCGACCACAGCTTCACCTGTGAAGCGGCATCACCAAAATCCGCGTCTGAATCCAGCCGTGTCGTGATGCCCGAGCCCGGCCATCTTACCGACTGCGCAGAGCCGTCTTGCTGCAGCTCCACTCTGGCATTGTTGATTTCCAGAATAAGTGTTTTGATCTGCTTTGTTCCCTGATCGATCTCTTGCGGATTGACATCAATGATCACCTCGGGCTGCGACCCACCGGCCGGAAAGAATGCGCGCTGGATTGCATTGGCTCGCTCAAACTGCAGCAGCATATTCGCTGACAGGCGTCCGGCCAACGGGCTTTCGGGGCGCACCTCATACCCGTCGCTGGTCCGGTTCACATGCCGATCCAGATATTTGTCATAATATCTTTGCATCGTTCCGTTTGGGCCAAAGAAACCGGCGAAATTCTGTATCGACACGTGGGTGGAACTGTTTGGATTGAAAGGAAAGTAACCCTCAATGAACTGCTGACATTCGTAGCGGACGGTATTTGACAGCTCGTTATTCATCTCGGTTATGCTCGACTCGGTCGCTTCGCTTTCGAAATCCCGCTTCGCGTCTTCCAGAAAACGGGCAACTGTCGGTGGAATGCTCGAGTTGTATCGCGTCAGATCGCTCAGCAGACCGGGCAGCAACTGATCCTCGACACTGCTTCCTGTTTGCGCCGCCGCCCGGCGGTTATCGCGCACATTTGAAAGCGCGGTCATGATCACATCAATGGCGCGGCCGCTGGGCCCATCCTCAACCAGTTGGTGCCACATGGCGAACCGGTCCTCGATCCGCTCCGCCTCGCGCCGGGGACCCTGCGGGCCGCTGCCACCGACCTGTTGCTGGTTTTTCGCGCTGTTACTGGCCGCCTCAAGCAGGATGCGTTGTAACCCGCCAGAGGTCTGCTTGAACCGCTGGAATAACTGGCCGCCCACGTCCGCCCCAACGTCGCCGCTGGCGATGGCGGTGGGGTCAATGCTCTCCAATTCGTCCAGAAATGTTGTCAACTTGGTTTCCCGGCTCACGGCGTTCGCTAGCCGAAGAATGGGTGATGCAGGCGAGGACGCCGTTGCAAGCGCGTTGTATTGCGGCGGATCACCAGCCATGTTGTTGAGCTGGATACGGCCCAGCATGGCATTCCAGGCTGCCTCGAAATCGTTGGCATAGCGGCGCTGCAGCGCCTGATCGAGGCCTGCAAGCTGCGCATCAAAGCTGACGGCATTCGCCTGCTCACCCAGAACCCATTTATCATTCTCAAGGATGTTTTTGACGTCGATCAGCTGATCGAGAAAGAAGAACCAGTAGCCATCGAACGTATAAAGCCCCGGTACCGTCAACTCTGCCAGATCGCTGCCGTCATTGGTCGAAAAGATGACCGATGTTTCCGGTCGTGTCTCTTCCACCAAGCTGAATTCCGGAAAGGACGAAAACCGTGCGCGATCCAGAATGGTGGCATAGGCCTGATCGGCAAGCGACATTTGCACAATAGCACTGCGTGCCAGCGTGACAGCGGCATCGTCAATCGGGATGGACACGTCGCGTGTATCGTCAAGCTCCAGCATGTTTGCCAAATGGATGCTCAATTGTTCGCGTTCACCGGCGAGGCCGATGCTGCCATAGTTTTCGTCCCAGACCGCCTCGAACCACGACTTGATGGCATCATCATCCGGGCGTGGCCCTTGCCCTGCAAGCAGCATGTAGACTTTCAGCGCACGGAAGATTTCGGCAGGGTCACCAGCCGCGCGTAGTTCGGGCAGCCGCCGTTCGACATCCAGCACCAGACGCGGGCGCAGCATCTGTTCCAGCGCGTCACCGTAGGATTTCTGAGCAGAGTTCTGGATACGCCCAATCTGACGCAGCCCAAAACCGTTCCACAATGTTGGTTCGGCCTGATTACCATAACCTGCAGGCATCAGCCGCATCCGTTCCAGATAGGGCAAGACTGGCAGCGGATCCCAATCCTCGATCTCTGACCGGGCCAGTTCCTGCTGGGCTTCATTGGCATAGCGCGCGGCCTGCGCGTCGACATTGTCGACAAGCGTCTTGTTCTGCCAAAAGCTGAAACCAAAGGCAGCCAAAAGCCCGGCTGTCGTCAATCCAATCGTTGAAAGCCCCAGAATGCGCAGGATCTTGGCGCGCCGCACCGCGCGCGCATCATGCCCGACCCAGTCGCGTTCCTCAAAAATCACGCGGCGTAGCAGGTCATGCAGGAAAAAGCTTTTCCCCTGCCCCGACATGAACGATGGCGCAAAGGCCCCCGGCGCCTGTTCATTGCGTGACATCGCCCCCAGCACCTGATCAATAGGCGTGCCTTCTTGTGTGCCGGATGTGAAATAGAACCCCCGCAATATGGCACTGGTCTTGTAGCGCGTCGGCTCAAACACCCGGCGCAGGAAATCGGTGACATTGTCGCGCAAGAGCGCCATCTGCCCCGGCAGACCAAAGATCGCAACGCGGCTGATCCCGTCAGGTTCTTCGGTCAGCCGGTCCATCAATTCGTCCGACAAGCGCGACACCAGCAGATCAAACTCCGCCGGAACCTGTTCATGGGTCAGCGCCTTGCGATCCTTCGTCTGGAACGTCACGCCCCACACGGCCTTGCGCCGGTTCAGGCTGAAACTGCTAAAGTACTCACGGAATCCTGAAATCAGGTCGCATTTGGTGAACAGCACATAGACGGGAAAGTCGATGCGCAGCTTTTCATGCACCTCGCCCAGACGAGCGCGCACGATCTCCGAATGCTTGGCCAGTTCTTCAGGCGTGGCATTCATCATATCCTCAACCGAGAACGCCAGGATCACGCCGTTGATCGGCTGATTGGGCCGGGATTTCTTCAACAGATTCAGAAATGACTGCCAGCTGCTTTCATCCGCCGTCTTGTCGCTATCCTGCGTAGTATAGCGGCCAGCGGTATCAATCAGGATCGCATCCTCAGCAAACCACCAATCGCAATAGCGGGTGCCGCCAAAGCCGGACACGACACCGGCGTCATCTGCATTCGACAAGGGGAATTCGATACCCGAATTACGTAACGCAGTCGTTTTGCCCGCGCCTGGCGGCCCGATGATTACGTACCAAGGCAGATCATAGAGGTAAGACGCGCCACCTGATTTCTTGAGCGTAGCCAGCGCATCATTCATCCGCTCCGCCAGAACCGCGCCATCGCCTTCCGGCTCTGCCGGTGTCAGCGCATCCTCAATCTCACGTGCGGCGGCCCGCCGTTTGCGCCAGCCCAGTATCTGGAACAAAAGGATGGTGCCGACGATCAACCCGATCAACGTCGCTCGCAGCCAGACCGTCGCCAGGAAGGGCACGCCAATCATCGGCAGCCCGAACCAGATCGCGACTATGACACAGATGATCCCCAGAATAATGGCGGGAATGCGCATCCAGGGACGCCAGCGCAGGAAACGGAACACGATGCGAAAGATGTTCAAAACGTACCCTCCCGGGCAAGCAGGATTTCAACACGGCGGTTCAGCGCCTTGCCTTCGTTGGTATCATTGCCGGCAATGGGTTGCGTTTCGCCTTTGCCTTCAACCGACAGACGGCCAGATGCAGCGCCACATCCGGGTGTGACTTCGTCGATGGGAACCTGGACGGTTTGTCCATCCGCCCCGGTCATCGCGAAAGTACCGCCATCACATGGCTGATCCACAAGACCTTCGCGCAGGATCGTCGCCACCGACTCGGCCCGCGCCACCGACAGTTCGGTGTTGGTCTTGTATCGGCCGCGACCGGATAAGGGATCGCTGTCGGTGTGGCCGACAACCCGGATTGGTCCGGCTTCACTATTCAAAACGTCGATGATGTCGGGGGCGACATCACGAAAGGCCGGTGACAGCTCTGTGCTGCCGCGGTTGAATAACAAAGCGTTCCCCACACGAACAAAGATAAAATCACCCTGAATGCCAACTTCGACCGATCCGTCTGCGATCAAATCTGACAACGCTGTTGAAATACGTTCCAACTGGGTTTCATCCGGCGGTGGCGGCACGAAAGGTTCGATCTCGAAACTTCGTACCAGATTGATGGATCCCACATTGGGGTGCATGGTATTCAGCTGGGTCGCGACCGCATAACCATCGCGGTTGATCAGTGTTGACAGCGTCGCAAACGTGCCGACCAGCAATACCGCCGCGATACTGGCGTAAATCCACATAGGCAGCCCGCCAAAGTTGCGGCGGCCCGTCAGCGGCACGCCGGTCCAATGGACCGAAATATCTTCGTCCGGGCGCGGTTTGACCCGGCGCAGGGTTTCGTAAATCGCGGACCGGATGCGGGAAAGCTCAACAGCACCATTAGGGGCAGTGCGATATTGCCCTTCGAACCCGAGCGAAAGACAGGTCAACATCAGTTCCAGCAGGTCAAAGCGCTGGCCGGGGGCCTGCATGGCCTTCTCGGCCTCCTGAAAAAATCCGACCCCGGAATCGCGGCGCTGAAAGAAGCGGGCCACCATGGAATACTGAATCCAGACACCTCGGTCGGCCCCCGGCAGGTTTTGCACGATGTCGTCGGCGGTGCCGCACAACGCGTATTTTGCGACCTGCGCTTCATGCGGATCGGCCCCACCCGCGATGGCATTACCCTCGTAATCGTTCAATTCGCGGGTGACATGCTCCATCAGGGGCTGGGCCTGCATTTCGACCATGCCGGTGCGCAGACGACCAAACAAGATCAGCAGATTGGCGGCAGCGGCCAGCAACGGGTTGCTCGGCCCGCCCTTGCCCAATCCCTTGGCGCGCAGGGCCTCTTGCAGGGAAATGCGCGGCGTCTGGATTGGGGCGGATTGTGGTGTATCGCTGGGAATGTCGGGAAAGAAACCGTCGCTGGGCGCGCTCTTGCGGCCCATATCGCCGCCCGGCTGTGGAACCGCCCCGCCAAGCCATGTATCGCCACCTTGCGGCGCGGGGCGGCCAAACGGATTGGGATTTGACGGAGGCGGCACTGCACCGCCGATGACAGTCCGGTCACCTGCTGGCGGTTTGGGCCGCGGCCCGGGAAGTGGGCCACCAAATACCGTCTTGTCGTCGTCGTCAGACATCACGCTTTCTCCGGTATCGCCCAAAGCTCCAGTTTCAGCTCAGGCCAGTCACCCGCGAAATGCATCCCAATGGCCGGAGCCATCGAAAACTCCTGCCAAAGCGGGGTTTTCTTATCCAGCAGGAAATAAACGTTGCTCGATACCACTCTGATCTGTCGGGGCGGATTAGGCAAATGCATCAGGCTGATGCCCGGCAGGTTGTTCTTGACGATCTCGGACATCCGGGTGTTCGGGCCGACCTTGCACAATTCCGGGAATTGCTGCTGCACCTGAGTCAGCGGCTTGCCGGTTTCGACCTCGATCACGAATGTCGCATCGCGGAACAGGTTGCGGTCGGCGACTTCGGCCAGGAACGAATTCTGACGGACCTGACGCAGGTCCAGGCGCACCGCACGACCAACATCGCGGCTCAGCAGACGTTGGATATCCTGTACGACGGGTGTGAATGTCTCCTTCAGATCGCCATGGTCATAGGGTTTGTATTCGCGCGCCATCCGTTCGGCATTGTCAAAAGTGGCCAACTCACCGGCAAATCCGACCAGCTTCTCGTAGAGCCGCTCTGGGTGAACAGCGCGTCCGTGGCTCATATGGCGCAACACACCGATTTCGCGGTTAAGCGTCATCAGCATCAGGTAATCCGTAGCCTGCATCCCCCCGCCCGATGATGGGTCAGAGGCATAGCGGGCCAGACTGCCCAGCTTCGCCTCGATCCAGCCGATGACCCGGCTCAGATATCCTTCGACGACCGGGTGCACAGCCAATACCAGCGCAGGCGGCGGCACCGTCTCATCAAGTGAAATCACCCCATCACGCACCTCGTTGATGCGGGCAATGCGCAGGCATTGGTAACCGGGTTTGGTGGATTTGCGTATATCCAGCTCCAGACGCGGCACAGCGGTTTCGATCTGGTGCTCAACGCGCGAAGCGGAGGCATTATCGGCCACCGTATCGGAAGACAGGACATAGCGGGTCGTCGCGGCATCGGGCCCAAGGCCCACATCCTGCCCGTTCTGGCTAAGGTCCGGCAGGGTCAGCCAGACGTAAAGACCCTTGGCATCCTCGGGCACCTCAACCGGGGTCGGCAGTGCGCCGGCATTCGGTGCATCAAACGGCGTGCCATCCGGCATGATCCCGACGATGCTGCGCAGGCCGACACGACCCTGCTGCGCCATGTCCCTGTCTATCGTCATCTCAGACAAGCCCCAGGGATAGGGTGTCATCACATCGGTCCGGCTCTGGATCAGCTTTTCCAGATAACGGTCACTTTGCTGCAAATGCTGCGGCTGCAGGAAAAGACCTTCTTTCCAAGCCACTTTGCTAAACCAAGACATGACAATCCAATCAATCAGATACGCAAGCTGGGGTTGTCCCCCGAAACACAAGTCTGAAACCTTGACCCGGCAGGGTCAAGGCAGGAACACCAGCATAGGGGCGTTTCAGGTACCGCTTAGAACTGAATGCGGAATTGGCCTGTGATCCCCCAGCTGTCCAGTCGCTCGCTTCCCCGCAAATCACCGCGCACACTCGCGCTAAGCTGTTTGGCACCCAATGGTGCATCCAACGGCAGGATCCGCAGATAATTCAGACCCGCGCTGATCTCGGCATAAGCGCCAAGATTTTCAGTGCTCACCGTCCGTGCACCAACACCAGAAATTGGGACGTATTCCGAAATAGGCTCATCCGCCATGTCGGTGTAGTAGGTCACGGTGCCGAACTGGTTGATCGCCGATGTCCCGTCCTGCCCGAACACGCTGCGGGACAGAGTACCGCCAACGAAAACCGTTTCTGTCGAGAAATCGTTGATCTGAACAATATCACCCTCATCAAAGACGATGGGGTCGGTGGACAGGTTGGTGTAGGCAAAACCGGCGGTCGGAATAAATGACACATTGCTTTCGCCGAACGGGATCGCATAGCTGGCGGACCCGCTAAAGGTGGCCGCATCACTTCCGAACTCGCTGTCCGTCAGCCCAAGCCCTCCCAGACCGCCGACACCGGTGTTTGTGGCTGTGAAATTCGTTTGTTCCAAACGGTATTGCAGATCCACCGAGAACCGGTTGTAGGCACCCGTGATATAAACACCGGCATAGGCCTGGTCGAAGTCCACATCGGTGATGCTGGTTACGACGTCTGTCGCGATCAGACCACCTGAACCGTCGCCCGTGAGTGCCCGAACAGGTTGCTCTGTGGTCCCCTGGTTCACACCGGCGATACCCCCTACAGAGATATCCCAGCCGTCGAAGTATCCGTTGAAGCAAGCCAGATCACCGCCTGCCTGAAAACCAGAATAGTTCGCGCTGATATCGCTTTCAAAGCTAAGGTTGTCACCCCTTAGCGTGGTGATGTCACCGTTTGAATCGGCCTGACCACCAATCGCGCGCGCCCATGCGCCAGCGCCGCACGGATCTGGGTCATCATAGGCCAGACCGCTGACAAACGGGCTGGAGGGCCGATTGATCACGGATCCTATCAATGATTGGGTTAACACAACCGTACCAGCCAGCGCACCGATGCCCGGATTCAGCAGATTGCTAATGAAGTAATCTTCGCCGTTTTGGGTCGGGATATAAAGAACGGCCTCACTCAGACCGGGAAGGCCCTGCATCTCTAGCTGATAGTTGTTGGCTTGCGTGGCATCAGCATCAAAAACCAAGAGCGGATCGGCGAAATCAGCACCGGTATCGATGATGTTGAAATCGAGGATGACATTGCCGGTTACAGCGCCGCCTGTCACCACGACTGTATCCGACAACGGGGTTTCGGTCAGTGGATCGGAGTCAGTGTCGGACAGATCGACATCCAGCACAAAGGTACCGCTACCGCTCAACCCGCCTGAGATTGAGATCGTATCGGTTGCGTCCGCGGTGGTTGGCGTCGCGTTGGGCGATGTACTTACTACGCCGTTATTGACCAGACCATTTGCAAAGCTGAGATTGCCAGACTGCAAAAGGATCGCTCCGCCGTCGGCATTGGTCAGCAAACCACCAAAGCGACCGTCATCAGCGGCGGTACCATCACCGTTGAAAAATACATCCCCGGCATTGGTGAAAGCACTGGTGAACCGCCCATTCAGGTTGATATCACCGCCGCTTGCATTGGTGATGCTCCCTGCGCCAGCGGTACCCAACGACCCGTCACTGGCAATGTCCAGCACGCCGCCGGACAGGTTGGTCAATGCGCCAGACACCGCCAAACTGTCGGCGGCGTCGATGGCATCACCCACGGACATCGCACCACTGTTGTTGATAACGGTCGCTGTGCTGACGCCATTAAACGTCGCGTCGCCCCCCAAATCGTTGGTCAGCGTGCCGCCCAGTGCACCGCCCAGAACCCGGACATCACCAGTCGTCTCATTTGTGATGGCACCATTCAGCGTGCCTGCGACCTCAACCAGGCCGTTCCCAAAGTTGCGCAAACCTGATGTGAATGTGGCCGCGCTGGTGTCGGCGACAAATATCCCGCCATCCGCACCAGTGTCGCCCGTATTCTGGTTTGTCGCAGCACCGCCAACCGTGCCTGCGGCATTCACGACGCCACCGTCATTGTCCAGTGTACCGGTGACATTACCGTCAAGGTTCAGCGTGCCGCCATCCCCGTTGGTGACATCTCCAGTCAGCGTAAAGGGCGCGTCAATCGTCGCATCGCCAGCATCGTTACGAATATCGCCTTGGGCATTTCCTTCAATGCGGATTTCACCACCTTCATTGGTAAAGCCATCATCAAAAATGGCGACACCGGCGATTGCGGCATTATCGGTGATAACGACCGTGCCGCCTTCGTTGACGGACGACGCCGTGGTGATCACACCCGCATCCATGTTGAAGGTACCGTTATTGACGGTCACGCCGCCATCAATCGCACCAGAGTTGTCAAAGACCGCACCATCGCCGGTTTCCGCCGCCGCCCCGACAGTGACAGAACCTGTGATCTGACCAAGGTTTTCGACAACACCGTCGGCGCTGCCATCGCTGTTGTTGGCCTGAACATCGCCCGTCACGATGCCGGACCCGGCGATATTGACTGCGCCATCGTCGCTGACAAGCGCTTGGCCCCCACCAATCGTGATCACGCCGTTGACATCAGTCTGTCCGCCGGTTGCAAGAATGCCGCCGGTAAAGGTGCCACCGTTTGCAGTAAGCGTACCGCCAGAAACTGTCGTGCCGTTATCCACTGTCGTGTCGCTGCTCGTCACGACCTCGCCTCCGGCGACAACCAAAGTGCCGTCATCGCCCGTCATACCGCTGATTTGGCCATTGACGGTCGCAAGACCGGAATTGTTAGTTACGCTGCCGGTCACAACAGTTCCTGCGTTGATCGTGACCGCACCGTCGCCCGTGACAGGCATCATGCTGTTGTTGGTAATGTCGCCTGACATGTCTGCAACAACATCAAATGTGCTGGTATCGGGTGCCGTTTCTTCAACAATAACGCCGCCGGTGAAGTTACCACCATTGGCGATCAGCGTACCGCTTTGTACGCGGGCCGTTGTCGTGACATCGCCACCCGTGTTGTTGTTCACTGTGCCGCCAGCCACAACAATCGCGTCACCTTCCGGATTGCCTGGACCTTGAATTACCCCATTATTCTCAAAAACGCCGCCTTCAGACGTGAGCAAGCCAATCAAACGACCATCATTGGTCGCGTCAGTGGTGACCCCATCACGCATGATAACGCGGCCAGTCAGTATACCATCTGTGCCGATATTCAGTTCAGAGCCTGCGTATGAAGGGGAACTTTCGATAATGATTGTGCCACCAACGGCACCGTCGATGTTGATGACACCTTCGCGACCGCGAAGACCCTGCGAAAAGAAGCCGCCCGTTGCGTTGATCACACCACCGTTGGCTCCAGCGACATCGACACCGTCAACATCTGCACCGTTCTGAATAATGCCGACCTGCACATCAGCACCATCATTTAGGTTCAACGTCCCGTCAGTGAGGGTAATCTGATCGCCGGGGTTGTCTTGACGCACCACGCCTTCCACATTGACGATGCTGTCGGCCTCGGTTCCGGTAATCGTTAGCGGCCCGGTCAGTGTACCGCCGGTTTCAATGGTTGACGTGCCCGAATTGTTGGTCAGGCTGCCGGTCAACTGGCCATTCGTGGCGATGGTGACCGTACCACCATTATTGATCACATCACCGGTCGCGTCCGGGTCATCGATTGTGTCGTCCCCGATACTCAGAATACCAAAGGCCTGCACATCGATCCCGGTTTCGAAATCGCCACCTCGGGCCAGCAACGTGCCAGGCGCCCCGTCAGCGCCAGAGACCGTGACCTGTCCGGTCACACCGTCGGTCGCGGCGGTTGCATCGGTCTGTGTGAAGGTGCCGCCAGTGATATTCAGCGTGCCGTCAATATCACCGGTTGAATTGAAAAGGCCGGTTGTATTGGTGACCGGGCCGGTCAGGGTAATCCCGGCGTTCAATGTGATGGTCGAACCATTGTTTTCCAGCCCGGCACCCACATCGGAATCGGCGGTAATGTTGATATTGCCGCCCTGTGCATCAACGCCCTCATCAAATGTGCCACCTGCAATGCCCAGCGTGCCGCCGGCAACAACCCGGACTTCATCACGCACGATACCAGAATTCACCAACTCGCCAGCGCCAAGGATGATCGTGTCGTCGACCGCATCGACATTGTCGAGAATACCATTGGCACTGATCGTCGTCGTGCCGCCTGCTGTATCAAAATCAGTGGTGAAGGTCACAGGTGCTGCGGCCCCTGCACCAACATTGATATTCCCGCTGTTCAGAATTGTCTGTACAGAACCAAGTGCTGTCTCGTCAAAATCCGTATTGATGTTCAGCGTACCGCCGTTGATCTGGATATCCTGCTGGAAGGTTCCGCCATCAGCGTTCACAACACCAGTTCCGGTGATATCGACGCTGCCATCAATGTCGGCCCCGGACTGGTTGTTAAAGGTGCCCCCGGCGACATCCACGTCGCCAACAATGTTGCTGGCATTGTTCGTAATGCCGTCCTGATGATCCAATAGATCGGTTGTCAGGGTGCCCGCGTTGATATTGATCGTGCCGCCATTGTTGGTCACGCCGACGGGGTCCAGGGCTGTGCCTGTGTCGGCAGTGATAATCAACTCGCCATCTGCGTCGACTTGAATACCACCATCAAAACTGCCGCCGGACGCGGTCAACACACCCGCAGCACCAGTATCGCTGTCACCACTAACAGTCGCCAACCCCGTGACACTGCCGCCGGCCTGATTGTCAAAGGACCCATCTGTGACATTCAGTGTGCTTTCCAGCGAACCCGTATTGTCAAAATCCGCCCCAGAGCCTGATACAGTTACCGTACCGCCAATTTCACCTGCGTTGGTGAAACCGCCATCGTTCACGGTGACGGTTCCGGTGATCCGCGCATTCGGGTCACCGACAAGGGGACTGGCATTATTGGCAACAGTCCCACCACTCTGGATGATATTACCATTGATGGTACCGTTGTTGACCGTAGCGCCGACATTGTTCGTCACATTGCCATTCAGGGCGACCGGTGTTGAACCATCCGCCGCAAACTGATTGATGGTAAGCGTGCCACCGGTTCCGCCAACTTCTCCATTAACAACATCGCCCGATGTGGTTGCCTCGATATCAAGGGCACCGCCCGTCATCAAAACACCATCGTCGAAGTTACCGCCAAGACCAACGGCATTGCCGCCCTGGATCAGTGTCTGACCAAAGATTGTGCCGCCTTCCAGACTGAGCGAGCCAGCGCCGGAAACCGTCACATTTCCTCTAGTAAATCCGTCAACAGCACTTCCAACATTCACTTGGCCTTGCACCGTCAAGTCACCATCGGTGACTGCAAGTGAATCCTCGAAACCAATCTGACCGGAGCCAGAGATGGTCAGACCGGCACCTTCGAGCGTGATGGTTGCAGAAGACCGCCCAGCACCAGCATCTTGGTTTGCACCGGACAAAATCAGTGTTCCCGTGCTTCCGCCGCCTGCTTCGTTGACGGTGACGTCATTGAAAAAGCGGATGACCGCGCCGATCTCGGCCGTGCCGCTGACAACATCAATCCGGTTCTCGTCCAGCCCACCGGAATGCTCTTCAAAGATAATGTTTGTATTGTCGTTTGTACCGTTGATCACATAGCCTGACGTGTTGAATGTCATGGAATCCGGTGACACATCCTCAATGACAGTGATGGTCTCAGCAGGCGTGCCTTCAAAAACAGCATCATCGCCGGGATTAAAGTCTTCGGCGCTTCCCGCGCCAGCACCGCGAAGCCAATTGTCCAGACCTTCTTCAGAAGTACTATCATCCTGGTCCCAGTCGTTTCTGGTATCGGCGTCATTCCACCTTAGCGTTTCTGCAGCGACCGGACTATACAATCCCGCCCCAAACACAAAAACCATTCCCAAGGCGATTGCAGTTGATCCTAGTAGGACGGAACGAAAACTACCCGTGGGCGACACGTTGTCATCAAAATGCATTTCAAAAAATTCCCAGCAAACACTCGCCCAAATTGTTACAGCTAGTCACGTCCGCGGCAACCCTCTCCAGAGCATTCTGAGGCGATAGGTCACGGAAATGCCACATTTTTCCGTTTCGTGATTTGCCTTTAAAATCAATATATTATAATACTATGCCGCCACAATAATAGCGAAATAAGGCGAACCGTTGACCATTAATATACAATTAATCTTCGTCTGATCGTGTGAAGCTGACACCCGATTCTTTCAGCACGGCTGTCACGCAGATTTACTGCCAATCTGCGTGACTCCAAGGACGTCCAGTACTTTCGCCTCGATGTGTTCGGCATTCAGCCCTGCCACATCATACATGGCCTTGGGACCGGCCTGATCAATAAAGATGTCAGGAAGGACCATCGACCGGTATTTCAAACCGTTGTCAAACACGCCCTCTTCAGCCAGAAGTTGTGCAACATGTGATCCAAAACCGCCGACAGCCCCCTCTTCTACACAGACCAGCGCCTCATGCTCAGCGGCAAGTTTCAGGATAAGATCCCGGTCCAGCGGTTTGGCAAACCGGGCATCAGCCACCGTCGGCTTGATCCCCTTCGCCTCCAGCGCCTCGCAGGCCGCCATCACCTCCTGCAACCGTGTGCCAAACGACAGGATCGCGATGCGCGCGCCTTCACGGATCATTCGGCCCTTGCCAATCTCAAGAAGCTCAGGATTTTCCGGCATCTCGACACCCACGCCCTCACCGCGTGGAAAGCGGAACGCGATCGGACCGTCATCATGGGCCGCAGCCGTCGCCACCATGCGCACCAATTCGGCCTCATCCGCTGCGGCCATAACCACAAAACCGGGCAGGTTTGCCAGATAGGCCACATCATACGACCCCGCATGGGTCGCGCCATCGGCCCCGACTAGCCCGGCGCGATCAATGGCAAAACGAACCGGCAGGCGTTGAATGGCCACATCATGCACCACCTGATCATAGCCACGCTGCAGGAAGGTCGAATATAGGGCACAGAACGGGCGCAGCCCCCCTGCCGCCATGCCAGCGCTGAACGTCACCGCATGCTGTTCGGCAATGCCCACGTCAAAACACCGGCTCGTATAGCGCTCCATAAACTTCGAAAGCCCCGTTCCATCAGGCATCGCCGCTGTAACGGCAACGATCTTGGGATCATCGGCGGCCAGCTTGATCAGACTTTCAGCAAAGACAGAGGTATAGGATGGCGCGTTACTTGGCGCTTTCTTCTGCTTGCCAGTCACCACATCGAACTTGGCGGTCGCATGGCCCTTGTCGCTGGCCGCCTCGGCCGGCGCATAACCCTTGCCCTTCTTGGTGATCGCGTGGATCAGAATCGGACCATCGGCGCGGGCCTTGACCGTCCGCAGCACCGACAACAGCTGCTCCATATCGTGCCCATCAATCGGCCCCAGATAGGAAAATCCCAATTCCTCGAACAAGGTCCCACCCACAGTCATATGCTTGAGCATATCCTTGGCTCGCTTCGCTCCCTCACGGAAGGGTTCGGGCAGCAGGGAAACGGCCCCCTTGGCGGCCGCCTTAAACTCTTGAAATGGCTCACCGGCATATAGGCGGGACAGGTAAGATGACATCGCCCCGGTCGGCGGCGCAATCGACATCTCATTGTCGTTCAGGATCACGATCAGCCGCTTGCCCAGATGACCGGCGTTGTTCATCGCCTCGTACGCCATGCCCGCCGACATTGCGCCATCCCCGATGACCGCAATCGCATCGCCCCCTTCGCAGCCCAGATCACGGGCGACAGCAAACCCCAATGCCGCCGAAATTGACGTGCTTGAATGCGCCGCGCCGAACGGGTCATAGGGGCTTTCAGAGCGTTTAGTGAACCCGCTCAATCCACCTTCCATGCGCAAAGTACGGATGCGGTCGCGGCGACCGGTCAGGATCTTATGCGGATAACACTGGTGCGACACATCCCAGATAATCTTGTCCTTTGGCGCATCGAACACGGCGTGTAGGGCGACGGTCAGCTCGACAACGCCCAGACCGGCCCCCAGATGACCGCCAGTAACCGATACGGCAGCGATCGTTTCGGCCCGCAACTCATCAGCCAGTTCGCACAACTCCTTGTCTGACATGGCCTTCATGTCATCGGGCGTGTTCACGCGATCCAAAACGGGGGTAAGGGGGTGGTCGGTCATGCATGACCCTTTCTAATGCGTCCGCGCGATGACAAACCGCGCGGCTTCTTTCAACGTCTCGGCCTCATCCCCGTAGGGAGATAGCGCATCACAGGCCTCTTGTACCAGTTCCGCAGCGCGGCTTTTCGCCCCATCGACGCCCAGATGGGACACAAAAGTGGCCTTGCCAGCCGCCGCATCTTTGCCCACGGCCTTGCCCACGGCAGCGGCGTCGCCGGTTACATCCAGCAGATCATCAGCGATCTGAAAGGCGAGGCCCAGACACTCGCCATAAATATACAGCGGGCCAGTTTCAGCGCCCGCCATACGCGGCCCCGCCATGGCGGACCAGCCAATCAAGGCCCCCGTCTTTCGCGCTTGCAACGCGATGATTTGATCAAGGGTCAGCGGCGCCTCGGCCGTTTCCGCAGCAATATCGGCAGCCTGCCCGCCGACCATGCCACGCACACCAGCCGCTTCGGCCAACGACCCTGACAAGATCAAACATCTTTCAATGGGGCAGCCTGTTCCCGCGACAAGGGCAAACGCAAGCGAATGTAGTGCATCACCTACGAGAACTGCGGTCGCTTCGTCCCACTTCACGTGAACCGTCGGCTGACCACGACGAAGATCATCATCATCCATACAGGGTAGATCATCGTGGACCAAGGAATAGGCGTGCAGACATTCGATCGCCGCCGCTGCCGCCCCAGCTTTATGTGCCGCAAAGCCATGTAGTCGCGCTGTCTCAAGAACAAGAAACGCTCGCAGCGCCTTCCCTCCAGATACCGCATATTTCATGGCATCTGGAATTGGGCCAGATAGTCCAGCCAGAGCTACCATGACATGCCCTTCCACAATCTCAGCGGCCTGAGGGAGCGCTATCTGCAACGGCTTACGGCTCATCTCGGAAAGATCCTTCACGATGAACTGTTGAAGCGGTTTAGCCATCCAGCGGAGCCGTCCCCTTCGGCTCACCACCTTCACCTAGCGTAATCTTGGCGACCTTCTCCTCGGCCTCTTTCAGCTTGGCTTCGCATCGGGCCTTCAGGGCCGCACCCCGTTCATATAGCGCGATGCTTTCATCCAGCGCCACATCGCCACGCTCCAACTGACCAACGACCGTCTCCAGTTCCTTGATCGCATCTTCAAAGCTCATCTTGTCCACGTCGCTCATCGCCCGCGTTCCTCCAAAACCTTCACATGGGCCGCCGCAGAGGCGCCCAGCGCCTCAAGGTCATAGCCACCTTCAAGGCTCGATACCACCCGGCCATCACAATGACGCGCCGCCAAATCGCAGAGTCTTTCGGTCACCCAACCAAAATCCTCGGTCGTCAAATTCATCCCCGCCAATGGATCAGCCTCATGTGCATCAAACCCGGCCGAAATCAGCAGAAGTTGCGGAGCGAATTTATCAACCCGCGGCAGCACCACCCGCTCCATCACATCGCGAAAGGCCTTTGAGCCCGTGCCCCCCGGCAAAGGCACATTCAGCACATTGCCGACACCGGTTTCATGGGCCGCACCCGTGCCGGGGTAAAGCGGGGACTGATGGGTCGAACAGAACAGGATGCGCGCATCATCCTCCACCAGATCCTGTGTGCCGTTGCCGTGATGCACATCAAAATCGACAATCGCCACACGGTCCAGCCCGTGATGATCCAGCGCATGTTTCGCCCCGATGGCGACATTGCCAAAGAAACAGAACCCCATCGCCGTTTCACGCTCTGCATGGTGGCCGGGCGGACGCACAGCGGCAAAAGCATTAGCCACCTCGCCGCCCATCACCATATCCACAGCGCGGACAACACCACCGGCGGCACGATAGGCCGCCTGCAAGGTCCCGACAGACATATGTGTGTCGGCATCCAGCGACCGCCAGCCTTCGGACGGGGCAGCAGCGCGGATAGCATCAACATGGGCCTTTGGATGCGCGCGCAGCAAGTCATCCTCAGCGGCCAGCGGGGCCTTCACCCGAACTAGATCGTATCCTTCCAGCGCACCCAGAACAGCATCTAGCCGCGCCACCTGCTCTGGATGGCCCGGCGGGGTGACATGATCCAAACAATCATCATGAGAAATCAGTGCAGTCGTCATGGGACCAAAGAACCCAATTCAGGGCGAAACCACAACCACCTTCTTCCGAGCGGAAATATCCCCGCCGGAGGCAAACCAAAAATGTAATGCGCCCGAAGGGCGCGCCATGGGATCACTTGCGGATTACTCCGGCGCCAGCATATATCCCGCGCCGCGCACCGTCTGCAGATAGCGGGGCTGTTTGGGATCAACCTCGATCTTGCGGCGCAGGCGGGTGATCTGCACATCAACCGCGCGTTCCTGGGTCTGCCCGCCGGACCGGCTCAACTCCTCGACCAACCGGGCGCGGGTCACCGCCTCACCGGGACAGCCTGAAAAGATGCGCATCAATTGACTTTCGGTGGCGGTCAGGCGCACCAGCTTTTCGCCCTGCCACATCTCGCCCCGTTCGATGTCATAGCGGACCGGCCCCATATTCAGGACCTTGGGCAATACCACCGTCGGCTCCGCCGTAGGGACGCGGCGCAGAATGGCGTTGATGCGCAAAAGCAGTTCCTTGGGTTCAAACGGCTTGGCCAGATAATCATCCGCCCCGGCCTCAAGCCCTGAAATGCGATCATCCGTTTCGCCCTTGGCAGTCAGCAGCATGATCGGCGTACTGATCGTCTTACGCAGATCACGGCACAGCGCCATGCCATCCTCGCCCGGCATCATCACATCCAGAACGATCAGGTCAAATTCAAGCCCCGACAACACGCGGCGGGCATGGGCGGCATCCCGGGCGGTACTGACCAGAAAACCAGAGCGCATTAGAAACTTCTGCAACAGGCCACGAATACGTTCATCATCATCAACAATCAGCAGGTGCGCGTCGTCATTCATTCGGTCTTATCCTTCATCGCCTCGTAATGGTGGCGGCTTTCTTCATCCATCATTGCCTCAAGCACCTGTCGAAATCCAGCCACGGCGGCTGGTCCGGCGGCGCGATAGGCTGCACGCATCCTGTCGCGCTGGGCATCCGATAGCTCCCGTTCCAGCGCAGCACCCGCAGCCGTCAGGTGCAAATGACGCTCTCGCTTGTCTCTTGTGCCCACGGTGCTGGCAACCAAACCGTCTTCGATCAATGTACGCAATACACGATTAAGCGATTGTTTTGTCACACCAAGGATGGACAAGAGGTTATTGACCGTCGTGCCGGGGCTGCGGTGAATGAAGTGGATGGCCCGGTGATGGGCGCGGCCATAGCCCTTTTGCGCCAGAATGCGGTCCGGGTCGGCCGTAAACCCGCGATAGGCGAAAAACATCGCCTCGATCCCCTTGCGCAACTGCTCGTCCGTCAGGAACAGCAGGCTTTGCCCCATCTGTGGCTGCAACCCTTCCGCCATACGGCCCTCCCTCGATACTATGGATCACAATACGTCAGCTTTGTTGACATTCCAAGAATCAACTGCTAGCGAAATGCAGAAACTACGCAACTTTATGTCCGAAACGGACCTATCTGCGTAATTATTGCAAATCAAGTGGAGGATCCGATGGCGGGCGCTTATGATGACAGAGACGGCAAAATCTGGATGGACGGCCAGCTGGTCGACTGGCGCAGCGCAAACGTCCATATCCTGACCCATGCCATGCACTATGCCTCCAGCGTATTCGAGGGCGAGCGGTGCTACAACGGCAAGATCTTCAAATCACGCGAACATTCCGAAAGGCTGATCCGGTCCGGTCGCCTGATCGACTTTGAAATCCCCTACACGGTTGACGAAATCGAAGCCGCCAAAGTCGCGGCACTTGAGGCGAATGGCCTCAAAGACGCCTATGTGCGCGCTGTCGCATGGCGCGGCTCGGGCGAGGATATGGGCGTCGCCGCCGCGCGCAACCCCGTCCATCTGGCCGTCGCGGTCTGGGAATGGGGCAACTACTATGGCGACGCCAAGATGAAGGGCGCTAAGCTCGACATCGCCAAATGGAAACGGCCCAGCCCCGAAACCGCCCCGTCACAGGCCAAGGCGGCAGGCCTCTACATGATTGCCACCATGTCCAAACACGCAGCCGAGGCGAAAGGGTGCAGCGACGCCATGATGTTCGACTATCGCGGCTACGTCGCCGAGGCGACGGGCGCCAACATCTTCTTCGTCAAAGATGGTGAGGTGCACACCCCAACGCCAGACGCCTTCCTGAACGGCCTGACCCGGCAAACCGTCATCGGCATGCTGGAAAAGCACCAGATCAAGGTCCACGAGCGGGTCATCATGCCGGAAGAGGTCGAGGGTTTTGAGCAATGCTGGCTGACCGGCACCGCCGCCGAAGTCACCCCCGTTGGGCAGATCGGCGACTACAACTTCGAAGTCGGCGCGATGACACGCGACATCGCAGAAGAATATGAGAAGCTGGTGCGCAGCTAAAAGCTGGACCAATAGGCGAACAAAAAAGGGCAGCGAAAGCTGCCCTTTTCATTTATGTTGTTTGGCTTTTACCGCACCCAAACCTCAACCCGGCGGTTGCGGGAACGGCCATAGGCGTTGTCATTGCAGCTCACAGGGGCGGCTTCGCTCAAGCCCACCGCTGACAGGTTCACGCCGCGCAACGGGCCAGCATTCGGATGAATACGCGCCCGTTGCAAAACCTGTTCCGCGCGATTTCTGGACAGTTGAATATTATAAACATAGGGCCCGACACTGTCCGCAAACCCGACAAAGATGAACTCGCGCCGCGCATTTTCCGGACGGGCCATGTAGTTCACCAGACGATCAAGATCGCGCAGGGCCTTGCTATCCAGCGCAAACTCGTCAGTGGGGAAACGGAATGTCAGCGACAACCGGCTGGCTCCGCGCAACTGCGTCGCCACCTCCCTCTGGACGGAACGACCAATATCCGCTGGCTGTCCGATCAACGCAGCATCAGTCAGGCGGGCCAGCGCCCGGTCGTCCTCGATGATACCAAGGCTGAAGTAACCGGACTCGTCCACATATTCATCTGCGGCGGGCGATATCATGAAATTGACCAACTGACGCACTTCGGGCTTTGGGTTCTGGTTGTCGACATACAGGCGAATGCGCCGTCCCAGCAGGTATTCCTCTGCCTTGCTCTTGAATGGTGTCGCCTCGGTCACCACACCGCAATCAAGGATCAGGTCAATCGGTTTCGTATCGCCGATATTATCGCTGATCGAATAGCCGATAGCCCCTTGGTTATCCTGCACAAAGTTCCGCATGTCGCGACCACGGTCCAGTTCAAACGTCCCCGGCGACAGATCACGCTCTTGCCCAAACGCCCAGTTTTCAAAGTTCCGGCGGGCAGATCCACCATCGCGGGCACCCGGCATGATCGTCAGGTTTGGTCCACCAACCTGCGACCAGTTTCTTGTTTGATCCGTATAGATGCTGACTAGTTGCTGCCGCGACAACGCATCAACCGGATTAGTGTTATGGACAGTCATCAGAACGGAATCGACGCCGATGATGTATTCCTGCGATGGATCAAGCAGGTTACCCCGCCCTTGAGCCGCCAGCGCGTTGATCTGCGATTGTGTCGGCGGCCCAGATGCCATGGCGATATCGGCGGTGCCTTCGACCAGTCGATCAAACCCGATCTCAGAGTCGTTCGATTCGACCTCCATCACAAACGGATCACCGCCCCCAATGGGCGTGAAAATGTATTGCGCGATATCATCGGGCAACTCAATCGGATCAGAAACGTTCGCGCCCCATAACTCTGCAAGTGGCTCCATGACCAACGGCATCAGATCTTCGCCGACATTATCGGATCCGACCATCACCAGATCAGCGGGAAGGCGCACCGGTGGGGTCTCTTCCGCAACGACGGCCTCGGGCTGGCTTTCGCTTGCCGGCATGATGACCTCAAGCGTGGGACATCCCGGTCCGGCACAGGTAACGGAGTCCGCCGGAACCCGCATGACAGCGGCAACCGTCTGGATCAAAAACACACCATCCGCGAAATCGATCATCGTCCCGGTGACGGTGGAATTGCCGCTGAGTGCATCCAGCGTAACTTCAGCGCCTTCTTCGAAAACCAATTCGGGGCATCCGGGTCCGGAACATTCTGCGCCGTCAGCCGCGATCTGAACCTCACCGACATTGGGGATGGAAACAACGTATCTTGTGCCGTCGAACGACACCAGATCACCTTCCACCTGCATATTTGAATTATCGACTGTCAGGTTGACCTGCTCTGCCATTGCGGTGCCGCCAACGGCCAGCGTCATGCCCAACGACAGCATGGTGGTTTGAAAATGAGAACGTCTAGTTAACTGCAAGATACTGATCCTCCACTCGTTACTAAAACAATGATTCAGAACGCCTCATAGCACTCCGACCGGCTCACCCACAGCTGCTCAGTCTCCTCAAAAGAAGTTTCCAGCGAGCCGGTGACTAAGCCACAACCTTACGTCAACCAAGAAATAATGGCAAAGATTAGACCAAAGAAACGTAATATTCGGAAAGGGTCTGAGACATATAAGCGCACCCTGCCAGATGGGGGCACCCAAATGCCCCCAACTAATCCCCCTCGGATCGCTACCGGGTCTTGGCCCGGTCAAACCGCAGAAAATACGATAGCTTCTGCGGTGTTATGCCCAACCGGCGGCGGCGTTGCAGTGTCAGGCTCGCCTTACGGGGAAGCGCCTTGCGTTGTATCGCCACGGCGCGGCGCAACATCTCATTCGTAACAACCTTTGGTCTGTCCAGAACATGTTTGCTCATGTCGTCCTCCGTGTTGAGTGATCCATCTTAACACAATTGAAACGGATTCGTCACGGAAAGCGGGGCTTTTGGGAATCCGGCCCGCGCGCCACGCACAAACCCTTGTAACGCCAGGCAAAGCCTTTCCTAAAGAACAGGTCATTTATGAAAACGTCCGATGTTTGCCCAACGGCGGCCCCAGTTCTGTCAGTATCCGGAAGCAAGTTAGGGCACTATGAACGACCATCTGAACTGATAACAAATGAATGCTTCGCCACACGCCACGACCACAGACACCAGCGCGACAACGCTCAGGCGCATTCTGAAGTCTGCGCCGCAAGATCTGTGGCTGGACACAATCCGGCGCACCAAAGGCAGCGCGCATGATGATCTGGTGCATTGGATGCTGGGGCAGCCAGAATGCGATTTTGCGGTGGCGGCCTATGCCTTTTACCGCAGTGACCCGGCTAGCCATCTTACCGATCCGCAGCCGCTACCGCCGCGTCCGAAGGCCTCACAAACGTTCGCGCAGGTGCTGCTGAACTGGGACATGGGCTTTTACCGGACCCACAGACTGTGCTTGGACGATGACGATATTGACCGACGTCAGATCAGACGGTTGAACCAGAAACTGCTGGCCTGGCCGAAAGGGGCACTGCCTTTCAACATTCCGACCCGGTTGCTCGATACAGAAGGCGGCCAGCCGACCGACCTGCCGCAACACCTGTCGCCTGACCACGCATCGCATCTTTGGCCGCTCTATCAGGCACTGGGCCTGCGCGTCCGACCGCAACGGTCGGTATTGCGGCGGCGCGTAGCCAAAGCCACCGGTCTTCTGAACCGCGTCACATTTCGCAGCGCCAGACCCTAACTCCCGACATTGCCGGTCGCCTTGCGCTGTTGGGCGCGTTGCAGACCAAGATGACGTTCCCGCCAGATGATCAACACACCCGCAAAGATCACAATGCCCGCCCCGACCATCATCGTGCCGGTAGGGACCTCGTCGAACACCAGATAACCAATGGTCAGCGCCAGGATCATTGATGTGTAATCAAACGGGGCCACAAGCGACGCATCGGCAAAGCGATAGCTTGAGGTCAGGAATATCTGCCCGACACCACCCAATAGCCCTGCCATGATCAGCATAACGGCCACCGACCATCCCGGAACCACCCAGCCCCACGGCAAGGTGAATAGCGACAAGAACGACGAGGTGACCGTGAACCAGAACACGATGGCCGCCGTACTTTCGGTCGCGACCAGTTTGCGCACGAAAACCTGCGCCAATGCCGCCAGAACGGCCCCCATCAACACAACGATGGCACCCAGTGTTTCAGACACATTCAAAGCGGCGCCCACTGACAGGCGTGGCGAAAGAACGATCAGCACGCCAATCATACCCAGGGCGACGGCGGATAAGCGAAACGCCCTGACCTCTTCATTCAGAAACATCGCGGCAAAAACGACCACCAGCAGGGGGGCGGCATAGCCGATTGCCGTCACCTCTGGCAGCGGCAACAGCCCCAAGCCGGTAAAGCCCAGACCCATGGCCGACGTGCCCACCAAACCGCGCCAGAAATGCCCCATCGGGTTGCTGGTCTTCCAGCCATGACGCAACTCGCCGCGGATCGCCAACCAACCAAAAATAATCGGCAAGGCAAAGAAGGAACGAAAGAAAACTGCCTGTCCCGGCGGTACGTCAGCTGACGCGGCCTTGATCAGGCTGGCCATGGCCATGAACATGCAAACCGACAGCACTTTGAACAGAATTCCGCGCAGCGGCTGCATGTTAATCCCCTTTTCGGCACCCTAGGTCGCCCCCCGAACACATTGAAGCCCTTTTTCGCTTGTTTAGTGGCCGTGTTAAGTTATCGATCACCAATGCAGAATAAGAAGCAGTATATGAGCAGTGAAAATCCCAGCCCGCCGAACATGGCCCCTCGCGACTGGGTCCAGATACTTGCCAGATACCGGGATCCCAGCAGCCTGCGTAGCAGCTTTGAACTTGCCATCAGCCTGATCCCTTTTGTCGTGCTGTGGGTTCTGGCCTGCTGGGTCGCCAAATATAGCTATCTGGGGGCGTTTGCGCTCTCGGCCCTGAACGGGCTGTTCCTGCTGCGGCTGTTTTGCATCCAGCACGATTGCGGGCACGGGTCGTTCTTTGGCAATCGCAATGTCAGCGACTGGATCGGACGCGCGCTAGGCGTGGTGACCTTGACCCCCTATGATGTCTGGCGACGCACCCATTCGATCCACCACAGCCATGCCGGCGACCTGGATCAGCGCGGCATCGGCGATGTCATGACCCTGACAGTTGAAGAGTACCACCAGCGCACGGCTTTCGGGCGGCTTTTGTACCGCGCATATCGGCACCCAATCGTCATGTTTGGCTTTGGGCCCACATACCTCTTTTTCCTGCAGAACCGGCTGCCGTTTGGACTGATGAACCAAGGGCGGAAATACTGGATCAGTGCTATGGGCACTAATCTGGCCGCTGCGGTTGTCCTTGGGACGATCATCTGGTTCGGCGGGCTACAAGCACTGTTTCTGGTCTTTCTGCCCACGACACTGATCGCGGCGTCGATCGGGGTGTGGCTGTTCTACGTCCAGCATCAGTTCGAAACGACCCAGTGGGACCCAAAAGAAGATTGGCAGCTACACGATGCGGCGCTGCATGGCAGTTCCCATTACGATCTGCCACCAATCCTGCGGTGGTTTACCGCCAATATCGGCATTCATCACGTGCATCACCTCTACAGCAGGATCCCGTTTTATCGACTGACCGAGGTTCTGCGCGACCACAACGAACTGGTCGAAGTCAGCCGCATGACCATGCTGCAAAGCCTCAAATGCGCCAGCCTTGATCTGTGGGACGAAAAAAGCAGGCGTCTGGTGTCATTCGCCACCGCCCGCCGCCTCGCCACGCGCTAACGCGCCGCTGTAATCCGGACCGAAATCCACTGTCACGCCCATCGCACGCAATGCGTCGATGTATTGCTGATCGTCTGTATCCGTGCCCTGCGCCGGCACACGCAGGACGACCCGTTCGATCCGGCCCGCATGGCGCTTGGCCGCTGCCAGATAAACCTCTGCATCATGCTGTCCCGTGTCACCGATCAAAACAAATGGCAGATCAGGCAAGGCGGCAAGCACCACATCAATAGCCGACCCCTTATGATCCCCATGCGTGCCGGTGATGAACTGCGTCTCGCTGATCCCATAATCCCGCAAAAACATCGGACCGCGCGGCAATCCATTCCGTTCCAGCACTTCTGCCAGAAACCCGTGAAAATTCCACGGGGATGAACTGACATAATGCACCGGATTGCGGCCCTCATCCGAAAGCCGCGCCATCAGGGCGACGGCATCGGGAAACACAACGCGGGTCGCCGCATTGCCTGTCAGCGACGTCCACAGGTTCCGCCATAGCGAATAGGCCCCAGTCTGCATCATCGTGTCATCAATGTCCGAGATCACACCAAAATTGGCAGACGGATCAGCCACCATGACCGGACAATCCACGCTGGCCTGCCCGGCAGTGACCGTCACATTGCGCCAGCCCGTCACATCATCGCGGGGCAGCAACAGCGTGAAATAGCCTTCATCATCGGTGACAGCCGTCACACCATCAGCAGAAACGGTGACATTGGCCACCTCACTGGTGATGAACAACCGCACCATCTGCCGCAGATTGCGCCAAAGCCCCTGACCTTCCTGCAAATTCGTATCGCGCTGATCAGCCAGCACGCGCCCACGCACGATCAGATGGTCTGGGGTCGCATAGCCGATATAGGGGGCAATGGCACCGGCCTCTCGTACCGCCCGACCACGGCTTAGTGTCGCCTCAAGACGGGTCGCGACCCGCGCCAACCACAGTTTCACCGCGGCCGGACCCGCAGCACCACGCCATAGCTGTTATCCATCAGAACCAGCACCGTGCCGTCCGGCAACACCTCAACATCGCGCATTCGGCCCATATCCTGCAACAACCGTTCTTCCCCCACGACCCTGCCGTTTTCCAATTTCAGGCGTACCAATTCGCCGGGATTTAGCGATCCGATCAACAGATCGCCCTGCCATGGACCATAGGGGCCATCGTAAAATGCCATGCCAGAAGGGGCGATCACAGGGTCCCAATAATAGACCGGCTGCTCCATGCCCTCCTGCACAGCCACGCCGCTGCCGACATCTGATCCATTGTAGTTCACACCATAGGAAATGATCGGCCAGCCATAATTCCGGCCCGCTTCAGGGCGGTTCAACTCATCACCACCGGCGGGACCGTGTTCAATCGTCCATAGGGCACCATCCGGCCCAATCGCCGCGCCTTGCGGGTTACGGTGGCCGTAAGACCAGATCGCATCATCCCCGCCACCCCCGACAAACGGATTATCGGCAGGGATGCTGCCATCGGCATTGATGCGGATCACCTTGCCATAGGTGGTGCTGTTATCCTGCGCCAGATGGCGCTCCTCATTCCGCTCACCGGTCGTGATCCAGACGGTGCCATCCGGCATCGGAATGATCCGGCTGCCATAATGAAACGGGGCGCGTGAGGGCGGGTTCTGGACAAAGATATCGCGCACCTCCGTCATTTCCCCACCAGACAGAACACCGCGGGCAGCCGCAGTGACCGTTCCGCCATTCACGGGCTTCGAATAGGTCCAGAACACCACCCGGTCATTGGCAAAATCAGGGCTGACAGCCACATCCAGCAACCCACCCTGCTGACGGCTCTCGATCTCTGGCAGACCCCGGATCGGGGCGGAAACAGAGCCGTCACCATTAATGATGCGCATGGTGCCACCCCTTTCGGTGACAATGAATTGCCGGGCCGAAATGGGCGCAATGCCCCAAGGGCGGTCCAGCTTGTCGGTCAGCACATCTACCTGCACGTTGGTGGCAGGCAAGGCCGGGGCGCGGGTCTGCTCCGCAAACGCGGGTGAAAAATCAGCGTTAGGTGCGCCTTGCGGCACTTCTGCGCAGGCCGCGACGGGCAACAGCATCAAAGCAAGAAAACGGATCATTGAAATACCTCCTTCAGGCGCAAGATAGCCCAATGCGCCGCATCGGCCACTGCCGGGTCGAGATCATTTGCCAACGGCTTCACTGCAGCCATCAATGCAGGATTGCCAGAGTTCCCGATGGCATAGGCCACATTGCGCACAAACCGATCCCGGCCAATACGTTTGATGGGCGATCCAGAAAACCGGGCCCGAAACCCAGCGTCGTCCAGCGTGGCCAATTCCGCAAGTGGCGGCGCCATCAAATCTTCGCGGGCGGCATAGCGCTGGTCCCGTGCAGTTGCGGCAAACTTGTTCCAGGGACAAACCGCCAGACAATCATCGCAACCGTAAATCCGGTTCCCCATCAGGGCGCGCAACTCCTCATCGACCGGCCCCTTATGCTCAATCGTCAGGTAGGAAATGCAGCGGCGGGCATCCAACTGATAGGGCGCGGGAAAGGCATCAGTCGGGCAGATATCCAGACATGCCGTGCAGGAGCCGCAATGGCTGATCTCCGGCGCATCCGGCTCCAACTCCACCGTCGTAAAAATCGCCCCAAGAAAGAACCATGATCCCAGATCGCGCCCCAGCAGGTTCGTGTGCTTACCCTGCCAGCCCAGCCCGGCGGCCTCTGCCAGCGGCTTTTCCATCACCGGGGCGGTATCGACGAACACCTTGATCTGGGCCTCCGGGACCTGCTCGATCAGCCAGCGCCCAACGCGCTTGAGCCGCTTCTTGACCACATCATGATAATCGCGGCCTTGGGCATAAACGCTGATCGCTGCCACATCGGGCCGTTCCAGCACATCCAGCGGATCATGGTCCGGCGTGTAGGGTTCAGCCAGCATGATCACCGACCGGGCTTCGGGCCACAGGGCTGTCGGATCACCGCGCCAGTGCATCCGCTCCGCCATCCAGCCCATCTGGCCATGCATCCCCGCATCCACAAAGGCAGCCAGCCGTGCGGCAATCCGGGGGACAGCATCAGGGCGGCAAATCCCAAGCTTGGCAAAGCCCGCTTCACGCGCCTCAGCGATCAACGCCGCCTTCAGCCCATCCCTTCTTTTGTTCATGAATACCTCGGGGGAGGTCCGCAGGACCGGTGGCAGCGCCCCCTAAAAATCCAGATCAGCATATTGCGCCGATGGCTGGAAACCTGGGACCTCATCTGCCAGCAATGACCGGAAAGCCGGCCGGGATTTGATCTTGGCATACCAGTCCTTGACCACCTCATGGCGGTTCCAATCCACATCGCTGGTGTAATCCAGGCAGGACAGATGCGCGGCAGCGGCAAAATCCGCCATTGTCATCGCATTACCCGCCAGCCAGCGGCGCTCGTCCAGCAGATAGGCCATGTAATCCAGATGATACTTGATCGCCTTGGCCCCCGCTTTGACATTGGCACTATCGGGATAGCCGGTGCCCATCACCTTGCGATAAACCCGCTCACCAATCAGCTTGCTGGTCACCTCATGATAGAACTTGTCGTCGAACCAACCCACCAGACGGCGCGCCTCGTAACGACCATCGGCGTCGCGAGGCAACAGGGCGGGTGTCGGCACCTTCTCTTCGATATATTCGCAAATGGCCGTGCTATCGGCCATTGTGCGGCCATCCATCTTCAGCACCGGCACCTTGCCCGCAGGGTTGCGGCGTAGAAAATCCGCGTCCTGCTCCCAATACCGCTCTTCGACCAGCACAACCTCGATCTTCTTTTCCGCAAGGCACAGCCGGACTTTGCGGGAAAAGGGGGACAGTGGATAATGATACAGGGTGTTCATGATGCACTCGCGAAAGGGTTTTCTCTTCAATGCAGCAAGGGGCGCCGCGGATCAATGGGGGCGTTAGCGTTCAAAGCAGTCCGCGCGACCATCCGCCTTGATCGTGGCGGCCCCTGACATGATCTGACTGGTGCGGGCGCGGGTAAAGCTACCGGGGTTCGATGCGGACCTGTTTTTTGGATCAGGCAGGATCGCGGCCAGCCTTGCCGCCTGCAACGGGCTCAGATCAGCCGCATCAACACCAAAATAGTGGCGGCTCGCGGCTTGCACACCAAACACGCTCTCATCGAACTCGGCCACGTTCAGATACAGCTCCAATATCCGGCGTTTTGACCAGACAGCCTCTGCCAATGGTGTCCACAAGGCCTCAATCGCCTTACGGGTCCAACTGCGGCCATGCCACAAATATACGTTCTTGATCACCTGCTGCGAAATTGTCGAGGCGCCGCCACGACCGCGATCCATCGCAGACCGGATGGCATTCACATCCAGTCCCCAATGCAGGCAGAAATTGGCATCCTCGGCCGCCACAGCAGAGCGCGCCATGACGGGTGCAATCTCATCCATCGACACCCAATCGTATTTGACAGGACCATGGCGGCGCGCCTCGGCAAACATGTAGGGCGTGGTTGGGGGGGCGATGACCGCATAGATCAGGGTGGCAATCAACACCGCACCCAGCACAACGAAAGCGGTCCGCCACATCAAACGACGCAGAAACAACCAGGACCGTTCAACCAGACCTTGTTTTTTCTGCGGGGCGCGTTTTTTGCGAGCCGGCTTTTTCGCCGGTGTCCTGCTCTGCTTCTTTGCCACTGCCATCTAATGCATAAGCCATGGCACAAAGGCGCGGGTCAAGTCCGTATCGCCCGACCGGCAAAGGGCCGGGCGATTTTCGCTTTGCCGTTACTCCGCCGGAATGGCCGCTTCTTCGATGCTCAGCGGATGCGGCAGGTGGACCAGCATTTCCTTCGGGCAAATCTGAAGGAAATGACTCTTCTCGGCCTGCCAATGCTGCAGGATATCCGCGGCCTTGCGGCTGCCGGTCTCTTCCAGATGACGCTCAATCAGCTCTTTCAACTGATCATGCCAGTAATCCACCGTCACAGGATTGGTCACCAGTGTTTCCATGTTGATCAGCGGGGCCGATGTCCCGTCAGGATCATACAGATACGCCATCCCACCCGTCATCCCGGCCCCGAAATTGGCCCCGACTGACCCAAGGATCACAGCCACACCACCGGTCATGTATTCACAGCCGTTGGTGCCGCAGCCTTCAATCACGACCTTCGCGCCGGAATTCCGCACAGCGAACCGCTCACCAGCCCGGCCAGCGGCGAAAAGATAACCGTCCGTCGCACCATAAAGCACCGTGTTGCCAATAATCGTATTCTCAGACGCCATCAGCGGGCTGACCATTGGCGGACGCACGACAATCGTGCCCCCCGACAGGCCCTTGCCCACATAATCATTGGCATCACCCGACACTTCCAGCTTCAGCCCCGGGGCGGCAAACGCACCCAGCGATTGCCCGGCAGAGCCACGGAGCTTCACCGTCAGGTGGTCCGGCTGCAGATCATTCCGCATCCCGTGTTTCTGCACAATATGGCTCGATGTGCGCGTGCCAATGGTCCGCAGCGTGTTCTGCACCGCATAATCCAGTTGCATCTTCTCACCATCGTTCAGGAACCGTGCGGCATCCTTCACGATCTGCGCATCCAGCGTATCATCCACCGGGTTGCGTGGCCGGTCACGATCATAGGTGATCTTGTGCGCCCCATCGACGGTGATCAGCAGCGGGTTCAGGTCCAGATCATCCAGATGCGCCGACCCACGTGACACCTGCGTCAGCAGATCAGCACGGCCAATCACGTCGTCCAGCGACCGGGCACCAATGCTGGCCAGAATCTCGCGCACTTCGGTCGCATAGAAGGTGATCAGGTTCACCACCTTTTCGGCATTGCCGGTGAACTTTTCGCGCAAGGCCGGGTCCTGCGTACACACACCCACAGGGCAGGTGTTCGACTGGCACTGGCGCACCATGATGCAGCCCATGGCGATCAGCGCAGCGGTGCCGATCCCATATTCCTCGGCCCCCATCATCGCGGCCATCACGATGTCGCGGCCCGTGCGCAAACCACCATCCGTGCGCAGCGTTATGCGTTCACGCAGATTGTTCATCGCCAGAACCTGATGCGCCTCGGTCAGGCCCATTTCCCATGGCAGACCCGCATATTTGATCGACGTGGCAGGCGATGCACCAGTCCCGCCATTGTGACCGGAGATCAAAATAACATCTGCTTTCGCCTTCGCGACCCCCGCAGCGATCGTTCCAACACCTGAACTGCTGACCAGCTTGACAGTCACCTTGCAGCGCGGATTGATCTGTTTGAGGTCATAGATCAGCTGCGCCAGATCCTCGATCGAATAGATATCGTGATGTGGCGGTGGCGAAATCAACGTCACACCTTTGGTCGAGTGACGCAGACGGGCGATCAGATCGGTGACCTTCATCCCCGGCAACTGCCCACCCTCACCGGGCTTGGCCCCTTGGGCGACCTTGATCTCCAACTCCTCGCAGGCATTCAGATATTCCGCGGTGACACCAAAACGACCGGACGCAACTTGCTTGATCTTCGCAGACGGATTGTCACCATTCGGTTCCGGCACAAAATGCGCTGGGTCCTCGCCACCTTCGCCACTATCGGACTTTGCGCCAATCCGGTTCATCGCGACGTTCAGCGTCTTGTGCGCCTCTGGCGACAACGCACCCAGCGACATTCCCGGCGTCACGAACCGCTTGCGAATAGCGGTGATGGACTCGACTTCCTCAATCGGCACCGGCTTGCCCAGCGGCTTGATCGCCAGCAAATCACGCAGATGGATCGGCGGGTTCGACTGCATGGATTTCGAAAACTGCTGCCACAGCGCATAGGACGCATTGTTGCAGGCGGCCTGCAGCATATGCATGGTCTGTGCTTCCCAGGCGTGTTTCTCACCAGACCGACGGGCCTTGTAGAAACCGCCAATCGGCAACACATCCGTGCCACCTTTCCAGCCCCTTGCGTGGACCTCTTCCAGCTTGGACTGAATACCGCTGACACCGATCCCTGAAATCCGGGAATGCATGCCGGGGAAATATTCGGCAACCATGGCGCGCGACAGGCCCACAGCCTCAAAATTCAGACCACCGCGATAGGATGAAAGGACCGAAATCCCCATCTTCGACATGATCTTGAGAAGGCCCGCATCAATCGCCGCGCGATAGCGACGCATCGCGTCGGTCAAGTTGCCTTCGATCAGGCCGCGCCGCACACGATCCGCCACGGAATCCTGCGCGAGGTAAGCGTTCACGGTGGTCGCACCACAGCCGATCAGGACCGCGAAATAATGCGGGTCTATACATTCCGCCGATCGGACATTCATCGAACAGAAGGTCCGCAGACCCTTGGCCGTCAGCCACGAATGCACCGCACTCGTCGCCAAAATCATCGGCATCGGCACCTTATCTTCGGACTGATGCTCATCGGTCAGCAGCAGATGGCTGGCGCCAGAGCGCACCGCATCTTCGGCCTCGGCCCGGATACGATCCAAGCCCTTGCGCAGGGCACCGGGCCCCGCCTCGAAGGTACAATCAATAAACGCCGCACCATCGCCAAACTGGCGCACCATCTCGTCATATTCGGCATTGCCGATAAAAGGGCTTTGCAGCACCAGAATCTCGGTTTGCGACGAATCCTCGTCCAGCACGTTCTTGAGGTTGCCGAACCGCGTCTTCAGCGACATCACCCGGCTTTCACGAAGTGAGTCAATTGGCGGGTTCGTCACCTGGCTGAAATTCTGACGGAAGAAATGCGACAGCGGGCGATAGGTCTTTGACAGCACCGCCGACGGTGTGTCATCGCCCATCGACGCAATCATTTCCTTGCCGTCCTCGGCCATCGGGGCCAGCACCTGTTCCAGCTCTTCGATGCTGTAACCGGCGGCCACCTGCCGCTTGCGCAATGCCTCACCTTCGAACAGCGGCACTTCCGGAATATCAATCAGGGCGTCATTGAGGTTTACAACCTTACCAACCCATTCACCAAAGGGCTGGGCAGCGGCTAACTGATCCTTGATTTCGGTGTCGTGGAACAGCTTGCCCTCCTGCATATCCACGGCAATCATCTGACCGGGGCCAAGGGCACCCTTTTCAACAACCGTCGCCTCGTCCACCGGCACCATGCCAACCTCAGACCCGGCGACCAGCAACCCGTCACCGGTCACGACATAACGCAATGGACGCAGCCCGTTCCGGTCCAACCCGCCGCAAACCCAACGGCCATCGGTCATCGCCAAGGCGGCCGGACCATCCCAAGGTTCCATCACCGCGTTGCAGTAGGAGTACATGTCCTGCCAAGCCTGCGGCATCTCTACGGCTTGTTGCGACCACGCCTCGGGAACCATCATGGTCTTGGCCATGGGCGCATTGCGGCCTGCACGCACCAGCACCTCGAACACGGAATCAAGGGCGCTGGAATCGGACGCGCCTGACGGGATGATCGGTTTGATATCCTCGGCCTTTTCGCCAAACGTAGAGGACGCCATGCGAATCTCATGGCTTTTCATCCAGTTGACGTTGCCTTTCAGCGTGTTGATCTCACCATTATGGGCCAACATGCGGAACGGCTGGGCCAGCGACCATTGCGGGAATGTGTTGGTCGAATAGCGCTGGTGATAGATCGCAAAGGCGCTCTCGAACCGGGCATCCATCAGGTCGGGATAGAACTCGGCCACCTGCTCGGCCAGCATCATGCCCTTGTAGATGACGGAGCGGCAGGACAGCGAACAGATATACATACCCGCAATCTGCGCGGCGGCCGCGGCCTTTTCGATCCGTCGGCGGATGATGTACAGCTCGCGCTCGAACTGCTCGTCATCAATATCCTTTTCACAGCGGATCAGGATCTGCTCAATCTCGGGGCGGGTGGCGTTGGCCTTTTCGCCCAACACTTCGGTATTCACCGGCACATGACGCCAGCCATAAATGTAATGGCCCATGCGCAGCACTTCGGTCTCGACAATCGTGCGGCAGCTTTCCTGCGCGCCAAAATCGGTACGCGGCAGAAACACCTGACCAACGGCGATCAGCCGTTCGTCATTTGGCTCATGCCCGGTGCGGCGGACCTGATCGTAAAAGAACGGGACCGGGATCTGGACATGGATACCCGCGCCATCGCCGGTCTTGCCATCGGCATCGACAGCACCCCGATGCCACACGGCCTTGAGTGCGTTGATCCCCTTTTCCACCACATCGCGTGACGGCGACCCATCAATCGCCACGACCAGACCAACCCCACAGGATGCATGTTCATCCGCATCGCGATACAGGCTGTTCTTAGCCATCCACTCGCGCTTTGCCTCTTCGGCAGCGACCCAGGTCTCATCATATGCGGTCATGTCATTTCCTTTCGGGGCGGGGCCGCCACGTGGGCGGGCTTGTTGGTTGTTCTAGTAGTCTTCGTAGGGCTTCAGCGGCACCTGAAACGCGGCATTGCCGGCAATCTTCATGCTGTCCGGGCCGCGGCCTTCATATCGATTGAGCACGCCGGAATAGGTCAGCGTCATCGCCACCATGTCATCGACACAGCGAAGCGATGTCACCTTGATGGTCGTGGCCTCATAGCCTTCATAGGCGGCAATCGTGTCCTCATCCTCTGACAGGCTGTCAAAGAAAATGGCAGGATCGACGACCTCCCATTCACCGCCCGCATCGCGGAATAGCTCGGCAAAAACATTCACACTATAGCTGCCATCAAGGCCGTAATAGTGATCCAGCGACAGGGCGTCCTGCTTGGAACACTCCGACAGGTCAGCGCCTTCTACCACAAACACATCCGTGCCCAGCCATTCGCCCTCCGGATCGCGCGTGGTCAGGCCGACATGCGTGCCACTATGCGAATAGGTCACGATGTTGCCGGTCGAAACACGGGTTTCCACCGACCAATCCTGCGCCACAGCCAGGGACGGGACGAGCAACGCCAAAAGGACAACCCAGTACCTCATGATATCGCCAGCCCACAGCCATGCTTGGGTCGCGTGCTCAGGAACCCCGACTCATCGGGAAACATGAATTCAACCGGGGAGCCATTGCGTTCGACCCGACCATTCGGCGTGGTGACAACACTCGTGCCCGGAAAGAACCGGCGCCAGTCGCGGTTGATGAACTCATTACCCTTGATGTGCCAGATCTCATCACCCGTCGCAGTATAGGCCGTGATCTCATAAGCGGTCTCATCCAAGGTCACCCCGTCGATGACCACCTGACGGCCAGTCAGGCGATCCTGGCCAACATAACGGGTCGGGCCGGTCTGGTCGGACAAGGTCTGAAAATCATACTCATCCACCTGATTGGCGAGCAGATCCGAAAAGGATGCAGGCTCCATCGGCTGCGACTCCAGCCGTTCCGACGTCCCGGCAAGCGGGTGAAACAGCTCAATCCATTGGGCTTCGCTGTCAATCCGGGCCACATGGGTGACCCCCTGCTCATCAAGAACGACGGCGCGCTGATGGCCCTCGGGATCGGCCTCGCAGGTGAAATAATGGGTCACCTTGCAGTTGGCGGCCTGCATGGTCACGTAAGCCTCGCAACCCGCAGGCAGGTTAAAGCGAAACGGGGTCTCTTGCGCGGCAACAGGGCCGGCAAGACAAAGAAACAGGGCGACAGCACGGATCATGAAATCGCCACCCCGCACCCATGTTTCGGACGCGAACTCAGAAAACCAGGCTCACTGGGATAAATAAACTCGACCGGGCGATCATCCTTTTCAAACGTCTCACCGCCAATGGTCGTGGTCCCTGTGCCTGACAGGAACATACGCCAGTTGCGGCTGATGAATTCATTGCCCTGCGACTGCCAGATCACATTGCCCGCCGGATCATAGGCGGTGATGTCATAGGTGGTTTCGTCCAGCGTCACACCATCAATGGTCACCTGACGGCCGGTCAGCGTGTCCTGCCCGACATAGCGGGTGGTGCCGATCTGGTCAGACAAGGTGCGAAAATCATAATCATCGATACCATTCTCGATCAGATCAGACAGGGACGCAGGTTCGACCGGATTCGATTCCAACCGCTCTGAATGACCCGTCAGAATATGAAAGCTTTCGATCCACTGTGTTTCGCTGTCGATCTGGCCTGCATAGGTCAGACCGCGTTCGTCGATGCTCACACGGCGCTGCATGCCCTCGGGATCAGCCGCGCAGGTGAAATGGTGATCCACCCGGCAACTGGCACCCTGCACCGTCAGATAAGCATCGCAACCTTGTGGTAGCTGAAATGTCGCGGGTCCATCCTGCGCAGCGGCAGGGGCAGCCAGACAGATTAAAGCAATGGCAAATCTCACGGACGATACCCCGCCTCGTTCACGTTGCATTCGTATTTGGGTTGGGAGGAAAAGAACCCTGATTCACCGGGATAGATGAACTCCAGCGGTGACATATCAATGACATCGTCAGGGGTGGCGGCGTCCCACGCCTCACCAAAGAAAAACAGGCGATGTTCTTCGCTGACGAACTGGCGACCGGCACCCGCCTCGATCTCATTGCCGTCGCCATCCAGGGTGCGGCCCTGAAATTCGGTATTGAGCAGCGTCTCGCCATCAATCACCGTTGTCTCGCCTGTCAACATGTCAAAGCCGACATTGCGCTCGGTGCCCTCTTCGGTCTCGATGACAAAATCCCAAGTGTCGACCTGCGTTGCGAACAGCTCCGTCAGGGATGCAGGATCATCGGCAGGCAGCTGCAACCGCTCTTCCCCGTCGATCTTGTAGCTTTCGATCCACTGGAACTCGTCATCAACCTTCTGGATGCTGAACACGCCACCCTGACCGATCAGGGCGATCCACTGGTCACCGGGGTCGTCAGCCTCACACGTCCAGACATTGATCAGCACACAGCCCTTTTGCTGAACGGTCAGCTTGGCAGTGCAGCCTTCCGGTGCGGCAAAGCTTTGCTGGGCAACCACCGGGGTTGCCATCACGGCCAATGCAGAGAAAACCAACGACTTCATCATTTCTTTACCTTCCAGGTCAGTATCGGTGACCTATCAACATCTCGGGGTCCGACATTTTGCCCGACACAAGTCCGACGCATGTCCGACGTGATGCCGACAGGCTATTTCGACTATTCTGCGGCCACCGTAGCCGCCTGTCCCAGATACTCCAAGATGGCTGTTGCCGCATCCCGTCCGTCCCGGATTGCCCAGACAACCAGCGATGCACCGCGCACGATATCGCCAGCGGCATAGACACCTTCAAGACTGGTGGCACCGGTGCCAAAATCGGCCTTCACAGTGCCCCAGCGGGTCACTTCCAGCCCGTCGACACCCCACAGCTTTGGCAGTTCCTCGGGCTCAAATCCCAGCGCCTTGATTACCAGATCAGCCATCTCGACATAATCGGATCCTTCAATCAGCTCGGGCATCTGACGGCCTGTCGCATCGGGCGCGCCCAGGCGCATCTTCTGCACTTTCACGCCGGTCACCGGATCACCTTCAAACCCATTTGGCGCAGACAGCCAGACGAACTCGACGCCCTCTTCCTCGGCATTCTGCACCTCGCGCTGGGATCCGGGCATGTTGGCCCGGTCACGGCGATACAGGCATTTGACGCTTTCAGCACCCTGTCGGACGGCCGTGCGGACACAATCCATGGCCGTATCACCGCCACCGATCACGACAACGCGCTTGTCCTTCGCATCCAGCTCACCATTGTCGAACTCCGGCACATCATCGCCAAAGCTCTTGCGATTGCTTGCCGTCAGATAGTCGATCGCACTGACAATCCCATCAGCGTTGGAATCCGGCAGATCCCTTGTTTTGTAGACGCCCGTGGCGATCAGTATGGCATCGTGCTTGCCCCGGATCGCATCAAACGACAGGTCTTCACCCACGTCACAATTCAACACGAACTGCACGCCTCCATCCTCAAGCTGCGCCATGCGCTGCATGACGATATCCTTCTCCAGCTTGAAACCGGGGATACCATAGGTCAGCAAACCACCACCGCGATCATAGCGGTCATAGACGGTGACCTGCACACCCTGACGGCGCAACATATCAGCAGCGGCCAGACCACCGGGACCGGCGCCGATGATCCCCACACTTTCGGGCCGTTCCGCATGCGGACGGATGGGTTTGACCCAGCCTTCCTCGAACGCGGTATCGGTTATGTACTTTTCAACCGACCCAATGGTCACTGTACCATGGCCGGACTGTTCGATCACACAATTGCCCTCGCACAGGCGATCCTGCGGGCAGATGCGGCCACAGATTTCAGGGAAGGTGTTGGTCGCTTGGCTGATCTCATAGGCTTCCTCCAAACGGCCCTCAGCCGTCAGGCGCAACCAGTCAGGGATATTGTTGTGCAGCGGACAATGGGTCTGGCAATAGGGGACACCGCACTGGCTGCAGCGCGCCGCCTGTTCGGCTGCCTTTTCGCGGGCGTACTCTGCGTAAATCTCACCAAAATCCTGTTTGCGTAAATTCGGTGGACGTTTTTCCGGCATGTCACGCGCGACCGTGGTAAACTTGAGCATCTTCTGGCCAGCCATGCGCCGTCCTCCCAAACTAGAAAGCGAAATGCCTTTTAAAATGCCGAAATCGAAATGAAAAGGCAGTATTACTGACCTATATAGCAGAAATTTAGTCGCGCCACAGGTGAGTCTGCGAAAAAACTGCGCAAAATAGGTCCGTAAACTGACCTATATATCCTCTTTCCCCAATATCTTAACGCTTTAGGTTAGCCGGACCGAATCAATTGGGCACTTGGAATGACGACATTTAACCTGCTTCTGATCGCCCTGATCCAAGGCGTGACAGAATTCCTGCCCATCTCATCCTCCGGTCACCTGATCCTTCTGCCCTCTCTCACTGGTCTTGATGATCAGGGACAGATCATCGACGTTGCTGCCCATGTCGGCACTCTGATCGCCGTTATTCTCTACTTCTGGCGCGATGTCAGATCGGCCCTTTTCGGGACCCTCCGCCTGCTGCAAGGCAAGATCGACACACAGGGCGCATTCCTCGCGCTCTGCCTCCTGATTGCAACAATCCCCGTCATTCTCTTCGGCCTTTTCCTCAAGCTCACCGGCCTGTCAGAGGCGATGCGCGGCATTGCAGTGATCGGCTGGGCGATGATCATATTCGGGATCGTCCTCTATTGGGCCGATCAAAAGGGACCAATGACCAAAACCGCCGAAAAATGGACCCTCAAAGACGCATTCCAGATGGGGCTGTGGCAGGCCATCGCCCTGATCCCCGGCACCTCCCGGTCCGGTATGACGATCACCGCCGGGCGCATGCTGGGCTATACGCGTACCGACGCGGCACGGCTGTCGATGCTGATGTCGATCCCCACGATCATCGCCTCCGCCGCGATCCTGAGCCTCGATGTAGTGAGCAGCGGCGACACATCCGCCTGGCGGGACATCTTCATCGTCGTCAGCATGTCATTCGCCGCAGCACTGCTCGCACTCAGTCTGATGATGCGCCTTCTACGCAGCGTCAGCTATACGCCCTACGTGGTCTACCGGCTGGCGCTCGGCAGCATTCTTCTGTGGATCGCCTATACTTAGGCTTTGAGGTTCTTGGCAGAATCCTTGATCGCATCGAACTGACCGGACGGACGGAAGCGCCACAGATAATCCGGCAAAATCGCCTCCATCGCCGTCGGCTTGATCCCCAGCGCATCAAAACCACGGGCATCATCGGCAACCACATTATCCACCGCCAGGTTCAACACCTGATCCTTCGTGATCGGCGGCTTGATAATCCCCAGCGACAAAACCCGGACGATGCCAAAACCAAAGGCCATGACACGCGCAGCCCAGAAGGGAATGTTCAAAATCAGACGGCGCCGATGCACGATCTGCAGCATCATCTGCATCAATTCGCGGAAGCTGTGCACATCCGGGCCGCCCAATTCGTAAACGCCCGGCGCGGCCTGACCCAAAACCCCTTTGACAGCCGCCGCCGCAACATCATCGACATAAACCGGCTGAAACCGGGTATCAGCGCCGACAACCGGCAAAATGGGGCCAAAGCGGCTCATGCTAGCAAAACGGTTGAAAAACTGATCTTCCGGGCCGAAAACAATCGAGGGTCGCAGGATCACGGCATCCGGCAGATGTGCCTTCACGCCATCCTCACCCGCCGCCTTGGTCTTGGCGTATTGGCTGGCTGCCGCTGCATCCGCGCCAATGGCCGAGATATGCACCATCCGGCCCACGCCGAGCGATGCCGCAATCCGAGCAATCCGCTCGGCGCCTTCGGCCTGAACTGCAGCAAACGTGTTCTTGCCGCGCTCATCCAAGACACCAACACAGTTCACAACCGCATCCGCGCCCTCGGTCACCGCAGCAACACTCGCATCATCGCGGATATTGCAGAAAACAGGTTCGACCTGACCAACCACACCGTAAGGACGAACAAACATCGCCTCATTGGTACTGCGCACCGCCACACGGACGCGCCAGCCTTCCTTGGCCATACGGCGTGCGACATACCGCCCGACAAAACCGGATCCGCCGAAGATGGTGACAAGCTTGGACATGGGCAGGCCTCATTGCAGGTTCGAACCGGGTTTACCCGGCCACCATTGGCCAGACAAGGCGCAATCCGAAACCACCTGCGCACACCGTACGTTTTTGAGGACGAAACCCGTTGACAGAGGCTCAAACCCCCCTTACATCCCGCGCCACGTGACCTGCCCAGGTGGCGGAATTGGTAGACGCGCCAGCTTCAGGTGCTGGTGTCTGTATGGACGTGGAGGTTCGAGTCCTCTCCTGGGCACCATTTATCCCGAACATAGATGAATATGATAACCTGAAAACGTTGATTTTTAGACGATCTTTCGTATCGTTTTGACCATAGCTGAACATACGATACCCCCAATGGCACTTTCGGACGTTAAGATCAGGAAGGCAGAGATTCGGGATAAATCGTATAAGCTGTCGGATGGCGGTGGTTTGTTCGTGCTGGTGAAGCCAAACGGATCAAAGCTGTGGCAAAAGAAGTAACGTCACTTTGGAAAAGAGCGTTTGCTTTCCCATGGGCGGTATCCTAATGTGACTTTGGCCCAAGCCCGCAGGAAGCGTGATGAGGCGCAGGTGCAGGTAGCAAATGGCGGCGATCCCGCGATGCAAAAGCGTCTCGATCAGATTGAAGCTGAAACACAATCGCTAACCACCTTTCACCTAGTAGCTGAAGAATATCTCCAGATGGCGCACGACCGAGAACTCGCTCACACAACGATGCGCAAGAAAATCTGGCACGTCGAAACCTTAGCTGCACCACTTCACAACCGCCCGATAAATGAAATTACCTCCGCTGAAATCTTACACTTGCTTAGGAAAGTTGAAGAAAGTGGCAGGCGTGAGACTGCTAAGAAGTTACGTGGTACTCTACCCGACCCTTAGCGGAGATCGAACATTCAGCAGCAATCTTCAACGACCACCCCTAACGGTGATCGAGCATTTCTTAATTGGGTCCTGGTGGTAGGCCGTTTTAAATGCTAACGAGATCGTGACCCGGGTGAGGCGCAGTAGAGGTAGAGTATGGCGAATAGCGGAAATGCGTAGGAAGCTGACTTTGCAAAGTTTCAAGATCAGCTCGCAGGCGACCAGTCTACTTCAGTCCACCAAAGCGGCTGACTAAACCCGCAAGTTTTCCGACGAACTCGGTCAGCTTTTCGACGTTTGCCGCAGCTATCTTGAAGCGTTCCGCTTCCTCTTTGGCTGCCTTGGCTTCCTCTTTTAGTTTCTTGACAATATCGGAGGTCTCGATCGCCCGATCGATGCGGGTTAGGGCATCCAAGCGGTGAGTCTCCGCCTGATCAAAGGTGCTTTCAATGTTTCTCGTCAGAATTTGGTAGGCGGAGTCCGAATTGTCGCTGTGTTCAACCAATCGTCGCGCACGGACGTTCAACAAGCGGGCGTCGAAAATCGCGTTCATGGTATTTATCCAACCCGGAAGGTTCTGCTTTGCGATCGTTGTTGCGGGCGTGTTCATTTACAGATCCTCCGACGCAGTCTGTACGACCTGAACTAGGGCGATAACTTCTTCTACTGCCAACAGGAGCGACGTGCTGCCGGACCCGGGGCGACCACGAATGATATAGTCACCTTGGTATCATTGCTGAGAATTGATGATTGCCGACCTTCTGTGATTAGCTCGGGCTGCAAAGGCCTTCCTCATACTTGCCGACTTTTGTCGTATGCGTTTTGCAAAACGGATACGAACTCTTGACCCAATTTGTCGCGACTGAACCGTACTTGAGCGAGCTGCCTCGCGCGACGGCCGGTCTCAGCTAAGGCCTCCCGATCACTAAGAAGTAAAGAAAGGTCATCTGCTGCTTTGTCAGGATCAGCATTGAGGACTACGCCGCATTCATGCTCATCAATCAAGTCGGCCTGCCAACCCTGATAATTGATCGCAACGGCTGTCCCCGATGCCAGCGTATCAAAGAACTTGTTTGCTGAATTTGCCCACATCGCCGGTAAATCGATAAACAAAGAGCAAGAAACACTGGCCGCAGCAAATGCTCCTACAAGCTCTTGCTTAGACATAGCCGGATACTGGAAAAAGTTGACATCCAATACGCCCAATTGCTTAGCCAATTGGTGCGTCCTTTCCGCCTCGCTGCCATGCCCTATGGTCACAAACCGGACCTCAGGAAAACGATCTTTCATAAGATGGGCCAGTTGGGCCAGATATCCAACACCGTTAATACGTCCGAGCGTACCTGCATACAGAATTATTTGCCCAGTTCCTAATTCGGGATGTTTGGTCCTAAACTTGTTGGCAGCGACCTCCGAAGGTGTAAACAAATCCAGATCGCACCCATTGGGTATGATTGTGATTTTGTCTTCAGGGTATCCAAGTTGGATCACGCCTTCGGCCATTCCGGGCGACAGTGCAACAATCGCGTCAGATCGAGCATAGGCAAAACGTTCTAAACAGATGGCTAACCAGCGTGTCAGGGGATTCTTGAGGGCACCCATCGCGATCGGCAGCTTTGGCCATAAGTCCCTAACCTCAAATACCAGAGGCGTGCGAAGCCTCCGTGCGGCGCGATATCCAGGCAGAATGATGGTCAGTGGCGTACTGGTAGCAAAAACCAGATCTCCGCCGATACGACAGCCTCGTTGCCCGGCTTTCAGCGCAAACTTGAAGAACGCACCAATGCGGCCTGCAAAGCTCATTGTGTTATCATATCTGACGGGTAGCCAGTGCACTTCAATGCCATCTATGGATTCTTGCCACCAATCAGTTTTTTCCGTTGGCTCACGCCAAGTGGTTATGATGTGGACTTCATGGTCGGCTGCGACGAGGCACTTGGCCATTTCGTAAGACCTCGTACCGCCCGCCATTTCGGTGGTGTTGAAATACTGATGAAAATATAGGATTTTCATGAATGAACGCTGGTCTGATTGCTTAAGGGGTGCTGAAAGCTGTCATGACGTGGATGCGCACCGTCACCTCTAAAAAACCTCATGATCGCCATTAGAACAAAAATCTGCAGAAACACACCCTGTGAAAAGAACGTGCCGTAGTAGAAGTAGAAAACTAGTGAGATTACTGTAAATGTTGCTGCTGCACGTGCGGCAGGATCAAGTGTTTTCGTGGCCCGGTCTAGGTGTGCGAAGTAAAGCCCCAAGATGAAGCCGATTAAGACAATCCCAACGATTCCAAGGTTTCTCCAAATATCTGCGATAGCTCCCACTGGTCCGACATATATTGAATTTTCTTGTAAGGTTCCTACGTAACTACCAGTGATCAACGCGGTCAACCGTGAAAACCGCAAGAATAACTTCTCGGAGGAAAAATCAAAAAGCCCGTAGGAAAGCTCAATAGGTACAAAGTTGGGTGCCATGATTGCCCGGTTTGAAATGAAGTCAAAGCCCGTAAATATCACATCTCCTAGTCCAAATCCCTGTATGTTATACTGAATATAGGTCATCGTGCCGCCAAGAAGAATAATCGCGCAGCATAATATAAATGATATTGAAAACAATTTTTTTATGGACCTCGAGCGCATGAACTCAGCGTAAAACAACATTACGATGATAAGCATAAGTGGGCCGCGTTCCAAAGTCATGATAACACCGATGACAAGCGACAGTAGCAGGAACAGGACAAACCAAAGGCTATACTTGTTTGAGTACCACCGCAGCACGATAAAGTAGACGGTTGCAAATGGCAGAACAAGTCGCCGAGCGATCTGGGTGAGCGCTGTGACAGCCCGATTGCTGTCATTTGCGCCAATCAACCGATAGTCTAACCGATCAATATTCTGGCCGTATTGCGCGACCTTTTCGTAACCGCCAGACAAGAAAATTAGCCAAATTAATAGGGAAGAAAAGAGCGCCACCCAGTAAACGACTCGATGTCGGCTCAGCAAATAGGATCGCTGTCTATGATCGATTTGCAGGTGCCTGATATGAGAGCGACCTAAGGCCGCACTCCCACCAATAAATTGCCGTGGCGCAACGCGTTGCGCCAGTTTGTGCATCGACAAACCTCCAAGGTAGCAGGCGGAAAATACTCCCCCAACAATGAAAGCGCGAGACGCAGCCTCATCATACTGTTCGAACGACAAATAGTTCCAATAGGCAGTATAGTACTCAGTACTGGCCATAAAAGCTGTAGGGGCCAAAATTAGTACAAACAATACAAAGGTCATAACCGATGAGGGCTTAGCATATCTGCGCACAAGTTTTTTGCGCTTAGTCATCTCGTATTCAAGGCCCGTCGCAGCGCCTCAAGTCGCTGGGTTGGCCAGAGTGTGTCGCCCTGAAGGTGCATTCCTTCGCCCCACTCGTTCCACGCATTTATCAACAAGAGCTGGTTTTCCGTTTGTCGAGCCAAATGGTTGAGTCTACCGATATATGTCTCAAACTTATCAGGCGAAAAGCCATCCATCACCCGCGCTGATTTCTTGTACCGCGGTGTATTATCGAAATCTATGAAACCGGTCAAATTCAACGGTTTTGTCGTTGTATCGAGAGCGCATTCAGATTGCTCCAGAATATGTTGCCATACCTCATCATAGTCGTGCCAGTTCGAAGTCTTAGGCAAAAGGTCCTGAACCGAATACAAAATCTTACGCAAAGGCAACGGTAGGTCTAGCAGCTGGCTGCGGAGGCGCAACCAAAGCGTGGGCTCAGCGGGTCTTTGGGCAAAGACATTCCTTGGTCCAAACAAGCCAAGTGTGGGTTGCGCCAAAGTGACAGAGTCAAATCCGGCCTGATAATCGCTACGCGCACTACTTTTCCGTATGGTCCCAGCTATATGCGGTTCGCACCCGTTTTCTTTGCTACAAAAGTTTCGCAGTTCGTCGCAATAGCGCCAAATATTATCGACTTCCTCGGGTATATAAATCTGAAAGAACGGCAAACTGCCAACTTTGGTATAGCGCTTGTCGACAAATGCTCGGGCCAGATATGCATAGTGTTTTTCGCGTTCTGCTGCAGTCTGGCCGTAGGTCTGCTCAATCAGAACATCCAAAGATCCGCGGCGATTGCGCCAAGTCCGTGTCCAAGAATGGTTTGCCCAGCAAAGAGAAAACTTAATGTCAGCTTCGGGATGGTCCAACAGCAGGTCAAATGGGCGACCCAAAGGGCGATCCTCATTGTACCAGTAGTGATAAAAAACAAACGCATCAATTCCCGCACCGCGCGCCTGTGCAAACTGGCGCTCCATTTCAGATACAGAGAGCAAATCAAACTCACCATCTGCTGGAACGCGAGGCTGATGATGGTTCTTTCGCAGGGGCTTTGCGTTGCGCACATTCGTCCATTCGGTGAAACCCGGCCCCCACCATTCCGAATTATACGGGCACTCATGAAACTGCGGTAGAAAATAGGCTAAGACACGAAGGTTCACTTTGCTTCCCCGCCTTTTTCTGCTCGGAAATGGATGCTATGAGGGGCAACATCCCGGTCAACGACTGCGCCAGCCGAAATGATTGCCCCAGCTCCGATAGTGACACCCCCAAGGATCACGGCCTGATCCCCAATCCAGACATTATCGCCAATTTTGATCGGTCCCTTAGAGCTCAACGGTCGATCTCTTGGGGCAATATGCGTCTTGGTGGCCATATCTGCTTTTGGCGTGCCATGGCTGTGATCGACAATCAGAATGCCACTACCTCCCAAGACACCAGAGCCAATGATAATGCCTTCTGTTGCACCGATATGGGTGTAGTCTCCAAAGCTGCTACGATCCCCGATCTTGATCAATGGACCAGTTTGGCGGCGACCGTGACATTCAAGGCGGGCTAAGATGCCAAAGGAAACGTTGCGTCCTAGCAAGATCCCTCTTGAATTCATAATGCGTGGACTAAATCCGAAATAAAGACTGTTTGCAGTCCCCGAAGAGAAGAAGCCAAAAAGGTAAAACAGACGCCCCCGCAGCCGACCAATAGCTGCGCGCATTGCACGGAAAAGCAGGTTTAGGATTGCCTCGTCATTAAAATTGCGTGCCATGGTCAGACCGGGTTGTTGAAGTCAGGAACGGGTAATGCCGCAAAGCGCAATCCACAGCTCTGCCCGGTGCAAACATAGTGATCCACCTGTCGGGTGAAGTCTGAATGACAGGTTGGGCATGCTAACAAATCATCTAAATCAAATGTACGCCGGCGTACGGACCGTATTGAGCCAATCAGTCGCTCACGCAGGCTTTTCTCGGCCAAGTCGGCCAATTCTGTTGTTTGTACTTCATGTAAAGTTTCAGGGTCTTTGAACCAATCTGTGTTGTCCGCTGGGTTTAGCAGCTTGAACTGAATTTTGCCGCGCCATTTGTAGCAAACGTGGAACAAACGGGGATAATTGCCGAAAAATCGACGCCAACTAACATCTTGATCCAGCAGGTCCAGCGTGCCGATAAAATCATCACCGAGGGGGCCGTTTTTTTTGCGAATATGCAAAACATCGTCGATCAGCATTATTTCTAACAGATGCACATCAAACGGATGAATTCGTTCATACAAGGCATTGGGTGTTTCAATATATCCCGCTTTAGATACGCGCTCTAACTCTGCCAGAAACGCCTCAGGTTGGTGCAGATGCTCTAACACGTGAAATGCAAAAGAGTACGAAAACGTCCCAGACTTAAACGGCATTGATGTGCCATCAGCCAGAACCGTCGGTCTGTCAATCGTGATTTGCTTATACCGATGTGTCGTGTCGACGTATTTCTCTAGCAATACATCAGCGAATGGATGCGGATTACCTCCCGAACCAACGTCCAGAATCAACCCGCTGCCATAGATGGGCTGGCGCAGCTTGCGCATTGACCAGCCAAATATTCTAACCTTCTTGAGCACAGCCATTCATACCGCTTTTTCAGATTTGAGAGCCCGGACGCGCGGCGCCACCACGACAGGCCCGACGACTACCCAAAAGATAAGCGAGTTGAAAGTAAAAACTGCAACTGCGGCAGCAACCCCGCCCTCGGCAATAAACAGCCAACTCATCACAAGTGTCGTGGCTGCGTTGGTAGCTGATACCCACCACAACGTTTCTTCCTTGAACGAACGCAAGTAATAGTTGAGCAGAAAAAAGACGTGGGTGCCGACCGCTGCTAAGGTCAAAAAGCCCATTGAAGAAGCAGGGATAAGACGATCTTGCAACTTGTCTAAACCGACAAAGGGCAAAAGGCAGTAAATGGCCCAGAACGTACCGATTAGGATCGCCAGAAATACAAACGACTGGACCGTGCTTCGGTAAAATAGACGGTCAAGTTCCGCATAATTACCTTTGGCTACAAGTTGACCAAAGACAGATGAAAGAGTTGAAACAGCAAGAATTGCGATGCCATTGATGATCTGAATAACTTGCAAGCTCAGACCTAGCCGACCAGCATCTTCGGGGCCATGACTATACATGACAAATGGGGTCAAGAAGTAGAAGATAAAGAATCCCGTCAGCCAAGAAATAGCCAAACGCCATTGAAATGGCCAGATTTCTTTTCGCCATTTGACGCGCGGGAGTGGACGCGTGCTTGTTTTCCAAGACAAAATGTCAACATGCGGTGTGATTAATCTGAGCCCGATCAAAGCGCTCATACCCGCCGCGACTGGAAGAGCCCATAGTTCGAACCCAAGAATGATCAGTACTGCGGCCAGCCCAAAGTTGGTCAGCGAAACCCATAGCCTTAGACGGCTGACAGCAAGAATGCGGCGATGTCCTTCTATAATGGAAGTTAAGCCTACTACAAAAACGCTCAGACCTGTTGCGAAACAGAAGAACATCCATGGTAAAACTACATCGCGATGACCGTTTTCCATAGTGTCTATCTGTGTCTTATACAAGAAGATCGCAGGCAGAAGGACAAGTGCAAGGAGCGCACCTGCAACAGCAAACCAAATGAAAAAGAGACGTTTGTACGCTGCTAATTTGGCGGACTTTCCATCGGTCGCAGACAAATGGCTGATGAATTGGACCACCGCTGTGGTCAGGCCCAACTCTGCAAAAAAGCGCAGAAAAGCGAGGCTGTAGAACGTATAATAGAAACCCTGCATTTCTAGTGAAAGTTTGAAAACGACCGCTAATATCAGGCTCGCCCCACCGACCAGCGAAATTAACCTGTTCAGGACGTTGATACCGACCGCAGATGATCGAAATGCCATCATGCGCCGGTTTCGGTTGTCACGCGCCCATAATAAGACTCGGCGCAGCACATTATTTCTAGACCTTACTGACATTGGCTGTGGTTTTCGAATACACTATACTGCCCAAGAATTTCAGATGATGACATGATGTTGAGAGGTTCTAAGTGGGATACTCTTCAAGTGCGATTTTCGTAGTTAAGTTTCTGTTAGATTGCGCGGACGCACAATGGCTTCGCGTAGTAGACCTTGATCTGAACCAAATCAACAGAAAGGAGCGGAGCAGACTTTAAGCTTGAGCGGTCAGTGCGCCGGGGTTTTAGTTGAGCAACTCGAAGAAGTCGTGCTGCAAAGGTTCAGACGTGCGACACTGCGGAACAGAGCGCCACAGCATTCAATGATCTATGAGTTGCGGTCGGCAGGCAAGCTTAGACCCAATTGGTGTTCCGAGGCGTGCGTTGGATATCCATTCGGCCCGTTTTGTAGACGGGGCTGGGGTACGATGTGGCCAGCGCACCACAGCATGTTGGGCGCAGTTTAGATCGCAAGATCCTCTGGCGATTTCCCAGCGACCATGACCGCCTTGAACCATTCAGGCTGCCGCCCTTTGCCGGACCACGTCTGGATCTTGTCAGCTGGATTGGCGTACTTTGGAGGGCTTGGCATTTTAGCGGCTTTGGCTGTCTTGCGGGTCGCTTTCGCGGCCTGTACCGGTCCTTATCAGTGATACAAAGCAGCGAAGCCAACGTGCGTTTGAAAAACTAAGCATTTCAGGTGGGTTATGGCCGCAGTGTCGAAGAACCTTGGTCGTGAAGACATCCGCATTACACTGGTTGGGCAGGGGCGAGAAAAACCCCACCTACAAGAGCGCACTGGCCGAGGAACCCGACAACATCCTGTCTCTTGATCCTATACCCAAGACGCATGTCGCCGGTTTGATGGACGTTGCCGTTATTGGGCTCAAAACTTTGCGAAATGTGCCAACATTCTACTTTGGCACGTCGCCTGACAAGCTCTTTGACTACATAACAGCTACGCTACCGGTGCTCAATAACTGACCTGGCTGGATTGCCAATCTGATTACAGAACATGACTGCGGCTTTGCTGTTTGCATTGATGACCCCCAACGCCTTTGCAGACGCATTGATGAAGGCATCGGAAAACCGCGATGCCCTCAGATAACGCGCGCACCCTTGCACACAACGACCACTCACGAGTAGCAATATCCAAAAAATGGGTCAGTTGGGTGTCGGGCACCAACACGCCGTACTAAACAGCAACTATTGGCTTACGTTATCGAAATGGTCAGCACATGAAACGAATCTTTGACATACTCGGCGCGAGCATCGGCTTGCTCTTTTTCTTGCCAGTATTTGGCATCGTGGCATTCTTAATCTGGCGACAAATGGGTATCCCCATTTTCTTTCGACAAACCCGGCCCGGGCGCAATGGCAGGCCCTTCCAGATGATTAAGTTCCGCTCCATGCGAGACGGCGTCGATGCGTATGGCAACCTGTTGCCAGATTCGGAACGGCTTACGCAGCTAGGCCGTTTCCTGCGCGCTAGCTCGCTTGATGAGCTGCCCGAACTTTGGAACGTTCTAAAAGGCGACATGAGCCTCGTCGGCCCTCGTCCTTTGTTGATGGAGTATCTTCCGCTATATTCACCCGAGCAATCTCGCCGACATGATGTACGCCCGGGCGTTACTGGATGGGCTCAGATCAACGGACGTAACGCAATATCCTGGGATGAGAAGTTTGCGCTCGACGTCTGGTACGTCGACAACAGCAGCCTATGGCTTGACCTTAGAATCATATGTCGGACCATCCGCAAAGTCATCAAGCGCGACGGTATCTCTGCTGCCGGAGAAGCGACTATGTCACAATTCAAGGGGAAATAAGATGATGCTGTATGGAGTCTATGGGGCTAGCGGTTTCGGGCGAGAGCTCATGCCAGTCGTACGCCAGCAGGTATCAACGGAACTGGAAGCGGAATGTGTATTCATTGATGACGCAGAAACGCCTGCCACAGTTAATCGCTACAAGAGTATGACATTTGAATCGTTTCTTTCGCACCCCGCCGAAGAACGCCGCGTAGCAATCGCAATCGCGGCCGGTGATATCAGGGCCGCTGTGGCAGAGAAATGCGCACGTTCCAATGTATCAGTCTTTGATGTTCGTGCGCAAAACAGCATTGTCATGGACGAGGTAAGAACAGAAGAGGGCCTAGTGCTATGTTCGTTTACCACCCTCACTGCAAATGTCACAATTGGTCGTCACTTTCACGCAAATATCTACTCCTACGTGGGCCATGATTGCGTGATTGGAGACTATGTCACATTTGCGCCAGGAGTAATGTGCAATGGGAACGTCCACGTTGAAGACTATGCCTACATCGGTACAGGGGCGGTTATTCGCCAAGGCATACCTGACAAACCTTTGGTTATCGGCGCTGGCGCGACCGTTGGTATGGGGGCAGTCGTTACCCGCGATGTTCCGCCAGGTATGACCGTCGTTGGAAATCCTGCGAAGTCGATTATTGGGGACCAATGATGCGTATTTATCTGTCGCGGCCCCATATGTCTGGCCGAGAAGAGGCCTATGTAGCGGAAGCCTTTGCCTCGAACTTCGTCGCACCCATTGGGCCGCAGCTAGACGCATTCGAAGCCTCTGTTCACGATTATCTTGGTGCTGGTCTCTACTGCGTTGGGCTTTCCTCGGGTTCCGCTGCCCTCCACCTTGCCCTACGCATCGCTGGTGTCGGCCCGGGTGATGAGGTTTGGGTTTGCTCAATGACTTTTGCGGGCGGCATCTTCCCTGTTAATTACCTTGGCGCAACGCCTAGATTCTTCGATCTCACCGCTACAAGCTGGACAATCGACGCAGGAATACTTGCCGAAGAATTGGCCAAGGCCTCGCGCAACAACCGGCTTCCCAAAGCCATTGTCCCGACAGACCTCTACGGCCAATCCGTCGACCTCGATGCACTTGAAACCGTCGCAGCCGAATATGGCGTTCGTCTCATCATCGACTCAGCAGAAAGCACTGGTGCGACCTTCAAAAATGGCCGCATGGCAGGCACCGGTGGTGATGCAGCAATCCTATCCTTCAATGGTAACAAGATAATCACTACTTCGGGAGGCGGGATGCTGGTCACGCAGCACAAGGAGTGGGCCGACGAGGCACGCTTCCTCGCGACCCAAGCCCGAGACCCCGCCCCGCACTACGAGCACTCCACTTTTGGTTATAATTATCGCCTCTCCAATATCTGCGCGGCAATCGGTCTCGGCCAAATGGAGGTTTTGGACGCTCGCGTTGTGCGTCGCCGCGAGATTTTTGCGCGTTATGAAGCCACCCTAACCCGGCCTGGAGTCACCTTCATGCCAGAACCGGAAGGCTTCCGATCAACACGTTGGCTCACGGCTCTAACAATAGATACGGCGCAAACAGGTGTTTCAAACGAAGATATTCGCCTGATGCTTCTGGAGCATCAGATTGAATCTCGTCCGCTTTGGAAACCGATGCATATGCAGCCACTCTATGCTGGTACGCAATACTATGGCTCGGGCATCGACGAAGGGCTCTTTGCAGACGGTCTTTGCTTGCCATCAGGAAGCGACATGACGAACAACGAGCAAGATGAAGTAATCGAGCGGATCACTGGATTGTTCGAAGCTGCGTGATGTCTCCTCAAAAATGCCCCCATTATTGGCTAAAGTTCTCGGTTAGGTTTTCCTTGTCTGGTATCCAGCTGCTGCCGTAGATCTTTGAAGTGATTGTATCCATTGTCGTGAAATAACGGGGTCACGATCTGATCAATCACCACATTATGCGGGGTGAGAAATTGCGAGACCGAGACCAGTACGTCGCCATTCATTGGCGGTGCGGCTTTGGCAATCGGCGCCAATGCTTGCGAGATGATGTCCAGCGCTGCTCTGAGCATCTGCGGATCATTGCGGGCTTGGCCTTGCTTGGCCAATAAGGCGCGATAGCGCCCGCCCTCGACGGTGTTGCACAGCACTGGCGGTGGGGGAATGTCTGGGCTCAAACCCTCGGCCTCAAAGGGCGTACGACCCACATCCAAAAGTTGTATCTGCAACTGATCAGGTTTTGAAGCTAGCCAGTGTGCAGATAGGGCGTTGTCGATCTCTGCGTCGCTGAACTGTATCCGCCGCTCAATCTGCTGGTATGATACCCCTTCACTTTTGTCACAGCTCATCTCCCTTAAATGGCATTGCCGATTTCGATGACTACAGGAACTTAGACTTGCGAATTCGTGAACTTAAATAGACACCATAAATCGCCAGTTCATGAAGCTTGTAACAGCGGACATTGAAGGAGTGACATCAAACGGCAGCAAATTCCCGCGAACTGTGAATTCGCCAATCCCTTGATTTCGCGGTTGCAGCGAATGTCCGGTCTGGCGGGCCGCACCGCAGCATGCCGATCATCTGGTCAATGGCTGGTTTGGGCCGTTCGTGTCGCCAGCCAAAGCCAAGATTGACCAGATGCTGTGCCGCATGCGATGGCAGCTGAGAGTCCCAGAGTGACCGATGCTGCGGGTTGAACACCGCCACAGGGCCAAACCCCAACCTGCGCTTCAATACCGACCAACTGGATTCCGTCCTGCGATCTACCCCGGTCGAGCTGTGCTCTACGCTCACGAAAAGAGAATGCCGCCATTCAGATCGATGTTGGTCCCGGTGATAAAGGCGCTGTCATCGCAGGCCAGAAACAGCACCAGATTGGCCGCATCGTCCACATGTCCCTGACGCTTCAGGGGGGCGTTGGCCTCAAAGCCGCGCCGACCGGCGTCCGGGGTGTGGACGTTGTGGAAGTCGGTGTCGATCATGCCGGGACACAGCGCATTGACCCGGATGTCGGGGCCAAGTTCCTTGGCCAATCCGCGGGTCATGGTCATCACCGCGCCCTTGGAGGTTGCATAGGCGACGGCGCCCGGCCCGCCGCCATCGCGGCCCGCCTGGCTCGCAAGGTTGACGATGGCGCCGGAGGTCATCGTGGCAAGACAGGCCTGCGTCATCAGAAAGGTGCTGGTCAGGTTCAAGCGCATCACCGCCTCCCAGTGATCGAGAGACATCTCGGCAATCGTCTTGCGCGCGATCAGCCCACCGGCGTTGTTGACCAGAATGTCCACGCCGCCAAAGGTCTCAACGGTCTTGGACACCAGCGCATCGACGTCGGCCTTCTGATTGAGATCGCCCTGCATGGCGAAGGCCCGCCCCCCCGCGGCCTCGATCTTGGCAACTGTAGCGTCGGCTCCTTTGGAACTGGAAAAGTAGTTGATGGCGACGCTTGCGCCTTCTGATGCGAGCTTGATCGCGACGGCGGCACCGATATCACGGCCGCCTCCGGTCACGATGGCGCTTTTACCTGCAAGTTTCATTACTGTCCTTCCTTTTGCGAAGCCTGCGCCTCGCGGTTGTTGTCTCTCGGGTACTAAGTGCCCTAACGAAACGCCCCCGGCATAAGCGCCTTGGGCAGCCAGAGGATGATTTCCGGGAACGCCGCGAGCAAAATCAGGATCACCAGCATCGGCGCCAGAATGAGAACGACCTCGCGCAGGACCTGCATCACGTTGAGCCCGCCAATTGCGGCTGAAATCAGAAGGCAAAGCCCATAGGGCGGTGTCACCAGCCCGAAGGCGAGTGAAACGATACCGATGATCGCAAAGGCGATCGGGTCAACCCCACCGGCCTGTGCAACCGGCATCAGAACCGTGCCGAGGATGATGATTGTCGGTATCGCATCAATGAAGAGGCCAAAGATGAGGAACAGGGCGGCAATCAGCAGCGCCGTCCCGAACGGCCCAAGTTCCCACGCCGTCAGAACGCTGACGATGAGGCGCGGCGCGTTGTAGAACGACAGCAGCCAGCCAAAGGCCGAAGCCGTCCCAATCGCAAAGAGCGAAATTGCCGCAAAGCGCGCTGTGTCATAGAGGATGTGGCCAAGATCTTTGGGCGTCACGGTTCGATAGACGAACATGCCAAGAACCAGAGCGTAGCCCGCTGCTATGATGGCGCTCTCGGTCGGAGTGACCAGACCGCCGACGATGCCGCCGATTACGAAAACAGGGGTCAACAGTGCCAGTGCCGCGCCTTTCCAGGCCGCCCAGAACTCGCTCCAATTCGGCGACGCGGTGACGGGATAGTTGCGGACCCTTGCAAAGCCATAGACGGTGGCCATCAGCGCCAGCCCGATCATCAGCCCGGGGATTGCGCCGCCCAGAAAGAGCGCGCCGACCGACACCTGCATGACACCGCCCCAGACGATCATCAGGATAGATGGCGGAATGATCACCCCCATCACCGATGAACAGGCGGTTATCGCGACGGCAAACCGGGTATCGTACCCTTCTTTCTGCATGGCAGGAATCAGGATTTTCCCGATGCCCGCCGCATCGGCGGTGGACGAACCAGAGATGCCCGCAAACAGCATCGAGACCGCCACGTTCACATGGCCCAGCCCGCCCGGCATCCAGCCTGTCAGCACGCGCGCCAGCTCAATCAGGCGGTCAGTCACTTTGCCGGAATTCATCAGGTTGGCCGCAAGAAGAAAGAACGGCACCGCGAGCAGGATGAACGAATTGTAGGATTGGAACATCCGGTCCACCACGATGAATGGCGTCAGCCTCAGCTCCAGCACGACGACCGGAATAGTTGCGAGCCCGAGGGCGAAAGCGACGGGAATGCGGATAAAGATCAGGATCAGAAATCCAACGATCAGCATCGTTGCGGCAGTGGCGGTGGTGAGGATCATGAGTGGGACGCCTCGCCTGAGCGGAACTGTGCGAAAGCCTCGAACAGCCGGTAGCTTGCCAAGAGGAGCCAGAACCCGCCTGCGATGGGCACCGACACATGCGTAATTACCAGATTGGCCCGCATCATCACGGAGCGCTGGTTGCTTCCAAACTCGGCATATTCAAGGCCGTAGAACAGGAAAAACGCGCCAAAGATCATGATGGCGAGATGCACGACACCGTCCTGCAGGAACCGCGCCAGTGGAGAGTTTGCGTCCCGCGTGATGCGGACGTCGAAATGCGTCCCGTCCCAAACCGCGACGATGGACCCGATCATGACGATCCACACAAAGAGAAACGTGGCGAGTTCCTCGGTCCAGAGAAATGTCGGAATCAGACCGGTGTAGCGAGAGATCACCTGCATCGCGACCGGAATCGCCAACGCCCCCATCATCACGCCAAGAAGGAGCCGCAAGGCCCCGCAGAACCGTTCCAAAAGCCGTCCAAACATGCTCTGCCCCGCATCCTTGTTGGATACCGCCATCGATATCAGAATAAAGTTGACGGGCGGTCATGGGAACTGCACCGCCCGTCAACGCCGGGATTTTACATGCCGCGCACGTTCTCAAGAAGCTCGGTCGCCCCAAGCTCTGCCGCGTAAGCGTCCTGAACCGGTTGCACCAGCTCAAGCATCTTCTCGCGGCCGTCGAAGGCGTGGATCTCGATCTGATCGGCATCGGCCATCTCTTGCAGGATTTTTCCGTCAGCACCGCTTTCAAGGGCACGGCCAAACGCACCGGCTTCTGCGCCGGCATTCATGATCGCGGCCTGAAGATCGGCATCCAGACCATCAAAGGTCTTGGCCGACATCACGATCGGACGCACGGTGATTGTGTGCTGGGTGAGCGAGATATGCGGGGCCACCTCGTAGAACTTGAGGTTCTGGATGGACGCCGCCTCGTTCTCAAAACCCGCGATTACGCCGGTCTGAATGGCGTTGTAAACCTCGTTATACGCGATAGCCGATGGGGCCGCGCCCACTGCATCAAAGGTTTGTGCCTGAATTGGGGCTCCCATCACGCGCATGCGGTGATCGGCAAGTTCTTCCATGTTGGTGATCGGTTCTGCCGATGCGAGGTTGCGCACGCCGCCGCCATGGTAGCCCACGATGACGATGCCCGCACTTTCGCGCAGATCAGCTTCGAGCGGCGCAAAGGCGTCGGATGACAGAACCGCGTTCCAGTGGTCGAGATCACGGAAGAGGAACGGCATGTCCATCAGCGGAATGGATTCAGAGAACACCGCCATGTTGGACGGCGCGAGGATGGTATAATCCACGGCCACCCCCTGGTTCAGATAGGTGACATAGTCGCTTTCCACCCCGAGTTCACCATTCAGGCGCAGATCGAATGCCACCTCGCCGTCGTAGTTTTCAGCGACCAGACGCTCGAATTCCCGCAAGGTCTTGGTGAACGAGTGATCCTCGTCAAACATGCTGGCTCCGCGCAGCGTGACTTCGGCCTGCGCAGTGGTAACGCCGCCGAGTAAAATGGCCGAAACCGCCATCGTCTTCAGAGTGAAGTTGAACATTCTATCCTCCCAGATCAGGTTCAAGTTTTGTCTTTTGGGCCGGTCCCACAGGGCCGGGTAATTCGTTCGAAACCTTGGTCGGCCGTGGTGCCAGATCGGTGTCAGCCGGTTTGCGGATCGTCAGATACCCCTTTGGCACGCCCGGTTATTCCGTCCTCAGTTGCTGTAATAGCCAACACGAAAACTTGGATACTAGTCAACAATTAAATTCATAGATCCAGCAAAATATGATCTTTTCTATGCTGAAAATGGAGGGTAGCATGTCGTCTAGTATGCAAATTGACACTGTTGTTTTGCCAAAAACTCTGCCAAACTGATCCCAAACGGAGGTTGCGGAAGCAAGGCATGGTCGCAGTGGAAACCCTAGAGCGAACAACAAGCAGCGACGTGGTTTTTGACACGTTGTTCGGGCAGATCACCCGGCTGGAGCTTCTGCCGGGCACCAAGATCTCGGAAACGGATGTTGCGAAATCCTTCGGGTTTTCACGCCAACCCGTGCGTGAGGCCTTTACGCGTCTGGCCAACCTCAACCTGCTTTTGGTGCGGCCACAGCGCGCAACTATCGTCAGGCCGTTCTCGCGGCAATTGATTGCCAATGCCCGGTTCGTGCGGACAGCTGTCGAATTGGAAGTCGTGCGCTTGGCTGCCAGCACACGGGACAAATCCGTCGACGCCGCCTTGAAGGCAAATCTGCGCAACCAGGCCGAAGCGATCACGGCCGAGGATGTGGGTACGTTCCATGAGTTGGATTATCAGTTTCACAAGCTTCTATGCGCTTCCGCCCGGCAGTCCTTTGCCTTCGACATCATCGCCGAGAACAAGGCGCAGGTGGATCGTTTGTGCATGTTGGCCCTGACCAGCAAGGAGGCGATGGAGGTTCTCTATGACGATCACCAAGTGCTCTTGCAGGCGCTGTTTGGCGGCGATGCGCAGGCAGCAGATCGGGTTTTGCGGCTGCATCTCGACCGGCTAACACCGACGATCGAGGCCATCTACACCACGCACAATGCGTATTTTGATGAATAGGTGCCGCAGATGAGAACGCTTTTTCTTGTTCTGGTCGCGCTGATCGCGGCCTTGCATCTTTATATCGCCTGGTTCGAGATTTTCGCCTGGACAACCCGCGGGCCGGTGGTTTTTGACACATTTCCAGCTGAACTGTTCCCCCAGACGACTCAATTGGCCGCAAACCAAGGGGTTTACAACGCCTTCCTTGCCGTCGGTCTGATCTGGGCCCTTTTCATCCGGGACAGCGTCTGGCAGCGCCGCGTGGCCATCTGCTTTCTCGGCTTCGTTCTGGTGGCCGGGATCGCAGCCGCGATCACCGTTTCGCTTCGGCCGGGCCTGTTTCAGATTGTGCCGTCATTGATTGCTCTGCTCATCGTTGCATTTGACAGGCGTAGGTAACTCACGTCGACGCACCAAGCGCCAGCCAAGGCCAAGTCGCATTTTGCTTCCTGACTTGGACTAATCCGTTTCTCGTAGAACCCGAATTGCGACCGAGAACTTGCGAAACTCTTCAACGCAATCATGCGATTCCCGCTCGTCACAGGCATAGTTTGATATTGCAAATCTGGTTGGAGTAGGCGCTAACCATCCATCACTTGCCGTTGAGCACGGTCCCAACCGACGCGAATCCCGCCGATGAGTACGGCCCAAAAGACCGTCCGCTGATCGATTCCCTTGCGGACACGGGAAGCTCACGGCTCGACCGGCAAGAACGGCCCATACCGGTCATTGACCTACTGTGCATCATGCTGCAGTCCGGCCCGTCAAACCGGACTTTCGCTACAAATGCAAAATCCACGATGGTCGAATTCGCACTGTGCGGGACAGACCTGCCGTTAGCGGTGTTTGTTTGAACGGTTGCTTTATGCGGTTTGCGACCGCAGCGAAAAAACCTACATGGGAAGCAGCCTTTCCCCGCAGTTGCAAGTCGACCATGTCAAGCACATAAAAACAGACATCCGTATGGTAGACCGGTTGTCGGGGAACTGCGACCAGCAGATAGCCTGCATTGGTTTCGGTCCGTTATCCGCTTGGCTCCAAGCCAATCGCGGTCACCCAGTCATGCACCAGCCGACCGTATTGGCGTGTTGAGATGTGCGGACGGTCGTGGAACCGACTAGGAAACATAAACCTGCACGCGAGCATTTCGGGCGATTTGACCCAAGCCAAGACGGTTTCGGGCGTATTTTCAGTGAGTTCAAACTGAACTGGTTGCTTGGTTTTGCTTTAGATGACCGAAACACCCTCGCGCACACGCTCATCTTTGACAAGATCGGTCACCGCGAGTGTGACGAGATCGCAGCCGCGCAACTTGCTGTCATGGCGACGTTGAGAGCCTCGCTTTGAGACGCGCTTTTGTGGAGCAGCAGAAATTTTCGGCTTCATCCACGAACCTCGTCAGGTGAGGACGATCCTGTTCAGATTGGTGGTCCGGCGTTTAGTTCATGCAATGCCCTCCGCCTTTTCTGAGCGGAACTCCGTGCCATCCGCCCACATACAGTGAAGCAGGCCGGCCAATTCGCGAGCAACAGCCACAACTGCGCGGCGACGACCCTTGGTGCGCATCAAGCGCATACCCCATGACTTGATCTGCGATCCGGCCATTGTTCGCATGAGTAATGCATTGGCGGCTGCATAGAGCGTAGTCCTGACATCCCAATCCCCAGCCTTGGATATCCAGTCAGGGTTGTCATGTTCGCCAGATTGGTATCGCCGGGGCGTGAGGCCAAAGTGGGCAGCCACAGTGCGAGATCGTTTGAAGCGCGACGGATCGTCGACGTCGGCCTTGAAGGTCAAAGCTGCAATCGGCCCGACACCGGGAACCGTCATCATGCGCATGCACACCTCATCCTGACTGGCTGCTCGTTTGACCCGTCGGTCGAGTTCCAGAAAGTGCTGATACAGAACTAGCCGAGCCATCGAGTAGCAGGAGCATGGCATGAGCCAGAACCTCATCCATCTCGATCATCGGCCGGACCACGCCGTCGAAGCTGCCGTGCTTCACTGTCTTTGGCAGGCGGATGCCAAATATCTTCAGCAGTCCTCGCACTTCATTTGCCAAATCAATGGTCTTGCTCAGCAAGGCCTTTCGCGTGCACAGAAGCGCCCGAACCCCGTGCGCCTCCCGGCTCTTCATGTGAACGGGGCTGAACCAGCCTGTCCGCAGAATTTGGGCAATGCCGCGGGCATCATTGCGATCGGTCTTATTGCGCATCGCTGATAGGGCGGCACTCACCTGGCGCGCCTACATGCAGACGACATCGAACCCCTCTGCCTTCAATCCGTAAAACAAATGCTGGCTTAAAGTGCCGGATTCAAAGCCAATGCGTTCAATCGGAAAGGCAAGTGCGGTCAGATACCCTGCAATCTCCTCGATCTCGAAAGGCAGCTCTCGCTCATGCAAAACCCTGCCTTTGCCATCGAAGATGCAAACCGCGCACGACCGCAGCGATACATCCAAACCTGCAAAATATTCCATTCGAAATCTCCCATGTTCACAGTTTCCCTGTGATCCTATCGGGAGCTCGACCTCAGTTCAGGGTCAGCCCAATTACGCATGCTGCGGGCCCTTCGTATTGGTCAAGCGATGTCGCACCGCGGCAGGACGGTCAGAGCCCAAAGTATCAGGTGCTGGGAGACACTCCATTACCCGGAAAGGGCGAAGAGCGGACGTTTTCTCCACTCGCGAATTGGGCATGGCTGAATGTGGGGTTGTGCGGTCAGATAATTGTTTCAGATCGCCAGAGGGCTGCGTATTTGCGAAGATCTGGAAGATTTCCGGGAGGGTGAGCCAAGTTTGGCCTGGCCAATCCATCGCTTTGATCGAAAAGGAGAGCGGCCCCAATGCTGGTGCCCGTAACGGCGTCACTTGTTAGAACTTCCCTCCCGGTTGCGGCCGCAAGCATGGCGGTAAATTCACGATTTCGGGCGAAAGGCCCTTCAACGATCGTTGGGCCGGTTGCGCCGGTCAGCTGCAGGCAGGTGTCTGTCATCAAAGCAAGGTAGAATGAAAGCGCTGCGGATCTTGTGCCCGTGCCGAGATCTGGCTCTGTCGGTGTCCAGCGCATCTTTCGACCCTGAAACGGCCCCGTTTGTGGCTCTACTGCTGGCAAAACCATCACGTGCTGTTCCAGGACCTCTACCACGTCCTTGGCTGTCGATGGTGCTACGTGGCCCTGTTGGATGAGCTCGTATTCTCGCCCGCCCATGAATCGCGCGCTAGGAACGGGCGCACCGCGCGCGTCGACATTGATGAGCGTATCCCGTCTGGAGTCCAGAGAAATGTCTGCGCCGCCCAGTGTCATGGCTATAACCCATGTACCAGTCGAGACCACAGAAAACGGACCTGTTTGGGTCAGAAGGTGAGGATAAAGGGATGCATTGGAGTCGTGAATGCCAACGACAACGTTGGTATCGACGGGCAGACCGGTAAGTTGCGCAATTTCAGGTCGGATTGCACCCAAAACATCAGAGGGTTTGTGCACCTGCGCGATCTTGTCAGCAATGCCCAAACGCCCAGGTAGGTCCGAAAACACTCCTTTTCGAGGCTGCCAGAGATCCGTGTGGCAGCCGATCGACGTAACATCGGTTGCCGCAACGCCAGTAAGGCGATGTCCCCAATATTGCGGGTATGTCACGATATGCGCGGTGCGGTCTCGCAATGATGGGACTTGGGTGAACTGCCAATGCAGTTGCGCGCCGATGTTCAAGCCGCCTGCCAATGTCGGTGATCCGGTTTCAGCGAAGTTCGGTTTGAGAGCCGTGTAGGCTTCTACGATGTGGCTAGGATATTCGTGTTCATAATCGAGGATCGGCGCGGCGAGTTGTCCTTCGCGGGTCAGTAAAGCCGCACAAGCACCGTGGGTCGTGACGGAGATTGCATCCACGCGGTGCTCTTTGTGGAACTGGCTGAGCGCATCGAGCAGAAACTCCCAGTGCCCTTCGACATCGTAGTGCGGCCACGGACCGTCGGTCAGCACGATGTTCGGGCGGGTTAGCACGGCCACTTCGGTGAGGCTCGGCAGATCGACCAACGCGAGTTTGGCGTTGGTCTTGCCGATGTCGATCACCGCGACATGTTGGGGTGCTGTCATGGCAAATGGAACACACGTTCCAGTGGCACAGCGACGGGTGCGTTGTCGGGGCCGGCCTCCATGATGTCGGCCATATGTGCCCACCATTTCTGCATGACCGGATGTTCTGCCAACCCGTCCATCGTGTGATTTGACCGGCGCTCGAGAACACCGATCAGCAACAAGGTCTCGGAGTCAAAATGGATCGAGTAATCGCTGACCCCTGCGTCGTGCAAAAGGTCCACCAGCTCCGGCCAGATCTCATCATGGCGGCGCTTGTATTCGGCCTCCATTCCATCATTCAGGCGCATGCGAAACACGTAGCGTTCAGTCATTTTGCCCTCCGAGCTGCGGCCATCGTCCAGAGGCGTGGCAAGGCAATGACGCCGATCAGCAGCAAGCCGATGAAGATCGACATGACGATGCCCGGCACATTCAACAGACCCAAGCCAAAGGTGACAAGTCCCATAACAAAGGCTGCAATGACCACGCCGGGGATCGACCCAGATCCGCCAAGGATATTGACGCCCCCCAGAACGACCATCGTGACCACTTCAAGCTCCATCCCCGTGGCGATGCTGGGGCGCGTGGAGCCGAGGCGCGAGGTCAGGCAAACCGCTGCCACGCCGGACATCAGGCCGGTGAGCAGGAACAAGATGAACTTCACACGCTGAACCCGGATGCCACTGAACAGCGCCCCGGTGGGATTGTTGCCGATGGCGTACACCGCGCGGCCAAAGTTGGTTTTGTGCAAGAGCACAAAGTAGATGATCGCGATGATCAAGAAGAGCAGCATTTCAACTGTGAAGACCCAATAGATATAACCTTGGCCGAACCAAGAAAAGCTGGCGGGATAGCCTCGGAAGGCGTCATCGCCCAAGATGATAAAGCTGATGCCACGAAAAAGGCTCATCGTGCCGATGGTGACGACAATGGACGGCAACCCAAGGATCGTGACGAAAACCGCATTGAACGCTCCGCATAAGAGGCCGACTGTGAAGCCGATGATCACGAGTTCCGGCGTGCCCGCGCCGTATTGCAACGCAAGGCCCATCGCGGTGCTGGCAAGGGCGATGATCGACGCAACCGAGAGGTCGATTTCGCCCGAGATGATCAGCAGCGCCATCGCAAAGGCGATCATGGCTTTTTCGGTGAAGTTGAAGGTCGCGTCGCTGAGGTTCCACGCGCTCAGAAAATAGGGCGAGGCAAAACTGTTGACGATGAAGATCGCCACCGCGACAGCGAGCAACAGCGCTTCCCAACTGCGGAATGTCCGATACGCGCGACTTTGCAGACGGTCGGGCACATGGCGGGTCTGAAGGCTAGTATCGGTCATTCTGCGGCCTCCAGCGGTTTTTCGGCTGACTTGAGGATGATACGGCCTTTGGTTCGGCCTCCTCGGGCGTTGAACGCCACGGCAATCAAGATCGCACTGCCGGAGATAGCGAGTTGCCAGAAGGGTGAGATGTTGACGACAGGCAATGCGTTTTTCACGACCCCAAGGAAGATCGCGCCCAGGACTGCACCACCGACCGATCCGATACCGCCCGCGATTGAGATGCCGCCAATGACACAGGCAGCCACAACCTCAAGCTCGAATCCGCCTGCGATATCGACATAGGCTACTGCAAAGCGGGATACCCAAAGATAGCCAGTCAATCCAGCGAGCGCCCCGGAAATTACGAAGGCCAGAAACTGCGTCTTGCCGACATTGATCCCGGTATAGACCGCAGCATGGGGGTTGCCGCCCACTGCAAAGACGGACCGACCCAGCGGGGTGCGAGACATCATGACCGCAAAGCCGATAACGCAGGCTATGGCGATCCACGACAGAACTGGCAAACCAAGAAATTCGGCACGCGGGAACGCCGTAAACGCGGGCGACATCTCGTGCGAGTTCACCCATTTGCCATCCGAGATCAGAAAGATCATGCCGCGGTAAATGGTCATTGTGCCAAGAGTGACCACGATGGGCGGGATCGCCAGCTTCCAGACCAGCAGCCCATTGATCGCGCCCATCACAGCGCCCAATCCGATGGCAATCGCAATGATCACAGGGATTGGCAGGCCGGGCATCGCGACGTTGATCATCGCCACGGCCATGCCCGTGAGCGCCAGATTAGCCGCCACCGATAAATCAATGCAGCGCGTCAGGATCACGACCATCTGCCCCAAGGCAAGGATGATCAGAGGTGCTGTATCGTTGAATACATTGGCGAGGTTCGAAGGCGCGACAAAGCCGGGAAACCGCGAGGCGATCAGGATCATCAGCACCAGAATGGCGGCTGCAAGGATGGTTTCTCGGACAGGAATAAGCCGGGTCATGCGGGAACTCTCCCGGGAGTTTTAGAGATGCCTGCGGCGTGCCGAACAAGCGTTTCCGGGGTCAGGTCATCGCCTGCGAGTTCAGCCGCGATACGCCCGTCCCGCATGACAATCACACGGTCAGACATGCCGATCACTTCAGGGATCTCAGAGCTGACCATGATCACAGACAGGCCGAGTGCTGCCAGTTCAGCCATAAATTCGTGCACCGCTGCCTTTGATCCGATGTCGATACCTTTGGTGGGCTCGTCAAGGATGATGACTTGCGGTTGGGTCGCCAGCCATTTGGCGATGACGACCTTTTGCTGGTTGCCACCCGACAGATTGCCGACGTCCTGATCAAGGGATGCAGCGCGCAGATCCAACCGCTCGGCATATTTGCGCGCCAGTTTGAATTCCTCGGCGAGCCGCAGGAGGCCACGCTGGGACGTGCGACCAAGGGACGGAAGGGTGATGTTCTGGAATATCGGCAATCCGATAATCGCGCCCTGTTTACCACGATCTTCGGGCACGTAGACGATCCCGTTGTTCACGGCATCTGCGGGGGACCGGATGACGCAGATATCACCGTTGATTTTGGTCACGCCTTTGCTGGGTTTGGTTATGCCAAACAAGGCCTGCATGAATTCGGAACGACCCGCGCCCACAAGCCCATAGAAACCGAGGATTTCGCCGCGCTTGAGGGTGAAATCGATGTCGGCGAATTCGGTCGGATGATCATAGCCCACGACTTGTAGAACATCCTCTCCTACAACAGGATCACGGTCGGGGAAAATATGGTCGACGGCGCGGCCAACCATCATTTTAACCAGCGCGTCTTCGTCGATGTCTGCGATCAGACCGTCGCCCACAAACGCGCCATCGCGAAAGACGGTGTAGCGGTCGGCGATGCGGAAAATCTCGTCGAACTTATGGCTTATGAACAAGATTGCTTTGCCCTGGGATTTCAGGGTCTCGACCAGTTCATACAGCTCTTCGATTTCCTTGTGCGACAGGGCGGCGGTGGGTTCGTCCATGATCACCACGCGGGCATCAACGGATAGGGCGCGGGCGATGGCCACCAGGTGCTTGTTGGCAATGCCAAGATCGCGCAATTGGGTGTGTGAACTGAACGGCGCGCCGATTTCTTCGAGCAGAGCGGTAGCAGCGCGGTGCATTTCGGCGTTGTCGATCAATCCGAACCGCGTGCGCGGAGCATGGCCGATATAGATGTTTTCGGCGACGGAGAGTTCGTCAAACAGCACGGTTTCCTGATGGATCGCGGTAATGCCCGCGTCGGAGGCATCATTGGGATTGGAAAAGGCGATGGGGTCGCCGTCGATGCGGATTTTGCCGCCGTCAGGGAAATAGATTCCAGTGAGGATCTTGACCGTGGTGGATTTGCCGGCGCCGTTCTCGCCCACAAGGGCAGTAACCTGGCCGGGATACAGGTCCAGTTTGACCTCATCCAGTGCCTTCACTCCGGGGAAGGTCTTGGTGATCATGTCCATGGAAACAACCGGGGACACGACGGGCGAATTTGGCGCGGGTTGCGTCGTCATTCGAAACCTCATTTGGAGCGGGGCGACGTTGTCCGGCCCGACGCACCGTAGTACGCCGGACCAGTCAGGGAGGGTCGTTTAGAAGATCGACTTGAACTGGTCGATGTTGCTGGCGTCATAGACGAACGGATCGGCCATGGCGCCTTCGTTGTTCTCGTCCAGCGTAAGGGCACCCATGCGGCCCATCCGAATTTCCGCACCGGGGGCGGCTTCGACACCGTTTTGGCTGAGCTCATAGGCCAGCATAGTGGCGGAATACCCCAGATCAATCGGGTTCCAGATCGCGAAGGACTGGGACGCACCGCTCTCGATTGCACCAGCCATCTCGGACGGCAGGCCAAGGCCAGTCACGTTCACTTCACCGACTTTACCTGCATCCACAACAGCCTGTGCTGCGGCAACGATGCCGACGGACGTCGGCGCGATGATCGCGTCCAGATCTGGGAAAGACTGCATTAGACCAGTGGCCTCGCGGTAGGATTTATCGGCAAGGTCATCGCCATACACGGTCGAGACCACATTGATGCCCGGATAGTTGCCCATGACCTTGTTCATCTCTTCGATCCAGATGTTCTGGTTGGTCGAGGTGGTGGTCGCAGACAAAACCGCCACATCACCACCTTCGGGCAGATGATCGGCGGCCAGCTTGATGATCATGTTGCCAATCAGCGAATTCGACGATGGGTTCAGGTGCAACTGGCGACCCTCAGGTGCCACGCCGGAATCCCAGCTGATCACAGTGATACCACGCTGCATGGCGCGCTTCAGCGCAGGAACCAAAGCGTCGGTGTCGTTGGCAGAGATCGCAATGGCATCGACCTGCTGGGCGATCAGTGCGTTGATGACCTCGATCTGACCTTCCGCCGTCGTGTCAGTGGGGCCGGTATAAATGATCTCGACATTGCCAAGCTCAGCGGCGGCTTCTTCTGCGCCTTCAGCGGCGGCTTCGAAGAACCCGATGCCCAGTGCCTTGACGACCAAAGCGATACGCACATCGTCTTGCGCAAGGGCAGGTGTGCCCAACATGGCGCCGACCAACGCAACGGAAGTTACTAGTCTCTTTAATACACTCATGGTTTTCCTCCCTGGAGTGGTTTCAATCAGGCTGGCAGCGTCGCCACACCTTCTTTCTGCGCGGAACCGGAAGGCACCACGATCAGTGTTACATCTGCCGCGTCCAGCATGGTCGCAGTGCGGTCCTCTAGCCGGTCGTCGGTGACGATTGTGTCGATCCGGTCAAGCGGGCAAAGCACCAGACTTGAGCGGTTGGCGAATTTTGAGCTGTCCACCAGAACGATCAGTTCTTCGGCTTGACCGATGAGCTTCTGTTCCGCTTGAATAAGCAGCGGGTCTTGTTCCATCAGGCCGAGCGGGCCGATGCCCGCCGCACCCATGAACATTCGCTTGGCATAGAAATTGCGGGTCACATCATTATCGAAAGGCGACAGGATAATGTTCTGTTCCCGGTAGATAATGCCACCCGACAGCACAACCGTATTGGTCGTGTTCTTGAGCAGGTGCTCGGCTATCGGAAAGGAGTTCGTGAAGACCTGCATCCGACGCGAGGCCAGCGGGTGGACCATCTGAAATGTTGTCGTGCCGCCGTTGATGATGATTGGTTCGCCGTCTTCGCACAACTCAACCGCTGCGGCCGCTATCGCCTGCTTCTCGGCGATGTTCATCGTTTCATTGACCGAGAATGGGCGGCCAGACAGGCCGACAAACGGCGTCGCGGTCAAGGCTTCGGCGCCACCGCGAACGCGGCGAAGGCGCTTTTGGTCGTCCAATGTATTGATATCGCGCCGTACCGTGGCCTCGGACGCGCCAGTCAGGGCGCAAAGGTCCGCGACCGTGACTACAGAGCGGTCCTGAACGGCAGAGAGGATAACGCGATGTCTGTCTTTCTCGTGCATTGGATACCCTTTCGATTGGCCTAACGTGAATTGAGTCGCTGCTCAGTGTCAATCATTATTTGTCAATAACAATCATTCTGCAATGCAGCATGATTGTTTATGATCGAAAGTGATTGACTTGATCGCGCAGCGCAGTCACCTTGATTTGGAGTTAGCAGCCTAAACCCGTCGTCCACGGAGACCCACATGACCTCTTCCACGAAAACGCAACGCCTTGAAAACAAGTGGGATGCTACCTTCTCTAACAAGATGACAGAGCCTGAAAAGCTGCTGTATCGGTCAAACCTTCTTGGGTCGGACAAGAGAATCACCAACTACGGGGGCGGCAATACATCCGCCAAGGTGATGGAAGTTGATCCGTTGAACGGCAACATGGTTGAGGTGTTGTGGGTCAAAGGGTCAGGCGGGGATGTCGGTTCGATCAAGATGGATGGATTCTCGACGCTCTATATGAACAAGTTAAATGCGCTGCGGGGGCTGTACCGCGGAGTAGAATTTGAAGACGAAATGGTCGCCTACTTGCCCCATTGCACCTTCAATCTGAACCCGCGCGCGGCCTCTATCGACACGCCACTGCACGCCTATGTCCCCGCAAAACACGTCGATCACATGCACCCCGATGCAATTATCGCGATTGCCGCAGCCAAGGACAGCAAGGCGCTGACGCAAGAGATTTTTGGCGACAGCATCGGGTGGTTGCCGTGGAAGAAACCGGGATATGAGCTGGGCCTCTGGCTGTCGAACTATTGCGAAAAGAACCCTGATGCGAAGGGTGTGGTTCTGGAAAGCCACGGTTTGTTCACTTGGGCCGATGATGCGCAGGATTGCTATGATCTGACGCTGGAGGTGATCCAGACGGCGATGGATTGGTTCGCCGAGAGGACCGCAGGCAAGTCGGCATTCGGCGGAGCGGTTCATCAAAGCCTGAACGCGGATGCACGCCGTGCCACGGCAGCCCGCCTCATGCCTGCCATTCGCGGCATGGTATCCGGACAGCAGCACATGGTGGGTCATTTCACCGACAGTGATGCGGTTCTGGAATTTGTGAATGCCAAAGACATGGAGCGGCTGGCCGCCTTAGGTACATCCTGCCCGGACCACTTCCTGCGCACGAAAATCTGTCCGCTGGTGGTGGATTTTGACCCCGCAAAACCAGATGTTGATGAAACCTTGGCAGGGTTGGCCGATGCTATTGCGGATTATCGCGAAGGATATTTGGTCTACTACGATCGCTGCAAACGCGACGACAGCCCCGCCATCCGTGACCCCAATGCGGTGGTCTATTTGATCCCGGGCGTTGGCATGATCACCTTTGCCAAAGACAAAGCCACTGCGCGCATATCCGGTGAGTTTTACGTCAACGCGATCAACGTGATGCGCGGAGCCGATGCGGTTTCGGAATACCAGGGTCTGCCGGAACAAGAGGCGTTCGACATCGAGTACTGGCTTCTGGAAGAGGCCAAGTTGCAACGCATGCCTGCGCCCAAGTCGATGGCTGGCCGCGTGGCCCTTGTCACAGGCGGGGCAGGCGGCATTGGCGCTGCCACGGCGGAACGCTACTTGCGCGAAGGTGCGTGCGTGATGCTGGCCGATATTGACGAAGCGGCATTGGCTGAAACGGCGGATGCGCTAAGCACGCGGTATTCCGCAGACGTCGTGCGCACGGTCAACATGGATGTCACTAGCGAAGACGCGGTGGCCGCAGCCTATGTTGAGATCGCTGCAGAATTTGGCGGTGTCGACATTCTGGTGTCGAATGCAGGCATCGCAAGCTCCGCGCCTGTCGAAGAGACAACGCTGGATTTGTGGAACAAGAACATGGCGATCCTGTCGACCGGGTATTTCCTTGTCAGCCGCGAGGCGTTCAGGCTGCTCAAGGTGCAAAATATCGGCGGAGCGGTTGTCTTTGTTGCGTCCAAGAACGGGCTTGCAGCGTCGCCCAATGCGTCGGCCTATTGCACCGCGAAAGCTTCTGAAATTCACCTCGCCCGGTGTCTGGCCCTTGAAGGCGCGCCAATGGGCGTGCGGGTGAATGTGGTGAATCCCGATGCCGTTCTTAAGGGCAGCAAGATCTGGCAGGGCGAATGGCTTGATCAACGCGCGGGCACTTATGGCACCGATAAGGACGGGCTTGAGGCGATGTATCGTGAGCGGTCCATGCTCAAGCGCTCGGTGCTGCCCGAAGACATCGCCGAGGCGGCCTATTTCCTTGCCTCCGACCTTTCAGCCAAATCGACCGGAAACATCATCAACGTGGACGCAGGCAACGTACAAGCGTTCACACGGTAAGGGGCGGGCACATGATCCAGTCAGATATCATCTCAAAGGCCAATGACGCGGCGCTGGCCAAATTGAAGGCCGACTATGACGCGCTTGGCGAACACCTCGACCGGCGCGGCATCGACATTACCAGGATCAAGGAGAAGGTCGCCCAATATGGTGTGGCCGTGCCTAGCTGGGGTGTTGGCACCGGCGGCACACGGTTCGCACGTTTTCCAGGAGCAGGCGAGCCGCGCAATATCTTTGACAAGTTGGACGATTGCGGCGTGATCCATCAGTTGACATGCGCCACGCCATCGGTCTCGCTGCATATCCCGTGGGACACACAGCCCGCTGCCGATCTGAACAGCAAAGCCGAGGAAATTGGACTGCGCTTTGACGCGATAAACTCCAACACGTTCCAGGATCAACCCGGTCAAGAACACAGCTACAAATTCGGATCCTTAGCACATGTGGACGCCGCGACACGTCAGCAAGCCGTGGACCACAACATCGCCTGCATCGAATTGGGCGCGCAAATCGGGTCCAAGGCATTGACGATCTGGGTCGGGGACGGGTCGAATTTTCCGGGTCAGGCCAACTTCACCAAACAATTCGAACGTTACCTAGACGCCGCCAAACAGGTTTACGGCGCGTTACCGAACGATTGGACACTGTTGACCGAACACAAGATGTACGAGCCTGCGTTCTATTCGACTGTTGTTCAGGATTGGGGCACCAACCTGTTGATTGCACAGCAGTTGGGCGCCAAGGCCAAATGTCTGGTGGACCTTGGCCACCACGCGCCCAATGTGAATATAGAAATGATCGTCTCGCGCCTGACCCAGTTCGGCAAGCTGGGCGGGTTCCATTTTAATGACAGCAAATATGGTGACGATGATTTGGATACCGGCAGCATTGATCCCTACCGTCTTTTCCTTGTCTTCAGCGAATTGGTGGAGGCCGAGGCGAACCCTGATTTCAACCCTATGCACATGCTTGATCAAAGTCACAATGTGACGGACCCGATTGAAAGCCTCATGGTGTCCGCCACCGAAGTGCAACGCGCCTATGCGCAGGCTTTGTTGGTGGATCGCACTGCCCTGGTCGGCTTTCAGGAAGACAACGACGCACTTATGGCGACGACCACATTGAAGCATGGGTTCCGGACGGATGTGGAACCCGTGCTTGCGATGGCACGGCTTGAAAATGGAGGGGCTATTGACCCAGTCGCGGCGTATCGTGCGTCAGGCTATCGCGCGCAGGTGGCCGCAGAGCGACCGGCCGTGAGTGGGGCAGGTGGCGGTATTGTTTGAGGCTTTCCCAAGATGAGAACAGCCGAACGCATTCTACAGATTGATCGCGTTTCTGTATTAAACGCACATGGCCGCGACTTTTACCGAAAGCAGACCTTAGCATTGGGTGGTCTAACATCCACGTCGTCCCGCACAGCCGACACCAAAACTGCGCTAGTCTTTGCAGTTGCAGTGAAAGGCCGGTTTGGCGAAGCCGCACCGCAGCGCAAGACAGCACCGGCAATGGCCGGAATGGGCCGCGTGTGATCGTCACATCATTGGCGAAGATGTCATCGAACGGCTGGATATCGTGCCCGCGCAGTTCTGCGCCATCGTAACTTGACGCCCAAGTATGCCTGCCGGTCTTGCGAGGCAGGGATCAAGCGCGGTTAGCAGCCTTCGTCGCGCCTGCTCCGTTGGCGCCCTCTTGCCGTTCGCTTAGCAATTCGCCGCGTGGCGTGGATCTACGGCGTAAGTCGTTAGTGGGATGGTCAGCAGGAGGCCGGTATTGTCGGTGGATCCGTTGGGGGATATAGCCGTCGTCAACCGGTTCAACCGGCCGTTTGATGTGCGGAATCTTCCGTGCACGCCCTTCGATTTCCTTTGGGTTTTGGGACATTGAGGTGGTTTGGTCAGGCTCCGGCCTGACCGAACCGCGATTGGCTTAGGCTACAAGATCGAAGCGGTCGGCGTTCATCACCTTCGTCCATGAAGCGACGAAGTCACGCACGAATTTTGCCTCGTTGTCATCCTGTGCATAGACTTCGGCGAAGGCCCGCAGGATCGAGTTCGACCCGAACACAAGGTCAGCACGTGTCGCCGTGTACTTGACCTCACCGGTAGCACGGTCCTGCAACTGGTATGTACCGTCTTCCGCGACCGGGACCCACTTGTAGTCCATGTCGGTGATCGTCTGGAAGAAGTCAGTGGTCAACTGCCCTTCGCGATGGGTGAAGACACCATGCTTTGAGCCGCCGTAGTTGACCCCGAGCATCCGAAGCCCGCCAACCAGCACGGTCATCTCTGCGCCGGTCAGGCCGAGAAGCTGCGCCCGGTCGAGCAACATTTCTTCGGCAGGAACTCCGTAATCGGTCTCTTCCCAGTTGCGGAAGCCGTCCGCCACCGGTTCGAGAACCGAGAAGCTGTCGGCGTCGGTCATCGCGTCGGTGGCATCACCACGGCCCGCCACGAAGGGCACGGCAACGTCATGACCAGCGGCCTTGATGGCCTGCTCCAGACCAACATTGCCCGCCAACACGATCACGTCTGCAATGGACGCACCCGCATCGGCAGCGATGGGCTCCAGAATGCCAAGCACCTTGGCCAGCCGGGCGGGTTCATTGCCTTCCCAGTCCTTTTGCGGCGCAAGACGGATACGTGCGCCGTTGGCGCCGCCCCGCATGTCCGAGCCGCGATAGGTTCGGGCGCTGTCCCAGGCGGTTGCGATCATTTCAGCGGCGGTCAGGCCGCTGTCGGCGATTTTCGTCTTGACCGCGTCCACGTCGTAGTTGGTGGAACCCGCAGGTACCGGATCTTGCCAGATCAGGTCTTCGGACGGCACGAAGGGACCATAGTAATTGGCTTTCGGACCCATGTCGCGGTGGGTCAGCTTAAACCAGGCCTTTGCAAAGGTCTCGGACAGGTAGTCCGGGTTGGCGTAGAACTTCTCGCAGATTTCTCGGTAGATCGGATCGACCTTCATCGCCATGTCGGCATCCGTCATGATCGGGTTGTGCTTGATCGACGGGTCCGAAGCGTCGGGGACCTTGTCCTCTTCGGCGATGTCGATCGGCTCCCACTGCCAGGCCCCGGCGCGAGATTTCACAGGTTTCCACTCGTACTTGAAGAGCAGTTCAAGATAGCCGCTATCCCACTTTGTCGGGTTCGACGTCCACGCCCCTTCGAGGCCGGAGGTATGGGCGGTGTTAGCCTTGCCATTGAAGCCCGGATCGCTCCAGCCAAAGCCTGCATTCACGATGTCCGCGCCAGCCGGGCCCGGCCCGACTTCGTCCGCTGCCAGACCGCCGTGGCATTTGCCGACGGTGTGGCCACCCACGGTAAGGGCTGCGGTTTCGACGTCGTCCATCGCCATGCGGCCAAAGGTCATGCGGACGTATTTCGCCGTCTCTGCCGGATCGGGATTGCCGTTCACTCCTTCGGGATTCACGTAGATCAGGCCCATGTGCGACGCCGCGAACGGGTTGTCCATCGTTGTCGCGTCCGAGATGTCTTCCACACGCTCGTTTGTCGGCGCGAGGATCTGGCTGTCGTTGCCCCAGTTGATGTCGATCTCGGGGGCCCAGATGTCTTCGCGACCAAAGGCGAAACCATAGACCTTCAGGCCCATGTTGGCGTACGCGACCGTCCCGGCTAGTACCAGCAGGTCGGCCCAGGACAGGGCGTTGCCGTATTTCTTCTTCACCGGCCACAGGATGCGCCGCGCCTTATCAAGGCTGGCGTTGTCGGGCCAGGAGTTCAGCGGCTCAAAGCGGATGTTGCCGGTTCCGGCACCGCCACGACCGTCGCCCAAACGGTAGGACCCGGCCGCATGCCAGGACAAGCGAATGAACAGGCCACCGTAATGACCCCAGTCCGCTGGCCACCAGACCTGGCTGTCGGTCAGAAGCTTGTCGACGTCATCCCAGACCCCCTGAAAATCAAGTGATTTTACGGCCTCCCGATGGTTGTAGTCGGGGTCCATGGGGTTCGCACGGGCATCGTGCTGGTGAAGAATTTGAATGTTCAGCGTCTTGGGCCACCACCGGGTCGGGCTGTTGCCGATTTCGGTATTGCCGCCGTGCATGACGGGACACCCGCCCTTCATCACATTGTTTCCGTCCATTGTCCGCTCCGTATCTGATGAGTCTGCATATTTCTCACAGGCTAGAACTATTCTAACTGGCTGCAATCATAAAACCCAATTGATTCTCCTAACCGAAGCGATAACCTACGCTAATGATCGGCCTCACCCTCAAGCACCTTCGTCATTTCGACGCACTGGCCCGGCACACCCACTTCGGTCGCGCCGCCGAATCCTGCGGCATTTCGCAACCGGCCCTTTCCATGCAGATCAAAGAGCTGGAGGCGATGCTGGGCTCGCCGCTTGTGGAACGTAGCGCGCGAAAGGTCGGCCTGACCAGCCTCGGCAAGGCTTTCCTTGAGCGTGCGCGCAGGATCCTAGTGCAGGTCGGAGAGCTGAACGACCTCGCCCGCTTGACCACGGGGCCGCTGGCGGGGCAGCTCCGCCTTGGCATAATCCCGACGGTTGCGCCCTATCTGCTGCCGCAGGTCATGATCGCGCTGGCAGTGCAGATGCTACTCTGCCTTGTTCGGCCCCCGGCTCGTCACCTGCTGGCTCCTCTAGGCAGCCATCCCGAGAGAGTTCAGAGAAGACGCCGAGCTTTGGCGTTGGCAAATCCTCGGTCAACGCTCGGAAGTGGGCATAGGTCATTCCCAGCCCCGCTTCCCAGTTTTCAGGGTCGACGATCTGGTCGCCAGCGTCGTAGAAACGCTCTAAAGCAAAGATGGCCTCCGAATGCTCGCGGCTTGCAAACCATCCTATGTAAACTGTGTGGTAATTGTTTGGAGCGGCGCTCCCCAAATCGTCAACGAACCCGAAAAAGCGCGCATCTCCATAACTGATCAATCTGTTTCTAGTATCAGGCTTCGGGTCCCATGGCGTCCACGGCTCCAACATCAAATTTGCATACTGAACGGGCTCGTCGTCGCGATACAAAGAGAACCCAATCACTCGATCCGTTTCGTCAAGAAGCACCTGAACGGAATTTCGTCCAACATCGGACCAGCGAAGATAGCGTAGAGAACCGTTACAGACGAGATTTTCGTCTTGGGCGTCAACGATTGGCTGTCCAAGGCTCTCAATTAATAGGCCAGCAGGCGTACCAATGTTTACCAAAGAATACTCCTCACTTGTCAGTATACCGCCCATCGAGCGTCGCATTTCAGCAATTTGAGAGTTAAGGTTGGCTTGCTCTTGAGCCTGATCGTGCTCTTTCTAGACGGTTAGGCCGGCAACGCAAATCAACAGGCCAACCGAAAGCCATCCACGGACTGTGAGGTGTTGGTAACATTTCGCCCCGTCTTTTCTCCAAGTTTCGCCACCAATCGAAACAATTGCCAAAACTGTGCCAGTAGCCTCGTCATGGGTTGAGTAGGTGCAGGTGAGCGGGACGGAAGATGTCGCCCAGTGGCAACGAAGTGCTTTGAGAAGCGTTTCCTATCCTCAATTGGGATGAGCTGACCGGCCGGGTCTTCGATATGATCAAGCTGCGGCAGGTCATAGCCTTCACGCCAGAAGTCGTAGAATGGGAGCGTGGCGATGTCTTTCGCTCTGACATGCTTATCATCAACAACGGGCAAGCCAAAGAAGCTGCGTTTGCGGCCGTCTTTGGCAAGCCGTGGCATGTTGCGATGGCGTCCGGAGATGATGAAGTGCTCATTACAAACTCACTCGGCACTGCCTTTAATTACTGTTCGGCATCGGTTGCATGACACTTAACAGTAGCATTGGCCTCAAGCGTGTAGACCTCACATATCGGAACGCTTGTGGCCAATGCGGCACAGAGGGCCGAAGGACGAAGGCGGTTCCGCGACAGCGGCGCTTGATCTAGATGCTTTTCGGACAACAAGCGTTTAGCTCGGACGGCGGGGAACTGCCGTTCGCTATCGGTGCAAGATCATCCAGCCCGAGTGAAGAAAACGGTCATTCATCAATTGAAGGGGTCACGAATCTTTTGAGGATGGTAGTGCCCGACTATGTATTTGGAAGGAACATCACGACTCAACATAACTGCTGTACCATGTCCGTAGTTATCGTTCCGTCCCAGCAATTCACTGAACATGACTTCCAGGCACATTCCGGCGAACTCACCCTGCTGATCGGGAGATAGATAACCGTACGGAAGATCACAGACAATCATCGTTGGCTTGCCAATTGAGGTAAGTAGTTTTTGCGCACGCCAAGCTCCAACAACGCGAATAGCGAGGCAATACAAGTACTCACTGCCGTAGATCAAATAATGTCCGGCGTTTTCTATTAGCTCCTGCTCATCCGCGCAGAAGTAAAGGTAGCCCTCCCTGCATCCTGGTCCTTTGGCATCGATCTCTTCTATTGCCGCAACGAGAGACTTCTCAGAGGCATAAGAAAACTCTTGGGTGAGAAGCAGTTCGCGAGCGAGCCTGTCGAATTCTTCAGAGCGAATCTTTCTCAACCCTTGGCAATAAAAACTATCTACATAGGCTGTTCGGGTTCCGTGTGATACCCGAAAGGCGCGATAGTGCGAGACCATCCGCTCAGCTGCGATTTGTTTCATTGAAACAAGTTTATCGCGTGTCTCAAGAATGATTTCGTCCAGCCAACCGAGGTCATCCGACACGACGTACTTGGGAGGATTTCGAACAAACGCGTCTTTGACATCTTGACCCAAGTAGTCCCCGATGATGTTCCACATCGCCGGCTTCCAAAGATCGGATCTTGGAAAGCAAAAAACGTCGTCTGGCACAGAGCGAACGAGTTGGTTGCTTTCGACTAGATTATCATTGGGGTGCCGAGTTTTGTTCAAGGCTCACCTGTATAGGTCTGAGACTAAACAGCGGGGTCAACTAAGCACCATTATCTGATCTTCGGAAAGATATTCAGCGGCAACCAACTCCTTCTTGGAAGATTCTGCGTCTTGCGAGAAAAATAGAATTCTCAGGTTGTCCGCCGCCCTTGAGAAACAAACGTAGGCCAGTTTCTCGCTCTTCTCCCGTTGTCCATCAGAGGGTTCCCCTGCCGTTTCCGGCGTCAGTGTTTTTCGGAAGCTGTATTGGTTCCAAGCTGCTTCTACGTCATCAAAAACGACCAGCACGTCATTGTATTCCTCGCCCTTTACTCCGTGCTGGGTACTCAGAGGCGTGTTGTCAGTCACGAAATTCACGTAATTGGCCATCTCCGATGTGCCCATCGTGAAGAATACGTCAGCCAACCAGTCGCCCTTTTCAAGGACATGTTCAGGGTTGTCGTCGTCAAACTCTTCTGTTCGGCACTCCCGTTCCAAGTGGTGCATAACACGGTCTGAGAAATCTAGGAGAAGATTTTCATGACAGTAGAGAAGCAGGTCCTGAGCCGTGCATTTCTCCCACATTTCTGACAACACGTCTGCATGAGCCAAAACTTGAGCCAGGATGGTTTTGAACGGTTGATCTGCACTTGGCCCCTGAGGATGGAACTTCGGCGAGACTTTTCTGAAGACGTCAATGAGGTCCTTCTTCTTTTCCTCTCGATGGGCTTGGACCAGCGGGAACAAGAACTCAATGAACGGCTTGAGCAAAGCGTGGGAACCCGCTTCGTACTCTTCTTGTGCCTTGGACGATGCGAAGGGCCCCGTGAACAACCTGTGCAGGTCGCTGAAGCCCTGTCGGCGAGCAATCATTTTTCTCACCAAAAAGAGGCGCTTTACGCCGTTTCGGTCAGACCAACCCCACTTTTCGAGGGCGTCATCAAACTTGGCCGATACTTGGGCAAGTTCTTCATCGGAATACCTGCCTCGCCCACCGGTCGGATTTGGTGCTTGGACGATAGTCATTTCTACACTGCCAACTCTGTCGGCATTGTCACCAGCAGCAACTTGCTGGACATCCTTTCGAAAAGCATTGAGCAAAGTTAACACGCTGGTTGAACACCGAAAATTCTCGGTCTTGGTAATGTTCATAGCCCCTGCAGGACCGGAGAATGATCCGGCTCTCTTGTCGTAGATTTGCTGCATCGGATCGCCGAAATAACCAACAATGGGAAGACCTTCGTCTGCACAGATTGCGTTCAACGCTTCGACAACGTTGCCAAAAGTGTCCTGAGCTTCGTCCACAAAAATATAAGGGAATTTGAAGCCGAGTGCTTTCCTCAGAACTGGTTTGGTTAGGATGATGTGCGCCGATATGTCGATCGTATCATCATGGTTGATGATGCCCTCGACATAATTGCTTGCCGCCGCTTCCTTGTACCGAAATTCGCGTACCTCATCGATCACCTCCAGGGCGGCGGAGAGCCTGTCAACTTTGGCTTTTGCTCGGCGGGCCGTCCTGGTGTTCTTTCCGGTGTTTTTTTCTTGTGCTTTGTCCAAGTGGTCGGGAATGATTTTGGACTTTAGAGCCTCTCGAATATCGTTCTGAAATCTAGAAATCTCGCCCCAAAGAAAACCGTGTAATGTCGATATAAGAAACAAGTGATCAAACTTCAGGCGCGATGAGATAACGTCTACGGCCCTGTTGGTATAGGTTATGCAAACGATTCTCTGCCCGGCTTGTCGCAGTTCTTTCCCCCGCTGCTCCCGAACCTGCCTTAGAGCTTCAACTAGCGACGTAGTCTTGCCTGAACCAGCGCCAGCAACGACCGCAAACGACCGGGACGTTTCCAAGCATTCGGAAATCAGCGTGTCAGCCTGAGTTGGTATCAAATCTGAGGTCATTGTGCAGCTTCTGCGTTCGGAACTGGTGGATTGAGTTTTTCTTGGAGCCAAACTAGACCATCGGAGATGTAGGTAGGAGTTGCCCACTCATCATCGTTAGACAACAAGTCGAGTGCGAATTCTGTCTTTTTGAACGACCTGCTGCCAATGCGTTTGAACACCGCCTCAATGAGGTCGTTGTGGTCTTCGGGAAGCTCGACACCGATGCTTAGGTTTCCATCTGAGAAATGTGCCAAGTTTTCATAAACAAGTGCTTCTTCGAGCGTACGTCCGTGAAATTCTCGATTTACTCCCTGCCATTCGCTGATCCTGGATTTTTGGAACGCCACATACCTGTTCCCATCTGACTGTACATGGTCAGGGTTAGGAAGCGCGTTGAGCGCTGCAATAGCGTCATTAGGGAAAAATGCCTTCAATGATGCGTTCGACGTTACCGCACCAGCATGATCCGACCGACATGTGGCCTGCTGCCGGTTTCGTGGACACCGAGATAAGGTGTTTATGAAACTGGAGAATCTACATGACGAGAAGAGTGTTCAGCCGCGAGTTCAAG